>NZ_SOBN01000003.1:600000-900000 GCF_004365705.1 Streptomyces sp. 846.5
GCGGGTGTCGACCAGGGCGTGGACGGCGTCCAGGCGCAGCCCGTCGACGCGGTAGTCGCGCAGCCAGGCCAGGGCGCTGCCGATGAGGTAGCGGCGGACCTCGTCCGAGCCGGGGGCGTCCAGGTTCACCGCGGCGCCCCAGGGCGTGTGGTGACGGTCGGTGAAGTACGGGCCGAAGCGCGGGAGGTAGTTGCCGGACGGGCCCAGGTGGTTGTGGACGATGTCCAGGACGACGCCGAGGCCGCGGCGGTGGGCGGCGTCGACGAAGCGCTTCAGCCCTTCCGGACCGCCGTAGGGCTCGTGGACGGCCCAGAGCGAGACGCCGTCGTAGCCCCAGCCGTGGGTCCCCGGGAACGGGCAGACGGGCATCAGTTCGACCAGGTCGACGCCGAGTTCGACGAGGTGGTCGAGGCGGGCCGCGGCCGCGTCGAAGGTGCCCTCCGGGGTGAAGGTGCCGATGTGCAGTTCGTAGAGGGTGCTGCCGGGGAGGGCGCGGCCCTGCCAGGGCGTCGCCGACCAGGGGAACGCGGAGTGGTCGGTGAGCTGGGACGGGCCGTCGGGGCCGTCCGGCTGGCGCGGGGAGCGGGGGTCGGGGAGCAGGGTCGGGTCGCCGTCCAGTCGGAAGCCGTAACGGGATCGGGACGGGTCGGCCCGGGCGGTGGCCTCCCACCAGCCCGGGTGGGCCCGGTGCCGGGCCATGGCGATGGGGGCGCCGTCGACCTCGACCTCGACGCGGTGCGCCAGGGGGCCCAGAGCTCGAAGCGGTGGGCCATGGGTCAGGACTCCTGGGGGGTGCGGATGAGCAGGGCGACGGGGAGGTGCGCCAGCAGGGTGGCGAGAGGGGTCTCGCCGGAGCGGGACGGGCCTTCGGTGAGGGCGTCGGTCCATTGTCCGGGCGGCAGGGGGAGGCTTGCGCCGTTCCAGCCAGTTTGTTCCAGGCGGTGGGGGAGGCGGGTGGCGATGGCGAGGACGGTGTCGCCTCGGAGGTAGGCGATGGCGTTTTCGTGGGTGGGGAGGGGGGTGTAGGTGCCGGTGAAGGCCTCTGGGTAGGTGCGGCGGAGGTGGAGGGCTGTGGTGGTGATGTGGAGTTTTTCGGGTGCGGGGGGTGCCTGGTTGCTGTTCGCGCAGTTCCCCGCGCCCCTGAAGGAGACGGGGTGGCGGTTGTCGGGGTCTACCAGGGTGTGGAGGGGGTGTTCGCTGCCCTGGTAGAGGTCGGGGACGCCGGGCATGGTGAGGTGGAGCAGGGTGGCGGAGAGGGTGTTGGTCCGCTCGTAGGGGGCCAGGCGGGCGGTGAAGGCGGTGATCCGGGCGGCGAGTTCCGGGGTGCCGGGGACGGCGCGGGCGAAGTCCTCGACGGCGCGTTCGTAGCCGGCATCCGGCGCGGTCCAGCTGGTGCGGAGCTTGGCCTCGCGGACGGACTTGAGGGCGGCTGCGGCCAGCCGGTCGGCGTCGATCGGCCAGGCGGCCAGGGCGGTCTGGAAGACCAGGTAGGCGGCGTTGGCGTCGCCGTCGGGGGCCGGCAGCAGCTTGGTCCAGGCGTCCAGTTCGCTGCGCCACTGGTCGGGGAGCTCGGCCAGGACGGCCAGGCGGGCGCGGGCGTCGGCGCTGCGCTTGGTGTCGTGGGTGGAGAGCACCGTCATCGCCGCCGGGCGGTCGCGCCGCATCCGGGCGCAGTAGGCGTGGAACTCGGCGGGGGAGAGCCCGGGGCTGCCCGGGTCGCCGCCGACCTCGTTGAGCGAGAGCAGCGGATAGCGGCGGTAGAAGGCGGTGTCCTCGACGCCCTTGGCGGCGACGGCGGAGGCGGTCTGGGCCAGCCGGATCCGGAACTCGTCCTTGGCCGGGCTGCGGCCGTGCCGGCCCAGGGCCAGGTCCCGGACCAGGTCGGCGGTGGCGGCGTGGTGGGCCGGCAGCAGGGTGCGTGCGGTGGCGGTCGCGCCGGTGGTCCGCTCGATGTCGGCGGGGGTGTCCGGCTCGCCGGGGACCGGGTAGGGCCGGTAGACCGGGTAGGCGGCCAGGGTCGCGGCTATCGCCTGCCGCAGCGCCCAGACGGGGTGGTCGCGCAGTTCGGGGGCGTCGTCCGTGCATATCGCGGTGGCCAGCCGGGTGAGCCGGCTCACCTCTGCGGCCAGCGCGCCCTCCGGCGCGGTCATCTCGGTGCGGCCGCGCCGCGCGGCGGCGGTGGCGCTGTCGACCGGGGCGCCCAGGTAGTCGCTGTAGACGCTGGTCAGGGCCGCCGTGCCCGGGCCGTCGGTGAGCACGGCGTCGATGCGGCGCAGGGCGTCGTAGCCGGTGGTGCCTGCGCAGGGCCAGTCCTGGGGCAGCTCCTCGTCGGCGGTGAGGATCTTCTCGACGACCACGTACGCCCCGCCGGTGGCCTCGGCCAGCCGGGCCAGATAGCCGCGCGGGTCGGCCAGGCCGTCCGGGTGGTCGATGCGGAAGCCCTCGACGACGCCGTCCGTGTGCAGGCGCAGCAGCACCTCATGGGTGGCCCGGAACACCTCGGGGTGCTCGACCCGGACGCCGATCAGGTCCGAGACGGTGAAGAAGCGCCGGTAGTTCAGCTGGGTGCGGGCCATCCGCCACCAGGCCAGCCGGTAGAACTGCTGGTCGAGCAGTTCCGGCAGCGGGAGCTTCTCGGTGCCGGGGCGCAGCGGGAAGGCGTGGTCGTAGTAGCGCAGGACCGGCTCGCCGTTCCAGGTGTCGGTCTTCAGGTGTGGCAGCTCGGCGCCGAGGCGGTCGGCGAGGACGGGCAGCAGGACCCGGCCGGCCCCGGCCGCCCAGTCGACGTCGAACCAGGCCGCGGTCGGGGCCTGCGGGCCCTCGCGGAGCAGCTGCCACCAGGCCGGATTGCGGCGGGCCGGGATCGGGGCGGCCATGTGGTTCGGCACGGCGTCCACGATCAGGCCGAGGCCGTGGGCGCGGGCGGTGGCGGCCAGGGCGCGCAGCCCGTCCTCGCCGCCGATCTCCTCGCGGACGCGGCTGTGGTCCACCACGTCGTAGCCGTGGGTGGAGCCCGTCACGGCCTCCAGGACCGGGGAGAGGTGCAGGTGGGACACCCCCAGCCGGGCCAGGTAAGGGACAGCGCGCCCAGCCTCGGCGAAGCCGAAGCCGGGCTGGAGCTGCAGGCGGTAGGTGGCCGTCGGTGCGCTTACCTGTGCGGCGGTCATGCCCCACGCTTACCCCGTTCGGGGCGTTCGCACGACCCCGGCAGGCCCACCTGGGGGACGACACCCGGTTCAGGCCGGGCGCTGGAGCACCATCATCGACCGGTCCGCCAGGTGCAGGCCGTCGCCGGCGCGGACCTTCTGGCCGGTGCCGGGGGCGATGACCCAGGGCAGCGCGGTGTCGACGACGACCTGCCACTCCCGGCCGTGGTTGATCGGGACGGTGAAGTCGATGCCCTTGTCGCCGGCGTTGAACAGCAGCAGGAAGGAGTCGTCGGTGATCTTGCCGCCGCGCCGGTCCGGTTCGGAGATGGCGTAGCCGTTGAGGAACACGGTCAGCGACTTGGCGTAGGAGGCGGACCAGTCCTGGCCGGTCATCTCCTCGCCGCCGGGGGTGAACCAGGCGATGTCGGTGAGGTCGTCGTGGGTGCCGGAGACCGGGCGGCCGTGGAAGAAGCGGCGGCGGCGGAAGACCGGGTGGTCCCGGCGCAGCCAGACCATGTGCCGGGTGAACTCCAGCAGCTGGGCCGAGGCGTCCTCCTCGGTCTGCGGTTCCTCCTCCTCGGGGGAGGTCGGCATCCGGCTGGGGCCCATCGCGGCCTCGGGCCAGTGCACCCAGGAGATGTCGCTGTCCTGGCAGTAGGCGTTGTTGTTGCCGCTCTGGGTGCGCCCGAACTCGTCGCCGTGCGAGAGCATCGGGACGCCCTGGGAGAGCATCAGGGTGGCGATGAAGTTGCGCTGCTGACGGCCCCTCAGCGCGAGCACGCCGGGGTCGTCGGTGTCGCCCTCGGCGCCGCAGTTCCAGGAGCGGTTGAAGCTCTCGCCGTCCCGGTTGTCCTCGTGGTTGGCGTCGTTGTGCTTCTCGTTGTAGGAGACCAGGTCGCGCAGGGTGAAGCCGTCGTGGCAGGTGACGAAGTTGATGGAGGCGATGGGCCGGCGGCCGTCGTCCTGGTAGAGGTCGGAGGAGCCGGTCAGCCGGGAACCGAACTCGGCCAGCGCCGCGTTCTCGCCGCGCCACAGGTCGCGGACGGTGTCCCGGTACTGGCCGTTCCACTCGGTCCACAGCGGTGGGAAGTTGCCCACCTGGTAGCCGCCCTCGCCCACGTCCCAGGGCTCGGCGATCAGCTTGGCCTGGGAGACCACCGGGTCCTGCTGGACCAGGTCGAAGAACGAGGAGAGCCGGTCCACCTCGTGGAACTGGCGGGCCAGGGTCGCCGCGAGGTCGAAGCGGAAGCCGTCGACGTGCATCTCGGTGACCCAGTAGCGCAGCGAGTCCATGATCAGCTGGAGCACGTGCGGATGCCGCATCAGCAGGCTGTTGCCGGTGCCGGTGGTGTCCTCGTAGTAGCGGCGGTCCTCGGCGAGCCGGTAGTACGCGGAGTTGTCCAGGCCGCGGAAGGCCAGGGTGGGGCCCAGGTGGTTGCCCTCGGCGGTGTGGTTGTAGACCACGTCCAGGATGACCTCGATGCCGGCCGCGTGCAGGGCCTTCACCATGGACTTGAACTCCTGCACCTGCTGGCCGCGGTCGCCCAGCGAGGAGTAGGCGTTGTGCGGGGCGAAGAAGCCGATGGTGTTGTAGCCCCAGTAGTTGGCCAGCCCCAGCTCCACCAGCCGGTGGTCGTGGACGAACTGGTGCACCGGCATCAGTTCGATCGCGGTCACGCCCAGCTTCACCAGGTGCTCCACCACGGCCGGATGCGCTATTCCGGCGTAGGTCCCCCGGATCTCCTCGGGGATGCCGGGGTGGAGGTAGGTCAGGCCCTTGACGTGGGCCTCGTAGATGACGGTGCGGTGGTAGTCGGTGCGCGGCGGGCGGTCGTTGCCCCAGTCGAAGAAGGGGTTCACCACCACCGAGGCCATGGTGTGCGGGGCCGAGTCCAGGTCGTTGCGCTGCTCCGGCGAGCCGAAGTGGTAGCCGTAGACGGACTCGTCCCAGTCGACCCGGCCGCTCATCGCCTTGGCGTAGGGGTCCAGCAGCAGCTTGGAGCCGTTGCAGCGGTCGCCGTTGCGCGGTTCGTAGGGCCCGTGCACCCGGAAGCCGTAGCGCTGCCCCGGCTGGACGCCGGGGAGGTAGGCGTGCCGGACGAAGGCGTCGGTCTCCCGCAGTTCGACCGAGGTCTCCGAGCCGTCGTCCCCCAGCAGGCACAACTCCACCCGTTCGGCGACCTCGGAGAACACGGCGAAGTTGGTTCCGGCGCCGTCGTAGGTGGCACCCAGGGGGTACGGATGTCCCGGCCAGACCTGCATCGTCGTCAACAACTCCCACTAGTGCCCGTGCCGACCCCCGGCAGAGAAGATCGGCAACCGTCAGGTGGCCTATGCCCAGGGAAAGGCTCCGTCATGTCCACTCGCATCGTGTCGCAGCGCGTGCCCGCTCATGGCGGTTTCCCGGGTACTTCGCCCGAACGGGTGTCCCAGTGGCCCACGGTGACGGTGCGGCAGCGCTGCGGAAGCGGGCGGTGACGGAAGGGATCCAACAGTACTCTTGATCGTCCGGAGTCACCCGGACGGCCTACTGTGAGCGCTCCGGCGCGGTACGTTGTCGGCGACGGTTCGGCGACTCCCCGGCAGCGCTCCGGTGAAGTCGTATGAAGTCGTGTGCAGTTGAATCGGCGTGTGAATCAGCGTGCGCGTGGGTCGGCACGGTCGAGAGGAACGGTGAGGTCCGGGATGGTCGTCCCCGACGGGGGTGCCGCGGGAGGCACGGCGCGGGGAGAGGCCCCGACCACGGTCGTCCGAGGCGGCCCGGGGCGGACCGTACCGCACCAGCCGGGCCCGCTGGAGCCCTCGCTGGCCTGGCCCGCGGCGGCCTGGGACGAGGCCAGGCTGCGGGTCCGCAGGGCCGGGCGCGCCTACGTCTGGCTCAACCTGGTCGAGCAGCGGCTGCGCTCGGTCGTCGCCGAGGTGCTGCGCCCGGTCTACGAGCCGGTGCACGGCGAGGACTGGGTGATCGCCGCCGCCGGACCGGCCGGCGAGGAGTGGGTGCAGCGCGCGGGCGCGGTCCGCGAGGTCAGCCGGCGCAAGGGCTATCTGCTGGACCCCGACGACGACTCCCTTGTGGTGTTTCTCACGCTGCCGCAGCTGCGCGAGCTGATGGTCCAGCACTGGCCGTGCTTCGAGCCGTTCCTGAGCGACCGTCGGGAGGTCGAGGTCGCCCTGGACGAGCTGGAGGTCGCCCGGCACGTGGTCTCCCGCAACCGGGCGCTGTCCGAGAACGTGCTGGCCCAGGCCGAGCGGGCGGCGTCCCGGCTGCTGCAGCTGCTGGACGGACGGGTCGACACCACCCGGCTGCGCGCCCCGGTCGACGTGGTCGAGGAGCTGGTCGGCGACCGCTACGCCGACGTCATCGGGGTCCACCCGGACCGGGTCAGGCTGCAGCGGGACCTGCCGGTGGAGGACCTGCTGGCCGGGGCCCGCCGGCTGGACGCGGTGGGGATCTCGCTCAACCTGCTGTGCCAGAACTTCACCGGGCGGCGGCTGGTCGGCCTGGCCGACAGCGGCTGCCGGATCCGGCTGCTCTTCCTCAACCCGGCCAGCAGCGCGCTGCGCCGGCGCGAGCGGGAACTGGGCATCGGCCGCGGCGAGCTGGGCAAGGCCGTGGAGACCAACATCATGCACGTCCGCCGGGTCCGGGCCCGGCTGCGGGACGCCGGCTCCTTCGAGATCCGGGTCTACGACGAGATGCCGCGCTTCTCCGCCTACCTGGTCGACGGGGACGGCCCGGACGGGCTCGGCGTCGTCCAGTCCTATCTGCGCCGCTCCCGCGGCATAGAGTCCCCGGCGCTGGTGCTGCGCGGCGGGACGCCGGGCCCGATCCTCTCCGGACGGCCTCCCGAACCGGGCCTGTTCCAGGTCTACCAGGAGGAGTTCGAGGGCGCCTGGAGCGACTCCCGCTCGGTGTCCTGACCCCCCGCGGTGTTGTCAGTGGTGCGCGGGATGATGGTGACGCACGCGGACGAGAGGACGACACGCCATGAGCTGGCTGCACGACACCCTGGTCGGATTCGACCTGGAGACCACCGGGACCGACCCCGCCGAGTCGCGGATCGTCACCGCCGCGCTGGTGGAGGCCAAGGGCGGCGAGGTGGTCCGCGAGCGGGACTGGCTCGCGGACCCCGGCGTCGCCATCCCGGACGAGGCCGCGGCGATCCACGGGATCTCCACCGACCGCGCCGTGGCCGAGGGCCGTCCCGCCGCGGAGGTCGCGGAGGAGGTCGCGGCCGCGCTGTGCGCGTACTGGCGGGCCGGGGTCCCGGTGGTGGTGTTCAACGCCTCCTTCGACCTCAGCCTGCTCGCCGCCGAGCTGCGCCGGCACGGACTGCCCTCGCTGGAGCAGCGGTTGGGCGGGCGGGCCCCCGGCCCGGTGCTGGACCCGCTGGCGGTGGACCGCGCCGTGGACCGCTACCGGAAGGGCTCGCGCACCCTGCAGAGCGCCTGCGCGGTGTACGGGGTGGAGCTCGCCGACGCGCACCGGGCCGGCAGCGACGCCCTCGCCGCGCTGCATGTCGCGCTGGCGCTGGGGCGGAAGTACCCGCAGGAGGTCGGCGGGCTCGACCCGGCGGAGCTGCACACCCGTCAGGTCGGCTGGTACGCGACCTGGGCGGCGGGTCTGCAGGAGTGGCTGCGGAAGAAGGACCCGCAGGCGGTGGTGAGCGTCGAGTGGCCGACGCGCGCGGCGGTCGGCTGACCCTCTCCCCCCGTGTGGAGAGGCTCAGCCGACCGGGTAGGCGGCGCTACCGGGGAGATACGCGCCCCCGGCGCGAACGGTTCGTCAACTCCAGTCATTCGGGGCGGTGGGGTATCCCCCAGCTCGAAGAGCTTGGGGAGGCCCCGTACCCCTGCGCAAAACCGGGTCGGCGGGCGTGAGCGGGACCGAACCCGCTCAGCGAAGCCGAGTGGGCGCGGGCGCGGGCGCGGGCGCCGGAGCGGGGGCCGGGACCTCGCGGCGCGGTTCGGCCGGCTCCGCCGGTGTTTCGCCGTGGCCCAGGTCGGGGAGCCAGGCGAGCCGGCGGGGGAGCCACCAGTTGCGTTCGCCCAGCAGGCTCATCACCGAGGGCAGCAGCACCGCGCGGATCACGGTCGCGTCGATCAGGACGGCGACGGCCAGGCCGATGCCCATCTGCTTCATCGACTGCATGTCCAGGGTGCCGAAGACCGCGAACACCGCCACCATGATGGCCGCCGCGCTGGTGACCACCCCTGCCGTGGTGGTGATGCCGTGGGCGACGGCGGCCCGGGTGGGCAGGCCGCGGTCGTGCGCCTCCTTGATCCGGGAGACCACGAACACGTGGTAGTCCATGCTCAGCCCGAACAGGATGACGAAGAGGAACAGCGGGACCCAGGTCTCGATCGCGCCGACGCCCGAGGTGCCCAGCAGTGAGGCTCCCACGCCGTGCTGGAAGACCAGGGTCAGCGCCCCGTAGGAGGCGGCGACCGAGAGCAGGTTGAGCGCGAGCGCGGTCAGCGCCACCGTGACCGAGCGGAAGGAGAGCAGCATCAGCAGGAAGGCGAAGCCCATCACGAAGGCGAACACGGGCAGCAGGCTGCCGGTCATCTGCGCATTGAAGTCCTCCGAGCCGGCCGTCTGACCGGTGACGTCGGCCTCGGTGCCGGCCACCTTGCCGAAGGTGTCCGGGACCAGCGTGCCGCGCAGCGCGGCGAGGGCGTCGCTGCTGGTCCGGTCGTTGCCGCTGCCGGCCATCGGCACGTCCACGGTCTCGATGTGCTGGGCCGGGTAGCGGGTGACGGTGATCGGGTCGTGCAGCAGACCGGTGGCCACGGCGCGGGACTTGAAGTCGGCGAGGGCGGTGGCCATCGCGGGCGAGTCCAGCTGGTCGGACCTGACCACCACGGTGGCCTGGTTGGGGTTGCCGGGGAAGGCCGCGGCGATCTTCTGCTGGGTGGTCACCAGCGGGTTGCCCTTGGGCAGTTGCTGGGCGAAGGTCAGGTTCGCGGTGTGCATGGTGAGCAGCGGCGCGGCCAGGGCCAGCAGGAAGGCGGTGGCGAGGCCGGCCGAGAGCAGCGGACGGCGCAGCACCCGGCCGAGCACGGCCCGCCAGAAGGCGCTGCCTTCCGCGGCGCCGCTGGCGCCGGCCGTGGACGAGCGCAGCATCCGGCGGCCCAGGAACGGGACGCGCCCCTTCATCACCCGGTCGCCCAGCATCGACAGCAGCGCCGGGAGCACGGTGACCGACCCGAGCACCGCGGTGATCACGACCAGGATGGTGGCCATGCCCATGGCCTGGAAGTCGGCGATGCCGGTGAGGAACATTCCGGCCATGGCGACCACGACGGTGAGCCCGGAGACCATGACGGCCCGTCCGGAGGTGGCCGCGGCGATCTGCAGCGCGGCCTCGGGGGAGTGGCCCCTGGCCCGCTCCTCGCGCTCGCGGCGCAGGTAGAACAGGCAGTAGTCGACGCCGACGGCCAGTCCGACCAGCAGCATCACCGAGGAGGCGTCGTCGCTGGTGTGCAGCAGGTGGCTGCTCAGCGCGACCAGTCCGCCGGCGGCGATGAAGGCGGTGAGGGCGAGCAGCACCGGCAGCGCGGCGGCGACCAGGGCGCCGAAGGCGATCAGCAGGATGCCGAGGGCCAGCGGCACCGCCGTCCACTCGGCGCGGCTGAAGTCATGGCTGAAAGCGTCCTGGAACCACTTGTCGGCGCTGGCGTCGCCGAACTCCTGCACGGTCAGGTCGGCGTGGCGGGACTGGACGCCGGAGACGGCGGCCAGCACCGGGGCGACCCGGTCGGCCGCGGTGGCGGGGTCGCCGGCCATGGTGACCACGACCAGCGCCGAGTGGCCGTCGGGGGCCACCGTGCCGTTGGTGTAGGGGGATTTCACGGCCGAGGCCGCGCCGGTGGCCCTGACGGAGGCGACGGTGTCGTCGACGGCGGTGCGGAAACGCGGATCCGTGGCGGTGAAGGAGCTGCTCTGGATCAGTACGGTCTCGGTCGCCGGGGAGTGCAGCCCGGCCGCGGCGATCAGTTGGTCGGCCCGGCCGGACTGGCCCAGGCCGTTGTCCTTGTTGGTGGTGTGCAGGCTGCCGGCCATCCCGCCGAGGACGGTGGCGAGGACGACGAACAGCAGCCAGCCGAAGACGGCGGTCTTGCGGTGCCGGGCACTCCAGCCGCCGACGGCGGCGGCGAGTCCCGGCCGCTCGGGCGCCGTGGCCCTTCGCTTCGAAGACGTGCGGGCATGCGATGTCACGGTGGTCCCCCAGGGCCGGATTCGGAAGGTGCGGGCGGGTGCCGAAGCACACAACCGACGCTAGTGAGCGCCGTCCTGGCGGGACATCCGGCCAGCGGGGGAGCCGTCCCTGGGCCTGGCACCAGGGGTGCCCGGGGGTTAGCCCTACCTCCGTCCCCTGGTGCGCACTCAGGGTCGGTCTCCGCCCTGAGGGGGAGAGGACTCCACCCGGGGGACGAGGAAACCGCCGGTCGCGGCGGGTGAAGATGGTCCCGGACATCTGAGAGTTCTGTGAGAGCGACAGGACCGGGGGACTCGACTTGCCGCGCGGCTAGTTGCTTTCCTATGATGCCGACACCGAACTTACCTGCCGACCGGCTAGCACTGCCGAACCGATCGCGCTGCCCGTGCACTGTCGCCGGGGCGGAGTGATCCACGCCTTGGAGGCGCACCCAGATGTTTCATCGGATAGGACGCACCGTCGTGCGTCACCCGGTCTGGACGATCGTGGCGTGGGTCGTCGCGGCCGTCGTGATCGCCATGACGGCGCCGACGCTGGCGTCCAACAGTGACGAGAGCAGCTTCCTGCCGAAGAGCTACGAGTCCATCCAGGCGATGACGCTCCAGCAGAAGGCGTTCCCCGCCGCGTTCACCCCGGCCGCCGAGGCGCTGTTCCAGCGCACCGACGGCCAGGCGCTGACCGCGGCCGACAAGGCCACCATCGCCTCCGTCACCACCGCGCTCAACAAGGAGACCATCAAGGACGTCCAGGGAGTCTTCCAGGGCGCCTACTCCGCCGACGGCAAGTACGGCCTCAGCCTCGTCAAGATGGACGACAAGAGCAACGGCCAGCCCTCGCAGGCGGACGCCGCCAAGGCGCTGCGCGCCGATCTGGCGACGCTGACCAAGGGCACCGACATCAACGCCAAGCTCGGCGGCTCGGCGGCGCAGGTCCTGGACCAGCAGGACGCGTCCAAGCGCGGGCAGTCGCTGATCGGCATCGGCACGTTCGTCATCATCATCGTGGCGATGGTGCTGATCTTCCGGTCCCCGCTGATGGCGATCCTGCCGCTGGTGCTGATCGGCGTGGTGGCGATGGCCGCCAACGGTCTGATCGCGGACATCACCAAGCTGCTCGGACTGTCGTCCAACTCCTCGGTGTCCGGCATCCTCATCGTGGTGCTGTTCGGCGTCGGCACCGACTACATCCTCTTCCTGATGTTCCGTTACCGAGAGCGGCTGCGGGCGGGTGACGACGCCAAGGAAGCCATGATCACGGCGGTCGGCCGGGTCGGCGAGGCCATCGCATCCGCCGCCGGCGCGGTCATCATCGCCTTCCTGGCGCTCTCGCTCTCCTCGGTCTCCTTCCTCAAGCAGATGGGCCCGGCGCTGGCCATCTCGGTCGGGGTCACCCTGATCGCGGGGCTCACCCTGGTCCCCGCCGTCTTCTCGCTGATCCCGCCGCGGGTGCTGTTCTGGCCGTCCAAGAAGTGGCAGATCGAGCCGCAGGGCTCCGCCTTCGCCAAGGTCGGCCGCGGCGTGCAGCGCCGTCCCGCGCTGGTGGCGCTGGTCTCCGGCCTGCTGATGGTCGCGCTGGCGCTCGTCGCCACCAGCTACAAGGCCAGCTTCGACTTCGCCTCCAGCTCCATGCCGAAGACCAAGGAGTCGATGGTCGTCCAGGACACCATCACCAAGGCCTTCAGCGCCGGCGCCGCCCAGCCCACCCAGGTCTACCTGAGCAGCGAGAACGGCTCGCCGCTGGACAAGAGCGCGGTGACCGCGTTCGGCCAGAAGCTCACCACGGTCGCGGGCGTGAACACGGTGGCCCCGGTGCAGTTCAACAAGGACGGCAGCACCGCCAGCTTCTCGGTGATCCTCAAGTACGACCCGCAGAGCTCGCAGGCCATGAACACCGTCGACAGCATCCGCTCGGTCGCCCACGCCAACGCGCCCAACGGGGACAAGGCGCTGGTCGGCGGTATCTCGGCGGTCTACAAGGACATCAACAAGGCGATCAACCACGACTACCTGGTGGTGTTCCCGGTCGCCGGGCTGCTGATCATGCTGATCCTGGGCCTGATGCTGCGCAGTGTGGTCGCGCCCTGGTACCTGATGGCCTCGGTCGGCCTCGGCTTCGCGGCCACGCTGGGCGCCACCGTGCTGATCTTCCAGCACATCCAGAACCAGTCGGGGCTGATGTTCATGCTCCCGGTGTTCATGTACCTGTTCGTGGTCGCCATCGGCACGGACTACAACATCCTGATGATCTCCCGGCTCCGCGAGGAGGCCCGTGAGGGCCGCGAGCCGAGGGAGGCCGCGTCGCAGGCGCTGCGTCACGCCGGGCCCACGGTGGCGGCGGCCGGAGCGATCCTGGCCGGCACCTTCGCCAGCATGATGCTCGCCGGGAACACCCTGTTCTCGGAGATGGGCTTCTCGATCAGCTTCGGCATCGTGATCGCGGCCTTCGTCATGGCGATGTTCTTCACCCCCTCGCTGACCGCGCTGATCGGGCACGCCGCCTGGTGGCCCGGCCGCGCCGACCGGCACGCCGGCAGCGGCGAGAGCCTCGTGGTGGCGGGCAACGTCCCGGCCGCCCTGGAGGAGAGCGACGACGTGGACTCCGCCTCGCGGAGGTAGTCCAGGGGTTGAACCGCACAGACAGGTGAGGGCCGTCGTACTCCGGTACGGCGGCCCTCACTGCTTCGGGCCCCCGAGGATGGACTCCATAGCGTCGGACAGTGCCTCCAGCGCGGCCACGGCCTCCGCCAGCCGCTGCGGGCCGAGGCGGTCGACCAGCTCCCGGGCCAGCTCGCCGTGGGCCGGTCCGATGGCGTGGACGGCGGCGCGGCCCTCGTCGGTGGCCAGGATCAGCTTGGCGCGTCGGTGCGCCGGATTGGGCCGGTACTCGGCCAGACCCTGTTCGACCAGCAGGTCGGCCAGCCGCTGGACGCTCTGGCGGGTGATGCCCATGGTCCTGGCGATGCCGGCGACGGTGAGCGGCTCGACCAGGACCGCGCCCAGCACCTGCCAGCGGGCGGCGGTGAGCCCGATCGGGCGGGACAGCTGTTCTGCGGCCTCCAGGAACAGGCCGTTGGCCCGGAAGGAGCCCAGCGCGGCGGCGGAGAGCAGGGCGCCGGGCGTGCGCGTGTGGACGGCCTGGTCGGTCATGCCGCCGCCGAGACCAGGGCCATCAGCTCACCGTAGGCGGCGGTTTCGGAGCGGGAGAACAGCCGGAACCAGGCGTCCAGCACAGCCGGCTGCCAGACCCCGAGCTCGGCGATGATCTCGCGGGCGAAGGCCACCGAGTCGGTCGGCCCTGCGGTGATCAGCCCGCGGTCGCGGACGGCGTCGGCCTCCTGGTACCGCTTGCCGCCGTGGTAGCCGGTCATCGCCAGGTACTCGGCGGCGGCCCCGGTGTGGTCGCGGTCGTCCAGCAGGCCCTCGGCGGCGAAGCCGAAGACGGCCCCGCAGATCGCGGCCACCGGGACGCCGGCGTCCAGGAACTGACGGGCCTTCAGCGGGAAGGCGCAGTGCCCGCCCTGCTCCCAGCCCCCGCCGCCGGGGACGATGAGCATGGCGCTGTCGGCAGGGGAGAGCTCGTCCAGCGTCAGGTCCGGGACGACCGTCAGCCCGCCCATGGTGCGGACCGGGCTCCTGCTGGTGCCGACGGTGCGGACCTCATGGGGCGTGCCCTCGGTCTGGAAGGTACCGCTGCGCAGCTGCGCCACCGCGAGGGCCGCCTCCCAGTCGGCGAGGCCGTCGTAGACGGCGAGATGGACGGTGGGCGCGGGGGCTGCCGGTGAATTCGTCATGACAGCATTCTGTCACTTTGACAGGATGCTGTCGACAGTGAGGTACTCCGGCGGGACGGCGTCCGTCAGCCAGACGCCGTTGGCGCTGGCCCGGAAACGGTGGCCGTCGGCGGCCATGCGGGCGGCGTCGACGCTGAGGACGACCGGACGGCCGCGGCGGGCGCCGACCCGGGTGGCGGTCTCCGTGTCGGCGGAGAGGTGCACGGCGTGCCGGTTCATCGGGCGCAGGCCCTCGCGCCGGATCGCGTCCAGCGCCTGCGGATGGGTGCCGTGGAAGAGCCGCGCCGGCGGCTCGGCGTCCTCATAGCCGAGGTCGACCTGGACCGAGTGGCCCTGACTGGCCCGGATCCGGGTGCCGGTCGGGTCGAAGGCGAAGCGGCGCTTGTCGTTCTGCTCGACGACGAGGTCGAGCTGGGCCCGGGTGAGCGGGCGGCCGCGGGCCGCGAGCGCGGCGAGGAGGTCGCTGACCTCCACCCAGCCGGCCGGGTCGAGGGTCAGGCCGATGCGGTCGGGGTCGTGCCGCAGGACCAGGGAGAGGAACTTGGAGGTTTTCACCATTCGCTTGTCGGTTGTGGATTCGGACATGCAGCGAAGGTAGCGGGAGGATGTGGCCCCGGTCACCTGATTATGTGTCAGGCGGCAAGCACAGTACGCCGGGCGTCGGCCCGCAGCGCCTGGTCGTGGCGGTGCAGCAGCAGTCGGGCCAGTTCCGGGCTCGCGCCCAGCGGTGCGGCGACGGTGTCCACGCCGGCCGCCGACGCCTCGGCGGCGATGCGGTCCGGGAGCAGGCCGGGGGCCAGCAGGTAGGGGGCGACGGCGATGTCCGTCAGACCCCGGGCGCGCAGCGCGGCGACCGCGTCGGCGACCCGGGGCGGGGCCGCGGAGGCGTGTGCCACCTCGACCGCGCCCCAGCCGCGCAGCCGCTGCCAGTGGGCGGCGACCTCGCGGGTGACCGCGTTGGCGGCCGGGTCGGAGGAGCCGGCGGCGGCGAGGACGATGCCGGTGCGGGGCGAGGGGTGCACGCCGGTCTCGGCGAGCCGCCGGTCCAGGGCGTCCAGCAGCAGCGGGGACGGTCCCAGGACCACGCCCTGACGGATGGTCAGATCAGGGTGCTGGGACGCGGTCTCGGCCAGTACGGCCGGGATGTCGCTGCGGGCGTGGAAGGCGTGGTTCAACAGCAGCGGCAGAGCAACTACTTGGCCCTGCAGCCGGGAGAGCACCTGCGGGATCCGGGGCGCGCAGTGGTCCAGATAGCCCACCTCGACCGACAGGTCGGGCCGCTGCGCCCGCACCAGCGCCGCCAGGTCGGTGACCGTGGCGGCGTGGCGCGGGTCGCGGCTGCCGTGCGCGACCAGGAGCAGGGTGGTGCCGGTGGTCATCGACGGGCCACCAGCAGGCCGCGTGAGCGGAGCACCCGTCGCTCCAGCGGGGCGAAGATCAGCAGTTCGATGCCGATGCCGACCAGCAGGATCAGCAGGATGGTGGAGAGCACCCCCGGCATGTCCTGGACCTCGCGGGCGTTCTCCAGCGACTGCCCGAGGCCCAGCCCCAGCGCGGGCGAGCTGGCGATCAGCTCGGCTGCCATCAGCGAGCGCCAGGCGAAGGCCCAGCCCTGCTTCAGACCGGCCAGGTAGCCCGGCAGCGCGGCCGGGAGCAGCACGAACCAGATGCCGCGCAGCCCGGTGGCGCCCAGCGTGCGTCCGGCGCGCAGATACAGCGGCTGGATCTGGTCCACGCCGGCCACCAGGCCGTTGGCGATGGAGGGGACGGCGCCGAGCAGCACGACGGCGTAGATGGTGGCGTTGCTGAGCCCGAACCAGATGACGGCGGCCGGGACCCAGGCGACCGAGGGGATCGACTGCAGGCCGGACAGGATCGGCCCGATGGCCGCCCGCACCGGCTTGACCTTGGCGACCACCAGGCCCAGCGGCGTGCCGATGACCACGGAGGCCAGGAAGCCGAGGGCGCCGCGCGACAGCGAGGTCCAGATGGTGCCGAGGATGGTGCCCTGGAGCCACTGGTCGTAGAGGCTGTTCCAGACGTCGAGCGGGCTGGGCAGCAGGTCGGGCCGCTTGATGTGGGCCGCGTAGGCGAGCTGCCAGAGCAGCAGCACCAGCGCGATCGCGACCAGCGGCGGGACGACCTTGCTGACCAGGACGGAGCGCAGCGAGGCGCGTTCGAAGGTCTGGGTCTCCAGTGCGTCGAGGCCGGCGCCCAGGGCCGCGGCGTCGGCGGCCTTGTCGACGACGACGCCGCTGTCGACACCGTCCGCGGCGCCCTCCGGGGCGGTTTCGGTCAGCTGCTCAGTGCTGGACATGGCGGCGGATCTCCCCTCGGAGCTGGTCGGTGATCTCGATGGAGAGGTCCGCGACCGCGGCATCCTCGATACGGCGCGGCTGCGGCAGGTCGATCCGCCACTCGCGGGCGATCCGTCCGGGCCGGGAGGACAGCAGCACCACCCGCTGGGCCAGCCGAACGGCCTCGCGGACGTTGTGGGTGACGAAGACGACGGAGATGGAGGTCTCCGCCCAGATCCGGGTGAGCTCCTCGTGCAGCACGTCGCGGGTGATGGCGTCGAGAGCGGCGAAGGGCTCGTCCATCAGCAGCACCTTGGCGTCCTGGGCGAGCGCGCGGGCCAGTGCCACGCGCTGGCGCATGCCGCCGGAGAGCTCGTGCACCCGCTTGCGGTAGGCGCCGCCGAGGCGGACCAGTTCGAGCAGCCGCTCGGCCTCGGGGCGGCGCTCGGCGCGCGGCAGGCCGCGCAGCCGCAGTGCGAGCTCGATGTTCTGCCCGGCGGTCAGCCAGGGGAAGAGCGCGTGCTCCTGGAACATCAGCGCGGCGCGGCCGCCGGGCACCTCGATGGTGCCGCTGCTGGGCCTGTCCAGCCCGGCGACCAGGTTGAGCAGGGTCGACTTGCCGCAGCCGGAAGCGCCCAGGAGGCAGACGAACTCGCCGGGGGCGACGCTGAGGCTGATGTCGTCGAGCACGGGGTGTTCTGCGCCGGCGCGGCCGAACGACTTGCTGACGTGGTCGAGCGTCACGGCGGGCGGTTCCGTGGCGAGGGCGGGGCTGGGCAGCTGGTCGGTGACTACCGAAGCCATTCGGTCACCTCCTGGAACGGTGCGGGAAAGGGGATGTGATGAGAAGTCAGGGGCCCGGGGCCCGTCCCGCAGGCATCGACGTGGATGCGGGACGGGCCCCGGAGCGTGCTACTGCGCGCCGAGGCCGGCGGCGGAGACGGTCGGCTGCCCGGCTGCCGTGAGGACCTTGTTGAGCAGGGTCAGGTCGTAGATCCCGGTCAGGTCGGGCTTGGTGAGCAGGCCGGCGGTGACCGCGTGGTCGGCCTCGCTCTGCAGCGAGGCGGCCAGCGGGTCGTTGGTGACGGACAGCTCGGACCAGGCCGAGTCGAGGACCTTGGTGGACAGGGCCTTCTTGGTGAGCGCGGTCAGCGCGGTGTTGGCGTCGGTCTTGGCCTCGGCCGGGTTGGCGATGATCCAGGCGTTGGTGTCCACGGACGCCTTCAGCACCGCCTCCACCACGTCGGGGTGGGCCTTGAGGAAGGTCTGCGAGACGATCACGTTGGTGGACACGAACTTGCCGTCCGGCCACAGACTCTTCTCGTCGACCAACACCTTTGCTCCCTCCGCCACCAGCTTGGAGGCGGTGGGCTCGGGCACCCAGGCACCGTCGATGGCACCGGTCTGGTAGGCCGTCGGGGTCAGCGAGTTGTCGGTGCGGACCACCGAGACGTCGCCCTTGCCGGACTTGGCGTCCACCTTGAAGCCCTTGGTGGACAGGAAGTTGAGCAGCGCCACGTCCTGGGTGTTGGCCAGCTGCGGCGTGGCGATCTTCTTGCCCTTGAGGTCCGCGACGCTCTTGATCTTCGCGGGGTTGACCACCAGCTCCGCGCCGCCGGTGGTGGCGCCGGAGATGATCTTCAGCGCGGTGCCCTTGGACTTCACGTACCCGTTGATCGACGGGGAGGGGCCGATCCAGCCGATGTCGATGGCGCCGGAGTTCAGCGCCTCGATCTCGGAGGGGCCGGCGTTGAAGATCTGGGTCTTGATGGTGGTCGAGCCCAGGTCCTTCTGGAACTGCCCGTTCTGGATCCCGATCAGCGGCGTCGCGTGGGTCAGGTTGGCGAAGTAGCCGATGTGGACCGTGTCCGCGGAGAGCTTGGCGCCGGTCGCCGAACCGGAGGCGGCAGCCTGGGTGGCGGCGGACGACGTGGTCGACTTGGAGCCGTAGCCGCAGGCACTGAGCAGACCGACAGCGGCCAGGCCGGCGCCGGCCACGGCGAGAGAACGTCTGATGCGGGTGCGGGGGAGAGCAGACATGGAGGGGTCCCTAAAAACGATGGTCGGCAGGAAGGTGCAGGAGGTGTGACGGAGCGTCAACAGCCCGTGGCGCGACAGTGGGCTATGCCGCCCTGTCCCGCACCGAGCGCGCCGCTGCCGACCCGCCCGCCTTCCTTCGCCATGCGGGAGAAAGCCTCGCCGCCCATCGTGTGGATCCTTTCGTAGGTGGTGCCGGTCAGAACGCTTCGCCGACCATGCCGGCCGTCAGCGTGGTGCCGTCGGCCTGGTCGATCAGCAGGAACGATCCGGTCTGCCGGTTCACCGCGTAGCGGTCCAGGGCCAGCGGTTCGGCGGTGCGCAGCACCACCTGGCCGATGTCGTTGACCTGGAGGGCCTCCGGGTCGGGCACCCGGTCCAGGCTGTCGATGTCGATACGGTAGGGCAGCTGCTTGACGATCGCCCGGACCGTGCGGGTGGTGTGCTTGAGCAGTACCCGGTCGCCGACCCGCAGCGGACGTTCGTGCAGGTGCGAGACGGTCGCCAGCACGTCCTGGGTCGGCTCGGGGGCCGGGCCCGCCGCGATCAGGTCGCCCCGGGAGACGTCGATGTCGTCGGTCAGGCGGACGGTCACCGACTGGGGCGCCCAGGCGATGTCGGTCTGCTTGCCCAGCACGTCGATCCCGGCGACGGTGGTGGTCAGCCCGGACGGCAGCACCGTCACCGGGTCGCCGGCCCGCAGTACGCCGGAGGCCAACTGGCCGGCGTAGCCGCGGTAGTCCAGGTGCTCGGCGCTCTGCGGGCGGATCACGTACTGGACCGGGAAGCGGGCCGGCTCGTCCGAGGGGTCGGAGCCGACCGGCACCGTCTCCAGGTGCTCCAGCAGGGTCGGGCCGCCGTACCAGTCCATGTGCGCGGAGGGCTCGACCACGTTGTCCCCGGCCAGCGCCGAGATCGGGATCGCGGTCACGTCCGGCACGCCGAGCGAGGCCGCGTAGGCGTTGAACTCCTCGGCGATGGCGGCGAAGACCGGCTCCGCGTAGTCGACCAGGTCCATCTTGTTGACGGCCAGCACGACGTGCGGGACGCGCAGCAGCGCGGCGACCGCGGCGTGCCGGCGGGTCTGCTGGACCACGCCGTTGCGGGCGTCGACCAGGACCACGGCCAGCTCGGCGGTGGAGGCGCCGGTGACCATGTTGCGGGTGTACTGCACGTGGCCGGGGGTGTCCGCGAGGATGAAGCGGCGGCGGGCGGTGGCGAAGTAGCGGTAGGCCACGTCGATGGTGATGCCCTGCTCGCGCTCGGCCCGCAGGCCGTCGGTCAGCAGCGCCAGGTCGGGGGTGTCCTGGCCGCGGTTCTGGGACGCAGTGGTGACCGCCTCCAGCTGGTCGGTGAGGATCGACTTGGAGTCGTGCAGCAGCCGGCCGACCAGGGTGGACTTGCCGTCGTCGACGGAGCCCGCGGTGGCGAAGCGCAGCAGCGCGGTCGCCGACCCGGTCTCCAACGCAGGGGTGGAGTGGTGCAGTTCGGTGCTCATGCTTAGAAGTACCCCTCGCGCTTGCGGTCTTCCATGGCGGCCTCGGACACCTTGTCGTCGGCCCGGGTGGCCCCGCGTTCGGTCAGGCGGCTGGCGGCCACCTCGGTGACCACATCGGCGACGGTCGTCGCGTCGGAGTCGACGGCGCCGGTGCAGGACATGTCGCCGACGGTGCGGTAGCGCACCAGGCGCCGCTCGACGGTCTCGCCGGCCTTGGGGCCGCCCCAGCCGCCCGCGGTCAGCCACATGCCGTTGCGCTGGAAGACCTCGCGCTCGTGCGCGTAGTAGATGGCCGGGAGCTCGATGTTCTCGCGTTCGATGTACTGCCAGACGTCCAGCTCGGTCCAGTTGGACAGCGGGAACACCCGGACGTGCTCGCCGGGGGAGTGCCGGCCGTTGTAGAGCGACCACAGCTCGGGGCGCTGGCGGCGCGGGTCCCAGGCGCCGAACTCGTCGCGGAGCGAGAAGACCCGCTCCTTGGCGCGGGCCTTCTCCTCGTCGCGGCGGCCGCCGCCGAAGACCGCGTCGAAGCGGCCCGTCTCGATGCCGTCCAGCAGCGGCACGGTCTGCAGCGGGTTGCGCAGCCCGTCCGGGCGCTCGCGCAGCCGGCCGTCGTCGATGAAGTCCTGGACCTTGGCGACATGCAGCCGCAGACCGTGCTCGGCCACGGTGCGGTCGCGGTACTCCAGCACCTCGGGGAAGTTGTGGCCGGTGTCCACGTGCAGCAGCGCGAAGGGGACCTGGGCCGGCCAGAAGGCCTTGAGCGCCAGGTGCAGCATGACGATGGAGTCCTTGCCGCCCGAGAAGAGGATCACCGGGCGCTCGAACTCGCCGGCCACCTCGCGGAAGATGTGGACGGCCTCGGCCTCCAGCGCGTCCAGGTGCGAGAGCGCGTACGGGTTGCCGTAGGACTCGGAGGTCAGGATGTCGGCAGCGGTGGTCACGCCAGTCCCCTCTCGGTGAGCAGTGCGTGCAGGGCGGCGGCCGAGTCGGCCACCGGCTGGGTGTGCGCCTGGATGCGCAGGTCGGGTGCGGTGGGGGCCTCGTAGGGGTCGTCCACCCCGGTGAGGCCGGAGATCTCGCCGGCCGCCTGCTTGGCGTACAGGCCCTTGACGTCGCGCTCGGAGCAGACCTCGACCGGCGTGGCGACGTGCACCTCCAGGTACGGCGTCCCCTGCTGCGCGTGGCGGTCGGCGACGGCGGCGCGGGAGGCGGCGTAGGGGGCGATCACCGGGGCGAGCACCTTGACGCCGTTGGAGGCCAGCAGTTCGGCGACGAAGCCGATCCGCTGGATGTTGGTGTCGCGGTCCTCGGGGCTGAAGCCGAGCCCGGCCGAGAGGAAGGTGCGGATCTCGTCGCCGTCCAGGATCTCCACCCGGTGGCCCTCGGCGCGCAGCCGCTCCGCGAGGGCCAGCGCGATGGTGGTCTTCCCGGCGCTGGGCAGGCCGGTGAGCCACACGGTGGCGCCGGCTGCGGCCACGGCGGCCGCCGTGGCGGTCGCTGCGTCGACGGTGGTGGTCATCGGTTCTGCTCCAAGCGTGGGTCGGGTGGTGCTGTGGGGGCGTCAGGGGCGCGCAGGGTAAGACTGCTACAGGAGTCTGAGAGCTTCCTGAACCTAGAGATGGATGCCGCACTCGGTCTTGCCGGCTCCGGCCCAGCGGCCCGAGCGGGCGTCCTCGCCTGCGAGGATGCGCCGGGTGCAGGACTCCGGTGAGCAGCCGATGGAGGCGAAGCCGTCACTGAGCAGCAGGTTCAGCAGGATGCCGTGTTCGGCGACATAGGCGTCCACGTCCTCCTGGGTCCAGCGGGCGATCGGCGCGATCTTCACCTTCTGCCGCTCGGCGTCGTAGGCGACGACCGGCGTGTTCGCCCGGGTCGGCGACTCGTCGCGGCGCAGCCCGGTGGCCCAGGCGTCGTAGCCGGCCAGGCCGCGGTTGAGCGGCTCGACCTTGCGCAGCGCGCAGCAGAGGTCGGGGTCGCGGTCGTGCAGTCGCGGGCCGAACTCGGCGTCCTGCTCGGCCACGGTCTGGCGCGGGGTGAGGGTGATCACATTGACCGGGTAGACCTCCGCGACGGCGTCGCGGGTGCCGAGGGTTTCCGGGAAGTGGTAGCCGGTGTCCAGGAAGATCACATCGACGCCGGGCAGCGCGGTGGACGCCAGGTGGGCGACGACCGCGTCCTCCATCGAGGAGGTGACGGCGAAACGGCGGCCGAAGGTCTCGGCGGCCCAGCGCATGATCTCCTGCGCGGAGGCGTTCTCCAGCTCCAGGTTCGCCTGCTCGGCGAGGGCCTGGAGCTGCTTGGGTGTTCGAGTCGGTATGTCAGTCTCTGTGGCCATCTGACGATCCCCCAGAAGTGGATGCTCGTGTCTTTTCACTGCCCGGTGAAAGCAGGCCGAGGAACTTCAGCGAGAACGCCCGACAACAGCTCGCGCATTCCCATGTCCCGTGCCCCCCTTCCTCGCTGGGGCGCAGGTCCTCGTCCCCGCAGTACGGGCAGTAGAACGGTGCGGCACGCTCACTCATGTGCCCTCCTCGCTGCGCTCGTCCGTCACTTCGTGAGCCTGCACGCCCAACATTTGTGATCTCGCTACGCGCTCGATCACTTGAGGGCCCCTTCCTCGGCGCGGAGCACCCATTCGGCGAAGCGCTCGTCGTCGGTGCGCTCCTGCTCGAACCGGCGCAGGACCCGCTCGATGTAGTCGGGGAGTTCGTCGGCGGTGACCTTGAGGCCGCGCAGCTTGCGGCCGAAGCCGGCCTCGAAGCCCAGGCTGCCGCCGAGGTGCACCTGGAAGCCCTCGACCTGCTCGCCCTCGGCGTTCAGGACCAGCTGGCCCTTGAGGCCGAAGTCGCCGGTCTGGATCCGGGCGCAGGCGTTGGGGCAGCCGTTGATGTTGATGCTGATCGGCTGGTCGAAGTCGGGGAGGCGCTTCTCCAGGTCGGCGATCAGGTCGTGGCCGCGGCCCTTGGTCTCGACGATGGCCAGCTTGCAGAACTCGATGCCGGTGCAGGCGATGGTGCCGCGCCGGAAGGAGGACGGGCGGACCTGGAAGTCCAGCTGGTCCAGGGCCGCGACCAGCGGGTCGACCTGGTCGGGCGCCACGTCCAGGATGATCATCTTCTGCTCGACCGTGGTGCGCAGCCGGCCCGAGCCGTGGGCGGCGGCGACGTCCGCGATCTTCGCCAGGGTCGGGCCGTCGATGCGGCCGACCTTGGGGGCGAAGCCGACGTAGAAGTTGCCGTCCTGCTGCTGGTGGACGCCCACGTGGTCGCGCCAGCGGGTGCTGGGCTCGGCCGGGGCCGGCCCGTCGATCAGCTTCGTCTTGAGGTAGTCGTCCTCGAGGATCTGCCGGAACTTCTCGGGGCCCCAGTCGGCCATCAGGAACTTCAGCCGGGCGCGGGTGCGCAGCCGGCGGTAGCCGTAGTCGCGGAAGATGCCGACGACGCCGGCCCAGACGTCCGGGACCTGCTCCAGCGGGACCCAGGTGCCCAGGCGCTCGGCCAGCCGGGGGTTGGTGGACAGGCCGCCGCCGACCCAGACGTCGAAGCCGGGGCCGTGCTCGGGGTGGACCACGCCGACGAAGGCGATGTCGTTGATCTCGTGCACCACGTCCTGGACCGGCGATCCGGAGATCGCGGTCTTGAACTTGCGCGGGAGGTTGGAGAACTCCTTGTCGCCGATGTAGCGGCGGTGGATCTCGTCCACGGCCCAGCTGCCGTCGATGATCTCGTCCTCGGCGATGCCGGCGACCGGGGAGCCGATGATGACGCGCGGGCAGTCGCCGCAGGCCTCGGTGGTGGACAGGCCGACGGCCTCCAGCTTCTGCCAGATCGCCGGGACGTCCTCGATCCGGATCCAGTGCAGCTGGATGTTCTGCCGGTCGGTGATGTCGGCGGTGCCGCGGGCGTAGGTCTCGGAGACCTCGCCGATGGCGCGCAGCTGGGCGGTGGTCAGCCGGCCGCCGTCGATGCGGACCCGCAGCATGAAGTGCTCGTCGTCCAGCTCGTGCGGCTCCAGGATGGCGGTCTTGCCGCCGTCGATGCCGGCCTTGCGCTGGGTGTAGAGGCCCCACCAGCGCATCCGGCCGCGGAGGTCGGCCGGGTCGATGGAGTCGAAGCCGCGCTGGGAGTAGATCGTCTCAATGCGTGTCCGCACATTGAGACCGTCGTCGTCCTTCTTGAACTGCTCGTTGGCGTTCAGCGGAGTGAAGTGACCCATGGCCCACTGGCCCTCACCGCGGTGGCGGGTCACCTTGCGGGTGGCCGCCGGGCGGCGCGCGGCGGCGTCGTCAGGGGTGGGGGTGGAGGCCATGGTGCAGTCCTTCGGCAGAGTGGCGGGGGCCTGGGGCTCGGCGTCGGTTCCCGGTCTGCGCAGCAGCATTGACCTGCACGGTTGTGCTCGGCTCGTGCGGGCGGTGCTTGCGGTGAACCTGACCGGACCGACAGATGGCGGGAAAGAGCGGCGTGGGGACTCAGGTCACCGGACAGATGGCGCTGGACATGCGGCCGAGATCGACGTGAAGTCGACCGACCAAGGCAGTTCCGGCACCAGACATGGCAGAAGCGTCGCACGCCGAGCTTTCTTGCGTCCACCACCGTCCAGAATATGAACAATTGTGTCTCGGATGGTGGGACTATCCGATCGTCGGCCGGGTCCGGGCCACGATCGCCGCGAGATCGAGGCCCGTCGGCAGCGTACCGAAGGTCGAACCCCGGTCGCCGCCCAGGCGGGATCCACCCAGCCGGGACATACGGAAGGCGTCGGCGACGCATGCCGGGGCATGCCGCAGCAGCAGCGACGCCTGCAGCAGCAGCGCCAGCCGCTCCACCACCCGGCGGGCCCTGGTCTCCAGCTCGGCCGGGTCGGCCAGCTCGGCGAGCAGTTCCTTCACGGCGGCGTCGAAGTGCTGGTCGGCGCCCTCGGCGAGCCGCAGCTCGGCCAGGAAGGCGTCCACCACCTGCGGCTCCCGGGCCAGGACGCGCAGCACGTCCAGGGCGTTCACATTGCCCGAGCCCTCCCAGACCGAGTTCAGCGGGGACTCGCGGAACAGCCGCGGCATCCCCGACTCCTCGACATAGCCGTTGCCGCCCAGGCACTCCAGCGCCTCGGCGGCGACCACCGGACAGCGCTTGGTAATCCAGTATTTGGACACCGCGACCGCCAGTCGGCGGAACTCCCGCTCCTGCGGGGTGTCCGTGTCGAAGGCGGAGGCGAGCCGCAGCGCGGTCGCGGTGGCCGCCTCGGACTCCAGCGCCAGATCGGCGAGGACATTGCGCATCAGCGGCTTGTCGACCAGCGGGCCGCCGAAGGCGCTGCGGTGCGCGGCATGGTGCGCCGCCTGGGCCAGGGCCTGCCGCATCAGCGAGGTGGAGCCCAGCACGCAGTCCATCCGGGTGGCCGCCACCATCTCGATGATGGTCGGCACCCCGCGCCCCTCCGGGCCGAGTCGCTGCGCCCAGGTGGTGCCGTCGAACTCGACCTCGGAGGAGGCGTTGGAGCGGTTGCCCAGCTTGTCCTTGAGCCGCTGGATCCGGAACGTGTTGCGGCTGCCGTCCGGGAGCACCCGGGGCAGCACGAAGCAGGTCAGCCCGCCCGGGGCCTGCGCCAGCACCAGGAAGACGTCCGACATGGGGGCGGAGCAGAACCACTTGTGGCCGGTCAGCGCGTACTCGCCGTCCGCCGCCAGCGGCTCGGCCCGGGTGGTGTTGGCGCGGACGTCCGAGCCGCCCTGCTTCTCGGTCATCCCCATCCCGGCCAGCACGCCCCGCTTCCGCTGCGGCGCCCGCAGCCCGAAGTCGTACGTACGGGAGGTCAGCAGCGGCACCCACTGCTCGGCCAGCGCCGGATCGGTCCGCAGCGCGGGGACGGCGGCATGGGTCATCGACACCGGGCAGCCGTGCCCGTACTCGGCCTGCGACCACACCATGAACCCGGCGGCCCGGCGCAGATGCCCGTCCGGGCGGGTCCAGGCATCGCCGGTCAGACCGGCGGAGACGGCGCGGTCCATCAGCGAGTGCCAGGCCGGATGGAACTCGACCTCGTCGATCCGGTTGCCGTAGCGGTCATGGGTGCGCAGCAGCGGCTCATGGGTGTTGGCCAGCTCGCCCCAGTGCTGCGCCTCCGCCGAACCGGCGGCCCGCCCCAGCTCCCCGAGCTCGCCGTCGATCTCCGGCAGCCGCTCCGGCGCCGCGTACCGCGCCACACCCTCGCGCAGCGCGGCGTCGGCCCCGTACACGTCGTAGTCGACCAGCGGCGGGGCCTGGTTGGTGACGTCATGGGTGCTCATAGCAGCCACCGTAGTTCGCCCACTGCCGCTAGCCCAGCCTGAACCGGGCGGCGGTTCGGATCAGGCCGGGGGAGAGGCGGCCCAGTACCCGGGCGGCCTTGGCCTCCACCGTCACCGGCACGAAGGGGCGGTCGTCGGCGACGGCCCGGACGATCGCGGCGGCGACCTTCTCGGGCGGGAAGTTGCGCCGGGCGTACAGGCCGCTGACCCTGCGCCGCTGGGCGGTCTGCTCGGCGTCGTCCAGCCCGGAGAAGGTGGTGTTGCGGGTGATGTTGGTGTTGACGATGCCCGGGTAGATCGCCGACACCTTGATGCCCTGGTCGGCCAGCTCCGCGCGCAGGCAGTCGGAGAGCATGGAGACCCCCGCCTTGCTGGTGGCGTAGGCGGCCAGCATCCGGGACGGCAGGTAGGCCGCGGCCGAGGCCAGGTTGACGATGTGTCCGCCCTCGCCGCGCGCGGCCATCAGCGAGCCGAAGGCGCGGCAGCCGTGGATGACGCCCCACAGGTTGACGTCCAGCACCCGCTTCCACTCCGCCTCGGTGGTCTCCAGGAAGCTGCCCGAGTGCCCGACCCCGGCGTTGTTGACCAGCACGTCGGGCACTCCGTGCTCGGTCGCTACCTTGGCGGCCAGCGCGTCCATGGCGGCGCCGTCGGAGACGTCCACCTGGTAGGCGTGGGCGGTCGCGCCCAGCAGCCGGGCCAGCTCGACGGTGCGTTCGGCGGACGGCAGGTCGCGGTCCAGCAGCACCACCTCGGCGCCCTGCTCGGCGAAGGCCAGCGCGGTGGCCCGGCCGATGCCGCTGCCCGCGCCGGTCAGCACGACCAGCCGGCGCGGAGCCCTGGGCAGCGCGGGCCCGCCCTCGTGATGGGCGGTGAACTCGCGGACCATGCGTGCCACGGTGGTTCCCTTCTCCAGCAGCGCTCCCCAGTGGCCGACCGGGATGGTGCGCCGCCACAGCTGCGGTGCCCAGCGCTCCAGGCCCTCGGTCAGCGCCGGGCTGACGTAGTTGTCCTTGGTGAGGGTGATCGTCTGCACCGGCACGAGGGTCGGTCGCTGCCCCGGGTTCAGCAGGCGGGGCAGCATATTGGCGCGGTAGAGCGCGATGCCGCGCACCGCGTCGCCGGCCAGCTCGCCAACGGACCTGGGGTCCCCGTCACGCGGGGTGACCCCCTCGACCAGGCGCAGCAGCGAGTCCCAGCGGGCGGCCAGCCCGTGCTGCCAGGCGAGCGGCACCACCCCCGGCAGGTGGAACGCGACGATGTACCAGGAGTGCGCCGCCTGCCCGGCCAGCTGGGCGAGATGACGCGGTGTCGGCCTGGCCATCCGGTGCCGGGCCCAGTGGCCGATGTGGTCCAGGCAGGGCCCGGAGATGGAGGTGTACGAGGCGATCCGGGCCTCCGCGCCGGGGCGGGTGACCGCCTCCCAGGACTGGATGGAGCCCCAGTCGTGCGCCACCACATGGACCGGCCGGTCCGGGCTGACGGCGTCCGCGACGGCCGTCAGGTCGTCGGCCAGATGCTCCAGCCGGTAGTCGCGGACCCGTTCGGGACGGCCCGAGCCGCCCGCGCCGCGGACGTCGTAGCGGACCACCTGGTGGTCGGCGACCAGGTCGGCGGCGACGTCGTCCCAGACCCGGTGGGTGTCGGGGTAGCCGTGCACCAGGATCACGGTCGGGTGGGCCGGGTCGCCCTCGGTGTGGACCGAGAGCGGCAGCCCGGAAGGACCGGTGACCGTGGTCCGGCGGATGGCGGCGGTCATCGGTTCTGCTCCCAGCGCCGCACGTGCGGCAGGTCGTCGTCCAGCCAGTAGGCGTCGTCCTCGGTGACGACCAGCAGTTCCTCGAACTTCAGCCCCACGTCCCGGAAGCCGATGTGCGGCTCGACCGCCCACAGCCCGGGCGTCGGCGGGTGCTGCGAGGAGCGGCCGTCCGCCCAGAGCGGGCTGCGGCCCTGGAGCTGCTCGCTGACCAGCTCGCGACCCAGCGTCTGCAGGGTGCGCACACCGAAGCCGAACAGGTTGACCCCGGCCGGGCCGCGCTGGAGCGTCCTGGTCACCTGGTGGCCGATCACCCGGCCCGGGTAGACCCGGTGCCGGTTGTCGTAGCCGTGCTCGGTGATCAGCGCGTCCACGGAGGCGTACACCTCGTTCAGCGGGCGCCTGGCCTTCACCTCACGGAGGATCAGTTCCCGGTACTGGCGCAGGTCCTGGGCGATCATGTCCCAGATCGGGTTGTCGCCGACCTTCCCCGCGTAGCCGATGTCGGCGGTGTAGCCGTCCACCACCGGGGCGCAGTCCAGTACGAAGCACATGCCCTCCTCCAGCCGGCGTCCACTGGCGAAGAACTGCAGCGGGGTGCGGAAGTGCCGGAAGGCGGTGCGGTCGCCGAACCAGGCGAAGGGGATGTGGAAGAAGTCCTGGACCCCGGCCGCGACCAGCTCGCGCCGCAGCCGGTTGGCGGCCTCGCGCTCGGTGACCCCGGGGGCCAGCCAGGCGGCGACGCTCTCGGCGCAGCCGTAGGCGAGCTGCTGCAACTCGCGGAAACGGTCCAGGTCGTGGGCGTCGTAGGGGAAGCGGGGCGGGGTCTTGGTTGCTGTGGTCATCGGTTCAACCGTCCAGTTCGAGGCATTCGCCCTCGGGGGCGCGGGACACGCAGACGAGCATCTGGCCCTCGGCCCGCTCCTGGTCGCTGAGCCTGCGGTCGCGGTGCTCGACCGTGCCGGCCGTGACCTTGCGCCGGCAGACGCCGCAGAAGCCCTGGCGGCAGGAGTAGGGCGTGGCGGGGTCGTGCTCGCGCAGCACGTCCAGGGCGGAGCGGTCGGCGGGGACGGCGATGGTCACCCCGCTGCGGCGCAGCCGCAGGGTGAAGCGCTTGCCGTCGGTGACCGGGGCGGCGGAGAAGCGTTCGAAGTGCAGCGCGCGGGCGGGGGAGTCGTCGAAGGCGGCGCGGACCGCGTCCAGCATCGGCGCCGGGCCGCACATGTAGACGGCCGCGCCGGACGCGGGCGCGTGGCCGAGGAGTTCGGCGGCGTCGGCGTGACCGCCGTGCTCGTCGTCGGGACGGAGCACCAGGCGGGTGCCGTCCGGGTCGAGCGCGCCGAGCTCGGAGGCGAAGGGCATGGTGGCGCGGGAGCGGCCGGTGTGCACCAACCGCCAGTCCAGGCCGCGCCGGGCCGCCTCGCGGGCCATCGGCAGCAGCGGGGTGATGCCGATGCCGCCGGCGATCAGCAGTACGGCGGGGTCGGCGGCGAAGGGGAAGGCGTTGCGTGGGTGACTGATCGTCAATTCGCTGCCCACGGGGAGGTTCTGGTGGATCTCCAGGGATCCGCCGGCGCCGGTGTCGATCCGGCGTGCCGCGATCCGGTAGCGGCTGCGGTCGGTCGGGTCGCCGCACAGGGAGTACTGACGGCGCAGTCCTGACGGCAGGTCGACGTCCAGGTGCGCGCCCGGTTGCCAGGCGGGCAGCGGGTCGCTGCCGGCAGCGGCGGACCGCAGGTCGAGCGAGACCACACCCTCGGCCTCGACGGTGCGGGCGACCACCACGACCGGCAGCTGCGCCGACGTCGCCGGTATCGCGCCGCGACGGCCGTAGCGGTCCTTGCGGGTGCTGATGGGCAGGTAGAAACGGGTGACCGTGTCCAGGAAGCGCATGAAGCGGTCGTCGCGTCCGCGCCCGTACAGGTCGGGCGGGGGCGGCAGCGGGGTGGGTTCGGGGCTCATGGGATGGCGTGGTCCTCGGGGTCGATGCGCTGGATCAGTGCGCGGCGGCGCGGGCGGCCGGGGAGGTGCCCAGGTAGGCGACGGCCTGCCGGGTGGAGCCCTCCTGGGTCGGGTGGTAGCTGCGACTGAGGTAGCGCGCCGCCGAGCGGCCGGCCTTGCCCAGCTGCGGCAGCAGCCCGCGCTTCGACGCCGCGGTGTAGGCCCGCCAGCTGGGACGGGCCTGGCCGGGGACGAGCGTCGGATCGTTGGTCATCAGGAAGCGGGTGCCGCGGACCCAGAGGTGCACCAGCACCGGGCCGGTGATCGCCATGGCGCGGATCCGCCGGACGTACCCCGGGTCCAGGTGCCGGAGCAGGTCGAAGGCGACGCTGCGGTGCTCGACCTCCTCGGCGCCGTGCCAGCGGATCAGGTCCAGCATGGTCGGGTCCACCCCGGCCCGGTCCAGGGCGTCCGCGTTCAGCACCCAGTCGCCGAGGAAGGCGGTGAAGTGCTCGATGGCGGCGATCACGGCGACCCGCTCGATCAGGTTCTCCCGGGCCGCCGTGCCGGTCAGCTCCGGGTGTTCGCCCAGCACACGCTGGAACAGGTACTCGGCCTGGCGGGTGTAGGGGCGCGGGTCGAGGCCCTTGGCCAGCAGGTGGTCCAGCACGCCCTGGTGCGCCTCGGCGTGAATGGCCTCCTGGCCGACAAAGCCCAGCACCTCCTCGCGCAGCCGCTCGTCGCGGATCAGCGGCAGCGCCTCCTTGAAGGTCCGGACGAACCAGCGCTCGCCCTCGGGGAGCAGCAGGTGCAGCACATTGACCACATGGGTGGCCATCGGCTCGCCGGGGATCCAGTGCATCGGCAGGGCGTTCCAGTCGAACTGCACGTTCCTGGGCTGCAGGACGAGACCGTGGTGTTCGCCGTCCCCGGCCGGGCTGTGGGGCATGGGGTCCTCCCTGACCGACGTCTTGTTGACGCTCTTATTGATGCTTACTCAACAGTAGGGTCTATTGAGGACAAGTCAATAGACTGTGCACATGGTTCGTTCCCCCGGCTCCCGGCTGTCCCCCGCCGACCGCAAGACGCAGATCCTCGCTGCCGCCCGTGGCCTGCTCGAAGCCCGCAGCATCGACGACCTCTCGGTGGAGGCGGTGGCGGAGGAGGTCGGGGTCTCGCCGGGGCTGCTGTTCCACTACTTCGGCTCGCAGCGCAAGCTGCGGCAGGCGGTGCTGCACGCGGTGGCGGCGGAACTGCTCGACCATGTGCGGCCCGACCCCGCGCTCACCCCCTCCGAACAGCTGCGCTCCGGTATCGACACCTTCGTCGAGCAGGTCTCCCGGCACCCCTCCCTCTATCTCGCCGTGGTCCGGCTGACCACCACCGGCGACAACGCGGAGATGAAGGCGCTGCACCGGGCGATGCGGACCACCTTCACCGAGTGGATCACCGCGGGTCTGATGGGCGCCGGGATGCCGCCGAGTCCGCGGGTGGCGATGGCGGTGCACGGGTGGCAGGCCTTCCTGGAAGAGGTCGTGCTGGCCTGGCTGGACCAGCCCGCGGCGGAGCGGATGGAGCGGGCCGAGCTGGTGGAGCTCTGCCATCGCGCCTGCTACCAGCTGGTCATGGTGGCCCTGGACGACCCGGAGGCCTGGGAGCGGATGCTGCCCGTGCTGCGGCGCTGACGCGGTCCGGATCCATCCCGATCTTTGAGCAGTCATAAGGTCGGCTTATGCACTCATAGGCCGGGGCCGGGTACCGTTCCTCGATCAGCGTTAGGCATGCTTACCCTTACCGGAGTCTCGCCTGCCGTCCAGATCGAAGGAAACACCACATGCCTCGCCCTCTGCGGGTCGCCATCGTCGGAGCCGGCCCCGCCGGGATCTACGCCGCCGACGCCCTGATGAAGTCCGACGTCGCGGCCGACCCCGGTGTCTCCATCGACCTGTTCGAGCGGATGCCGGCCCCCTTCGGGCTGATCCGCTACGGCGTCGCGCCCGACCACCCCCGCATCAAGGGCATCATCACCGCGCTGCACCAGGTGCTCGACAAGCCGCAGATACGTCTCTTCGGCAACATCGACTACCCCGGCGACCTCAACCTGGACGACCTGCGCCAGTTCTACGATGCCGTCATCTTCTCCACCGGCGCCGACGCCGACCGGGCGCTGAACATCCCCGGCATTGAGCTGGAGGGCTCCTACGGCGCCGCCGACTTCGTCTCCTGGTTCGACGGCCACCCCGACGTCCCGCGCACCTGGCCGCTGGAGGCCGAGAAGGTCGCCGTCCTCGGCGTCGGCAATGTCGCCCTGGACGTGGCCCGCATCCTCGCCAAGACCGGGGACGAGCTGCGCCCCACCGAGATCCCGGCCAACGTCTACGAGGGCCTGGCCGCGAACAAGGCGCTGGAGGTGCACGTCTTCGGTCGCCGCGGCCCGGCCCAGGCCAAGTTCAGCCCGATGGAGCTGCGCGAACTCGACCACTCGCCGAACATCGAGGTCATCGTCAACCCCGAGGACATCGACTACGACGAGGGCAGCATCACCACCCGCCGCTCCAACAAGCAGGCCGACATGGTCGCCTCCACGCTGGAGAACTGGGCCATCCGCGATGTCGGCGACCGCCCGCACAAGCTCTTCCTGCACTTCTTCGAGTCCCCGACCGAGGTGCTCGGCGAGGACGGCCGGGTGGTCGGGCTGCGCACCGAGCGCACCGAGCTGGACGGCACCGGCAATGTGAAGGGCACCGGCAGGTTCACCGACTGGGACATCCAGTCCGTCTACCGCGCCGTCGGCTACCTCTCCTCCGAGCTGCCCAAGCTGCCCTGGGACGAGGAGACCGGGACGGTGCCGCACGAGGCCGGGCGGGTCGTAGAGAACGGCGAGCACCTGACGTCCACCTACGTCACCGGCTGGATCAAGCGCGGCCCGGTCGGCCTGATCGGTCACACCAAGGGCGACGCCAACGAGACCGTCGCCAACCTGCTCGCCGACTTCCAGGCCGGGAGGCTGGCGGCGCCGGCCGCGCCGGAGGAGGAGGCGGTGACGGAGTTCCTGGCGGCCGCGGGGGTGCGGTACACGACGTGGGACGGGTGGTACCGGCTGGACGCGGCCGAGAAGGCGCTCGGGGAGGCGCAGGGGCGGGAGCGGGTGAAGATCGTTCCTCGGGACGGGATGCTGGACGCTTCGGGGGCTTAGGGGGTTCGTGGCGGGGGCTGTGCGGCGTGTGCACGGGGGTGCGTGGTTGGTCGCGCAGTTCCTCGCGCCCCTATCCGTGTGCCGGGTTGGGGTCTGCTGGTTGGATACTCTCTGAGAGTGCAACCAGCAGGCGAAACCCCCTCTCCGAAGGCCCGGCACAGAGCCAGGCCGTCCCGGCGCGCCGCCGGGCGGCGGGCGGGTGCGCCGTACCGGTCGATCGCCTGGCAGCTGGTCAAGGACACCACCAACACCTGCCTGGAGTACCGGGTCACCGGGCTCGCCGCCGAGGTGGCGTTCTTCACGCTGATGTCCGTGCCGCCGCTGCTGCTCTGCGTCGCGGGGACCCTGGGGTACCTCAGCGCGAGCACCATCAAGGTGCTGGAGCAGGACATCCTCAACGCGGCGTCGACCGTGCTCTCGCCGTCCTCCATCGACCAGACCGTCAAACCCCTGCTGAACAGCGTCTTCAGCGCCGGTCGGCCCGACCTGATCTCGATCGGCTTCATGCTGGCGCTCTGGTCGGGTTCGCGGGCGCTGTACGTCTTCGTCGAGACCGTGACCATCATGTACGGGCTGGAGGGCAAGCGCGGGATCATCCACACCAGGATGCTGTCGCTCGGCCTCTACGTCGTCGCGCTGATCGTCAGCACCATCGTGCTGCCGCTGGTGGTGGCCGGCCCCGGGCAGGTGGTCGACGCCTTCCCGCAGTCGGCGGGGCTGGTGCACGCGCTGTACTGGCCCGGCGCGATGGTGCTCTCCGTGGTGTTCCTGACGACCCTTTACCACGTGGCCGTCCCGGTGCGGACCCCGTGGAAGGAGGACCTGCCCGGGGCGCTGGTGGCGCTGCTGGTGCTGGTGCTCGGCAGCGGCGTCCTCCGGTTCTACCTGGTGAACGCCGTCGAGGGGCCGACCGTGTACGGGTCGCTGGCCGCGCCGGTGGCGGTGCTGCTGTGGATCGGCGTGACGGCGCTGGCGGTGCTGGTCGGCGCGGCGATGAATGCCGCCATCGACCGGATGTGGCCCAGCCGCGAGACCGCGATGGCCCGGGCCGAGAACGAGCGGGCCCGCGAGGAGGCCGCGGCGGAGCTGGTACGCCGCGCCGAGGCCCGCCGCGCCGCGGTACGCAACAAGGCCGCCAACCCGCCGCCGGAGGGCGAGGAGGCGGAGGGCGAGGCCCCGTCCGAGTACCCCGAGCGCTGGGCCGACTTCCTGGCGCCGACCAACCTCCGCGACCGGATCCAGTCCCGGGGCATCCGCCGCCGCAACCCCTACCCGCCGCCGGAGGACCCGAAGGACCGCCGCAGGCGCGGCGGCTGGGAACGCGGTCGCCGCGACTGACCCCCGGGAAGGTCAGTGCGCGGCCGGCATGTGGCACAGGTCCCATGTGAGCCGGGTAACTCGGGGCCCGGACCGGCCGGGTTGCGGGCCTAGTGTGGGCGGATGTCCGCTGCTGCCCCCCGCGACCCGTTGGCCGAGGTCGCCGCCGTGTTCACTCCGCGCTTCGCGGAGTTCGCGTTCGAGCCCGGGTTCGTGGCCGAGGTCGACCAGCACGCCGCCGCCGTACGTGAGCGCCTGCAGGCGCAGGGGCCGGAGCTCGGGCTCCGGCCCCTGGACCGCGAGGCGCTGTCGGACTACGCCCTCGGTTTCACCGACGTCCTCGCCGAGACGGGCTGGCGGGAGCCGGTCGGGTACGACTTCGCGGTGTGCCGGCTGACCGCGATCTGCTGGCTGGCGCACCAGCACCGGCTGCTCGCCGCGTAGCGCCTCTACCGCAGGCCGGTACCGCCGTCCTGGCCCTCGCCCCGGTCCATGCCCCGGTCCATGGTCTGTCCGGGGCCCGAGCCGGCCATCGGGGTCGGCCGCTGTGCCGGCTGGCCCTCCAGCGCGTCCGCGCGTCCGGCCTGGTAGGCCTCCAGACTGCCGCGGGCGTTGGCGGTCTCCCGCTCGGCCGCGTCGAGCCAGCGCTCCCAGCGGGCCCGCATCGGGATGATCAGGCCGCCGCCGACGCCGACGACGGCGATGCCGACCACGGCGGCGAGGACGGCGATCAGCACCGGCTGGGACACCGAGGTGGCGATGCCGACCTGTCCCAGCGCGGCGATGACGCCCAGGGCCACGATGAAGCCCCAGACCACGGTGCCCATCCGGTGGCCGTAGGAGACCCCGCTGAGCGCGCCGCTGACGATGCCGCGCACCGCATTGGCGATGGCCATCGCGACCACGATGATCACGATCGCGACGATGGCCTTCGGCAGCCAGGCCACAATGCTGTTGATCATGGTGCTGATCGGGTTGGTCCCGAAGACGCCCAGCGCCAGCTGGAGCACCATCAGCATCAGCACGTAGTAGACGATCCGGCAGATGATCCCGGTGCCGTCGTTGTCGGAGTTACGGAGCATCCGGGCCACCCCGGAGCGCTCGGAGAGCTTCTCCGAGCCGACCCTGCGCAGCACCCGGTCCAGAACCCTGGCGAGCAGCCGGGCCACGAACCAGCCGATGACGAGGATCGCCAGGAAGGCCAGGAACTGCGGGACGAAAGTGGCGATCTTCGACCAGGCGTCGTTGAAGCCCTGGCTGAAGTTGACGGAGAGAGCGAGTTGCTGTGCCACGGGGCAGTCCTCCACTCGACGGGGCCGGCCGCGCAGCGCGTCCGGACGGATCCCCTCCAGTTGTGTGACTCCGTGTTACCAGGGGTGGCCGGGATCCGCCTTCTCTGCGCCGCAGTCCTGGTCCGTGCGGGTGAACGGGCCCCTCGCGCGGCCGGGCTTCGGCATACCGCTGCGCGCCGGGGCCTCGGTCGAAAGAATGTCCCCATGGTTGCGTGGGGGATCGCACTGATGACCGCTTGCGCCGCGGTCGCCGGGAGCCTGGTGACGGGGTGGTACACCCGCGTCTCCGGGGGCAGGCAGGCGGACGCCGTGCTGGAGACGGTCCGGATGACCTTGCAGGACCAGCGCGCGGTCCGCCTCCTCGACCTGCGCAGGGGCGTCTACGCGGAGTTCCTCGCCGCCGCCGAGGTGCTGGCGCTGACCCGCAGGACCCGCGTCGGCGATCCCGCCGACCTGCCCGCGCTGCGTCGTGCCTTCGCCGCCGTCCTCCTGGAGGGGCCCGCCGACACCGCGACTGCCGCCCGCGGCCTGGTCGACCTCCTCGGCACCGGACGGGGCTCGATGGACGAGATCGAACTGCGCCGCGAGGCCTTCATCGCCACCGCGCAGCAGGCGCTCCGGCCCGGAGCGCCGTCCTAGCGCCACCCGGCCGGAGAACCGCTACTCTCAGCGTCCGTACAAGCACCGCACAGGCGGATGACCAACAGGGGGAGCTGACCGAGTGAGCAGTGTGAGTCCAGGGGCCGTGGGAACGGGCCGGAAGAATCTGGTGCTGACCGCGATGATTTTCGCGGTGGCGATGACCTTCATCGACCAGACCATCGTGTCGATCGCGGCACCGAAGATCCAGAGCGAGCTCGGCCTGTCGAGCACTGGGATGCAGTGGGCCGTCAACTCCTATCTGCTCACCATGGCGGCACTGTTCGCCTACGGCGGGCGGCTGGCCGACACCATGGGCCACCGGAGGATGGTCACCATCGGCGTGATCGTGTTCGCCGGCGCCTCCGCGCTGTGCGGGCTCACGCCCAAGGGAAGTCTGGCCGAGACCTGGATCGTGGCCTTCCGCGCGCTCCAGGGCGTGGGCGGCGCCCTGATGTACCCGGCCGCGCTGGCCATCGTCGTCAACACCTACGAACTGCGGGAGCGCGGGCGGGCGCTGGCCCTCTTCTTCGGCATCGCCGGCGGGCTGACCGCGGTGGGGCCGGTGCTCGGCGGCTACCTCAGCGCCTGGACCTGGCGGGCCATCTTCTGGGTCAACATCCCGATCGCGCTGATCGCGCTGGTGCTCATCGTGGTCTCCGAACCGACGACCCGGCACCGTCCCGCGCCGATGGACTACCGCGGCCTGGCACTCATCGCCGGCGGTGTAGCGCTCAGCGTCTTCGGCTTCCAGCAGTCGAACATCTGGGGCTGGAGCAACCCCGGCATCGGTCTGAGCATCGGCCTCGGGCTGGTGCTGCTGGTGCTGTTCTACCGCTACGAGAAGACCGTCGCCTCGCCGCTGATGAACGTCTCGATCTTCGGCAACCGGGCGTTCGTGGTGCAGAACGTCATCCTGGGCATCGCCATGATGGTGTTCGTCCCGATGTTCTTCTTCGCCAGCGAGTACGCCGCCGTCAGTCTCAACCAGAAGGCGTCCCAGGCCGGGGAGAGCCTGCTCTACTTCTTCCTCGGCTTCGTCGTCGCCGCGCAGATCGGCGGACGGATGCTGGACCGGGTCGGCGCCAAGCGCCCGGTGGTCATCGGCTGCGCGGTCGCCGCCGTCGGTTTCTTCCTCTGGGCCAGGCAGTTGACCACCCTCGACTTCAACAAGGAGCTGTGGATGATCGTCATCGCCGGCGCCGGGATGGGCCTGATGATGGGCCCGGCCAACACCGACGCGGTCAACCGGGCCTCCAGCCTCTCCTACGGCGAGGCCACCGGGATCACCCAGACGGTGCGCAACTACGGCTCCAGCCTCAGCCTGGCGATCCTCGGCACCGTGATGGTCACCGAGACCCGGTCGAACCTGGTCTCCTCGCTCACCTCCCAGGGCCTGAGCCACGCGGAGGCGGTCAGGGTGGCCAACGCCAACTCGGGCACCGGTTCCGGCGGCAGCACCGCGGCCATCCCCCCGTTCGTCCGGCTGGACTTCGCCCGGGCCACCCAGACGGTCTTCTACATCATGGCCGGGGTGATGGCGCTGGCCTGCGTGGTCGCGCTGCTGGGCCTGCGCCGCGGACTCCAGGAGCAGCCGGAGCAGGAGGAGTCCGACGACGCTGCCGTCACTACGGCCTGACGGAGGGTCAGCTACGAGCCGGCGGCGCCCTTCAGGGCGCTGCCGGCCAGCCACTGGGTCCAGCTCAGGTTCCAGTCGCCGTAGCCGTTGCCGGCGGCGACGGTGTCCGTGGAGTTGACCACCTTGACGACATCGCCGGGGATCACCTGGTTGTAGAAGTCCTGGGCGGTGCCGTCGTCCGCGAGGCCGACGCAGCCGTGGGTCACGTTCTCCTTGCCCCCGTAGGTGTCGGCCCGCGGGTTCTGGTGGACGTAGGTCCCGGACGTGGTGATGTGCACCGCCCAGTAGTAGTAGCCCTTGTAGGCGTCGCCGAGGCCGACGGTGCGGGAGTCCATCAGCACCTTCTGCGCCTTGTCGAGCACCACCATGACGCCGTTCCAGGTGTCCAGCCCGGGCCGGCCCGCGGTGATGGGGATGCGGGTGGTCTTCCCGCCCTTGACCACGGTCATCTGGTGGGTGTGCACGTCGACGGTGGCTATCAGCGATCGGCCGACGGTGAAGTGCCGTACGGTGCCCGATCCCAGATGCACCGTCACCTGGGTGCCGGTCTGCCAGTAGCTCTGCGGACGGAAGTCCACCCGCTCGCCGTCCAGCAGATCGCGGTCCCTGATCCAGCTCCAGGCCCCGGTGACGCCGCCGGCCTGCACCGTCAGCCACTGCTCCACCGCGGCCCGCTGCGAGGCGGGGACCGGGTGCGGGAAGGTCACCGAGACGGGCATGCCGACACCGACGGTCTGGCCCTCGGCGATATTGATCTGCGCATCGGAAAGGACGGCGGGCTCGGGGACGGTCGGCCCGGTGGGGGAGGGCGAGGCCGAGGGGCTGCTCGGCGCGGCCGAGGGGGTGGAGGACGCGGCCGCCCCGGTGCTCGGGCTCGCACTCGGCGCCGCGCCGAGGCCGGCGGCCGCGTTCGAGCCGGTTCCGCCGCCGCCCGCCGAGCAGCCGGCCAGCGCCAGCGCGACGAGGGCCGCCGCCCCCGAGCCGATCAGGCCGTTCTTCCGGCGGACGGTGTTGTTCTGCGCGTTCATGGTCCCCCCACAGGCATCTCAATGTTCTCGAATAGCCTCACGCAACTTCGTTCGACTTGGTTGCACGGCTGTCGGGCCGAAAAAACCGTTGGCAGCGGGCGTCGGCGCCCGATTATGGTGGCCACCGCGTACCCGGACAGAGGAGGTGAGGACATTGATGGCGATCTCGGTGAGGCACATCAATCCCACTCCTGCGGTCGCTGCCTGACGCCACATCATTTGACGTCACAGGGCCGCCCTTCGAAGGGTTCCCCTTGCACATCACCACCGCGCACCCGCTCGCCGGCTACGGCTGGGACGAGCTCTGCGCCGAACAGTTCACCGAACACGCCGCGGCCGGTCTGCTGCCCGGACGGGTCGTCCGGGTCGACCGCGGCCTCTGCGAGGTCGTGGTCGCGGACGGGGGCGAGGTCACTCCGCTGCGCGCCGACATCGCGCCGGTCGCCGTCCATGACCCGCTGCACTACGTCTGCACAGGCGACTGGGTGGCCGTCGGCGCCGCGGCGGCCGGCCATGCCGGCCATGCCGTCCACGCGCTGCTGTCGCGCCGCACCTCGGTGGTGCGGTCCACCTCCTCCAAGCGCTCCGAGGGGCAGGTGCTGGCGGCCAATGTCGACACCGTCGTGATCGCCGTCTCGCTGTCCGTCGAGCCCGACCTGGGGCGGGTCGAGCGCTTTCTCGCCCTGGCCTGGGAGAGCGGGGCGCAGCCGCTGGTGGTGCTCACCAAGGCGGACGCCGCTCCCGACGGGGACCACATCAGGGCGGACGTCGAACGGGTCAGCCCCGGTGTGGGCGTCCTCGTGGTCAGCGCCCTGACCGGGTACGGCATGGCGGAGCTCGGCGGCCGCCTGCCCGGCACCAGCGCCCTGGTCGGGCTCTCCGGCGCGGGCAAGTCCACCCTCGCCAACGCGCTGACCGGGCGCACCGGTTCGGCCGCCATGGAGGTCCGACCGATCGGCGGCGCGGGCAAGGGCCGGCACACCACCACCGCCCGGGAACTGCTGCCGCTGCCGGGCGGGGGCGTCCTGATCGACACCCCGGGGCTGCGCGGAGTCGGCATGTTCGACGCCGCGCAGGGCCTGCAGCAGGCGTTCGCCGAGATCGAGGCGCTGGCGGGGGGCTGCCGCTTCGGCGACTGCGGCCATGTCGCCGAGCCTGGCTGCGCCGTCCTGAAGGCTTTGCGGGACGGCGTGTTGGAGCAGCGCCGGCTGGACAGCTACCGCAAGCTGCGGCGCGAGAACGAGTGGATCGCCTCGCGGACCGACGCCCGGCTGCGCGCTGAGCAGTTGCGGCGCTGGAAGGCCGCCGACCGGGACAGGGAGGCGGTGGCACGGGCGAAGGGGCGGCGCTGACACGCCGGTCCTACGGTGCGTCGGGCGGGGCCCAGTCACCCGGCGTTCAGTCACTCGGGGGTGCGTCGTCCGGGGGCCTGCGCCGGGCTCTCCGATACCTGGAGAGGCTTCGGGGCAGGCCCTGGCCGTCCTGCCACAGCGTGAAGGCGATGGCGGCGAGCACCAGCAGGGCGATCACGATGCCGACCATCACCACGCCGACCATCGCGACCTCCCGCCGTCCGCCTATCTGACTGGTGCCCGATCCGTCCGATTCCCACACCGGGACGGCGGTTCGGGATCACCTGGTGACAATCCTGTTGCCCGACCGTCGAACTGACTTGTCCTTGGGTCGGCGGGTACGGGGTAGGAGGTGGTCGAGGGCGTCGGAGCGACGTCCCCGACACCCCTGGCAGAGGAGACAACCATGAGGTCCCTGCGTGGCGACGCGACGGAGACCGAGCGGCCCGTCGTCGAGGAGCGGCGGTACGCCCGGCGCCGCGTCCCCTGGTACATCAGCATCCCGATCACCTTCGTGGTGATCGTCGCGCTCTTCCTCGCCGCCGGGAAGTTCAACTGGCTTCCCTCGCTGCCCAATCCGTTCGGCACCACGACCGTCGACCGCAGCCAGCCGGCGGTGCTCCAGTCCATCGAGAACATGAGCCGCTACGAGGCGGCCGACGGCAACTTCCAACTGGTGGTCGACATAGACAAGGAGGCCAAGTTCCTGCCCTCGGCGCTGCTCGGCAAGCGCACCCTCTATGTCGCGGCCGGCACCGTCGGCTCGTACGTGGACATGGGCAAGGCCGGGGTGACGGTCAGCAGTGACCGCAGGAGCGCGACCATCGTGCTCCCGCACGCCGCACTGGACAAGGCGGCGCTCGACCCCAAGAACTCCTACACCTACGCGGAGAGCCGGGGGCTGTTCAACCGCATCGGCGACTTCTTCTCCAGCGACCCCAACGACCAGCAGCAGCTGAACATCCTGGCCGTGCAGAAGATCCAGACCGCGGCCGCCGCCAGCGGGCTGACCACCCGCGCGGAGCAGAACACCAGCGCCATGCTCAAGGGGCTGCTCGGTTCGCTCGGATTCACGACGGTGACGGTCACCTTCAAGTGAGATGAGCCCTGCATGAGGGGGAGGCCCGCGGTGCGCGGGCCTCCCCTTCCGTATCTGCGGCCGCTATGGGCTTCCTGGGAGTCTCCCGTCACACGCTGCGCTCATTCGATCCTTAGAATTCATTAGGAAAACTACGTGAGTCTTGTCCCTCATGGAGCAGACGCAGCGCAGCAAGGCGGTCGGACGGGCAGTCCGACGCAGGTCGAAGCACCTGATCGAGGCTTTCCGGCCGCCGGGCGTCAAGCCCCGGCGCACGATCCCGCTTCCGGACCGGGGGGCGAGTCCACGGCTGGTCGACTCCCCGGTCTTTGTGATCTCCACGCAGCGCTCCGGCTCGACCCTGCTGCGCGTGCTGCTGAACAGCCACTCGCGCATCCGTGCCCCGCACGAGCTGCACCTGGACTCGCTCCAGGTCGAGCCGAGCGCGGACTATGCGGACAGCATCATGGACGAGCTCGGCCTCGCCCGTCAGTCGCTGGAGCACCTGCTCTGGGACGGGGTGCTGGACCACGAACTGCGCCGCAGCGGCAAGGACCTCATCGTCGACAAGACCCCGTCCAATGCCTTCATCTGGCGCCGCATCTCCTCGGCCTGGCCCAACGCCCGCTACCTGTTCCTGCTCCGCCACCCGGGTTCGGTCCTCGAGTCGCTTCTCGCCAGGCACGACGACTTCACCGAGGAGCGGGCGATCGACGACGTACGGACCCAGGTCAACGCGGTGGACGAAGCGCGCCGATGTCTCGACGGCCTGACCGTCACCTACGAGGACCTCACCGCCGACCCCGAGCGGGAGACCCGCCGCATCTGCAGCTACCTCGGCGTCGACTGGGAACCGCAGATGCTCGACTACGGCAAGCAGGAACACGGCCCCTTCAAGCCCTACTTCGGCGACTGGAGCGAGAACATCGCCTCCGGCCAGGTCCAGCAGGCCCGCCCGCTCCCGCCCGCGACACAGGTCCCGGAGGTGCTGCGCGGGATCTCCCGGGACTGGGGGTACGGCAGCTGAGGAATCCGCTCGGGCCGGTCAGCAGGCGCAGGCGATGCCCGAGCGCGGGGCGGTGAGGTCGTCGATCGGGCGTTGTTCGGTGCCCTGGGCGGTGTCGAAGGGGAAGCCCTCGCGGGCCCAGTACTCGAAGCCGCCGAGCATCTCCTTGACCGGGTGGCCGAGGCGGGCGAAGGCGAGGGCGGCACGGGTGGCTCCGTTGCACCCCGGGCCCCAGCAGTAGGTGACCACGGTGGAGCCGGGGGTGATCAGGGCCGGGGCCAGCTCGGCGATCCGGGCGGTGGGGATGTGGACCGCGCCGGGGATGCGGCCCTGGGCCCAGGCGGCCTCGCTGCGGGTGTCCACGACGACGAGCCCCGGGACGCCGGCCTCCAGGTCGGCGTGGACGTCGGAGACGTCGGCCTCGAAGGCCAACCGGGCGGCGAAGTGATCGGCGGCCACAGCCGGTGCGGCTGCGGGGGCGGAGAGAACGGCGCTGGTGGGGGCGGTGGTGGTCATGGCGACTCCTCGGGGGCGGCGGGCCGGTCGGCCTGGTGTCGCACCGATCATTCCGCTCCGGCCGGGGCGTCCACGAGTGGCGTGAATGCCTGGGGGCGTGAAGATTCCGCCAGCTGAACCGGCTGAACCGTCGTGTCCGATTCCCGCCAGTCATCGCCTCGCGGATACCGCAGACTGGGGCATGTGATTGACGAGGAGAGCAGCTACCGGGCGGTGAGCAGCCGCGACGCACGCTTCGACGGCGTGTTCTTCACCGCCGTCCGCACCACCGGCATCTACTGCCGTCCGAGCTGCCCCGCGATGACCCCCAAGCGTCAGAACGTGCACTTCTACCCCAGCGCGGCCGCCGCGCAGGCCGGTGGCTACCGGGCCTGCCGCCGCTGCCGTCCGGACGCCGTCCCGGGCTCGCCGGACTGGAACCTGCGCGCCGACCTGGTCGGCCGCGCCATGCGCATGATCGGCGACGGCGTGGTCGACCGGGAGGGCGTCTCCGGCCTCGCCACCCGCCTCGGCTACAGCGAGCGGCACCTGACCCGCGAGCTGGTCACCGAGCTCGGCGCCGGAGCGCTCGCCCTGGCCCGCTCCCAGCGTGCCCACACCGCGCGGCTGCTGCTGCAGACCACCGACCTCAGCGCGACGGACACGGCCTTCGCGGCCGGGTTCGCCAGCGTCCGCCAGTTCAACGACACCATGCGTGAGGTCTACGGGCTGACGCCGACCGAGCTGCGCCAGAGGCCGGCCCGCTCGTCGCAGCCGGCTCCGGTGCCGGGGACGATCCCGCTGCGGCTGGCGCACCGTCAGCCGCTGGACGCCGCGCACCTCTTCGACTTCCTGGCGGTCCGCGCGGTGCCCGGCGTCGAGGAGGTCACCGCCGCGCGCAGCAGGGGCGCGGTCCGCAGCTACCGCCGCACGCTGGCGCTCCCTGGCGGCCCCGGCGTCGCCGAGGTCGACCAGCCGCGCAAGCCGCAGGGCTGGCTGGACTGCCGGCTGCGGCTCACCTCCCTGCGCGACCTCACCACCGCCGTCCAGCGGCTACGCGCCTTGTTCGACCTGGACGCCGACCCCGACGCCGTGGACCGGGTCCTGGGCGCGGACCCGTGGCTGGCCCCGCTGGTCGCCGCCCGTCCCGGGCTGCGGTCGCCCGGCCATGTCGACCCGCACGAGCTCGCCGTCCGTGCGGTGCTCGGCCAGCAGGTCACGGTCGCAGCCGCGCGCACCCTGGCCGCGCGGCTGGTCGAGCGCTACGGCGAACGGCTGCCCGCCGCCGACGGGGGCCTGACCTCGCTGTTCCCGGCCGCCGCAGCCCTCGCCGAGGCCGACCCCGCGGACCTGGCGATGCCGGGCGCACGGCAGCGGGCGCTGCGCGGACTGTGCACGGCGCTGGCCTCCGGCGAGGTGGACCTCAGCCCGGGCGTGGACCGGGAGCAGGCCGCAGCCGCGCTGCTGGCCCTGCCGGGGATCGGCCCCTGGACCGTCTCCTATGTGCGGATGCGGGCCCTGGGAGACCCGGACGCCCATCTCCCGACCGACATCGGCGTCCGACACGGGCTGGCTGCCGCGGGCGCGCCAGAAGCTGCCGACTCGGCGGGGTGGCGCCCCTGGCGCTCGTACGCGGTGCACCACCTGTGGGTGGCGGCCACCGAAGCGGACCATAAGAGGAACTGATGAGGGAGCACTCGATGACCAGCTACACCACCATGGACTCACCGCTCGGCGTGCTGCTGCTGGTGGCGGACGAGCAGGGACGGCTCTCCCACGTGCTCGCACCCAGCATGAAGGGGCAGGTGAGCCGCCCGGACCCGGCCTGGACCGAGGACGCGGCGCCGTTCACCGCGGCCGTCGCCCAGCTCACCGCGTACTTCGCCGGCGAGCTCAAGGAGTTCGACCTGCCGCTGGCTCCGGTCGGCAGTGAGTTCCGGCAGAGGGTGTGGGAGGCCCTCGACGCCATCCCCTACGGCGCGACCGTCACCTACGGCGAGCTCACCACGGCGGCGGGCCGCCCCGCCACGTCGGTACGGGCGGTCGCCGGAGCCGTCGGAGCCAACCCGCTGCTCATCATCCGCCCCTGCCACCGCGTCCTGGGCGCCAACGGCGCGCTCACCGGGTTCGCCGCGGGGCTTGATGCCAAGCGGCTCCTGTTGTACCTGGAGAACCACTAGGGGGCGCGGGGAACTGCGCGATCAACCCTCTACGGAGGTGCATGGTTGGCAGCGCAGTTCCCCGCGCCCCTTACGTCGTCGGTGGTTCGGCGCCGAGGGCGACTGCTAGCCGTTCCAATCCGCCGAGCGCCCCCAAGACGGCTGCGCTGTCCTCCGCCGAGATCAACGACAAAGCCGCGGCCATGCGCCGCTCGTGCGCCTGCTGCCAGTCGGCGAGCTGGCGGTGTCCGGCCTCGGTCACCGCGATCCTCGCGGTCCTGCGGTCGCCGGGATCGGCCTGCCGGTCCACGAAGCCCGCTTCCAGCAGCTTCCCGATGAGCCCGCTGACCGTGTTCGGCGCCAGCCGCTGACGCGCCGCCAGTTCGCCGACCCGCAGCGGTCCCGTGGCCAGCGTCTGCAGCAGTTCGACCTGGGCCATCGGCAGCGACTCCCACGGGTAGTCCGTGCGGATGCTGCTGCGCAGGGCCCGGCGCAGCTGGGTCACCACGTCGGTGAGGCGCTGTACCTGCGCGGGGTTCACGGCGGTTGTGGTACGGGAGGCAGGATCGGACATGACGACAGACTAGTGTGCGACCCCGGCACCTGCTCCTAGCGGGAGACCCAGCCGCGCTCGTACGCATGCCAGCCGAGCTGCATCCTGGTGGTGACCTCGGCGAGGTCCATCAGCCGCTTGACCCTGCGCTGCACCGTGCGCAGACCCAGGTCGAGCTGCTTGGCGACGCTCACGTCGGTCAGCCCCACCAGCAGCAGCGAGAGGATCTGCAGGTCCACGTCCTCCGGCTGCTCGCCGGCGTCCCGCACCAGCGCGCGCCGTCCGGAGGCCTCGGACACCCGCAGCGGCAGGGCCGACTCCCAGACGGATTCAAACAGCCCGGTCAGCGCCTCCAGCAGGCCGCCCGCGCGGACGATCAGCGCGGAGGGCTCGCCGGGGGCGTTCAGCGGACGGAGCGGCAGCATCGCCAGCGAGCGGTCCGCCATGATCAGCTTGGTGGGCACCCGGTCGGCGACCCGGACCTCCTCGTTCCGGTCCAGGGCGGTGAACAGCGCCACGGCGTTGGCGGGATCGTCCAGCGCGGCGCGCTCCAGCACCACCCGGTAGTCGACCCCGCGCGCGACCGCGGCGGGCTCGGCGTCGTTGTCGTCGCCGTTCACGGCCACCGGGGAGCTGGTGACCAGGGCCAGGACCTCATGCTCCGCGCCCAGTTGCAGCTGCTCGAAGCGGTGGCGGACGGCGTCGGCCCCGGTGACGACCTCGATGAGGTCGCCGAGCGAGAGGCCGACGGCGTTGCGCCGGTACTCCTGTGCCAGGATCTCCACCGACTGCTCGGCCTGGGTGAGTTCGTGCCTGCGCTGGGACAGGAGCGCTCCGAGGGCGACCGCGGGCGGCGCGGCCACGAGTCGGCCGGGCTCGATGGTGGACTGCGCGACCAGGCCCAGGCCCTCCAGCACGGTCAGGGAGTCGGCCACCTGGCCGTGGCGGAGGCCGAGCTTGCCCGCGAGCTCGTCGATCGCGGCCGAGCCCAGGCCGACGAGCAGCCGGTAGACCTCTTCGCTCACGTCGTCCAGACCGACGAAGCCAAGCACCTGACCCGCCTCGCTTTCGCGTCGCCGTCCTGCCCGGGAAGCTGGAGCAACCGGAGTACTTCAAGGTCATCATGCCTGGCCAGGCGCTTTCCGGGTAGTCGGGACCCTGTGGAGGAAGTGTGCTTGCGCGCCACGGGGTGATCCGATTCGCCCGTTCCGCCCGGTGAGCGGGGTCGGGACGTGGACAATGGCGTCCGTCCGGGGTGCGGAATTGTCGCTGAGGAGACGAATCGATGAGCAGCCAGGGTGGACCCGCGTCTGGTGGGGCGGACGGTTCCTGGTGGGATGCCGTGTACGAGGGGCCGGGGGACGAGGTCCCCGACGCGCCGCGGGCCGACGCCGGGCCCGGGTCGGTGGACGACTGGTTCGACTCGGCCAGCGGCATGCTGAGCGGCGCGGCGCCGTCGCCCCCCGCAGCACCCCCGTCAGCACCCCGCGACGCGAGCCCGGAGGACGCCGCCCCGGCCGGTCCGCCCACGCTGGTCGACGCGCCGCCGCAGGATGCCGTACCGCCGAAGGACGCCGCCGAGCCGCCGCTGCCGCCGCTGCCGGTGCGTCCGCCCCGCATACCGGCGCTTAAGGCCGACCCCAGGGTCGTCCCCCCACCGCGGGCGCCGGCCGACGCTGTAAGTGACAGTCAGGGGGCGGTGACTGACGAGTCGTTCGATCCCTACGACCCCTTCGACGACATCCCGGACCTCCCGGTCCCACCGCTGCCCAGCGCCGCGCCGAACCGGCCGTCGGCCCCGCCCACCGTGCCGCGAATCACTGTGCCCGCGGCCCGGCCGCTGCCGCCGCGCGCGGGGGAGCAGGCGTCCGACGACGAGCCGGAACCCGCGGCGCTGCCGGCCGCCGACCCCGACCTGCTCGTCGGCATGGTCCCGGACACCGCCCTGGACGGGGCCCGCTACGGCACCATGACGCTGCGCGCCGCCTCGGTCCGCGGGGACAGGGCCCGCCGCCGCGGTGAGGTCCGCGCCGACCGGCTGCTGACCCTGCGCTTCGGCGAGGGCAGCGAGGCGCTGCTGCTGGTCGTCATGGCGACCCCGCCCCCGGAGGAGAGCCCGTCGGTCGCGGACGACGCCTGTCGCCAGCTCGCCGCCTCGGTCGGCCGCAGCCGCAGCGAGCTGCTCGCCGACCTGCGGGTGGGCGCGCAGGAGCGGTTGCGGTACGGACTGCAGCGGCTCACCGCCCGCGCCGCGGTCCGGCTGCAGCGGGTGCCGGAGTCCGGCTCGTCCACCGAACTCAGCGGCACCGGTGGGTCGTTGCACGCGCTGCTCGCCCCGCTGGACCCGACCAGCAGGCTGCGGGCGGGGTTCGGCCTGGGCCCCGGCGGGCTGCTGCTGCTCGGCGACGACGCCTGGTACGACGCGTACGCCGGGCGGCGGCTGGTCGGCTCGCAGCAGCCGAACGGCGGCGGGGCCGACAAGCCGGCCGCGCCGCGCAGCCCGGACCGCTTCCGGTTCCGGGTGGTGGTGCCCGAACCCGGGGACGTGCTGCTGCTCTGCAGCGAGGGCCTGGACCAGCCGCTGCGCGAGGAGCCCGCGGTCTCCGACTTCCTCGCCGACCACTGGGCGCATCCGCACCCGCCCGGCCAGGTCGACTTCCTGCGGCAGATCCAGGTCCGCGCCGAGGGCTATGCGGCGGACCGCACGGCGGCGGCGATCTGGGAGGACTGACCGGGCTCGGGTGCGGTCACTCCTCGGTCGTCGTCGCGTCGGCGGGTTCGGCGGTGGGCTCGACCGTGGGCTTGGCGAGATCCACGGCCGGCTCGGCGACCGGTGCGGGCGCCGGCGCCGGAACCGCGTCCTGCGGCGGCTGGTAGGCGGAGGGGGCCGGGGCGGTCCCGTAGACCGGGGGCTGCATCGCCGCGGCCATCGAGTAGGGGTGCCCCGCCCCCGGACCCTGCATGATCCGCACCTGCTGACGGCTGGTCAGCCGGCGCACCACCAGGATGCCCAGCACGCACGCCGCGATCCGCAGCACCCCGACCACTATGGCCACGACGAACCACGCGGTGCTGACCGACCGGGTCGTGACGTCGGGATCGCTCCTCAGCAGCTCCAGCGGCACGACCGGCAGGAAGAACAGCGTCTGGCTGATGGTGAAGGCGAGCCACCAGAAGGTCACCAGCGGGGTGCGGGGCTTCCACACCCGATCCGGCGTCAGCGGCTCGCTCGCCCGCCAGATGTCCCCGGCCATCAGCCGCTGCGTGATCAGGCCCGCGAGCGGGACGAACCAGCCGCCGACGGCCCAGCCCGGGCTCAGCCGCTGCCGGCCCGGTGCCAGCACCGCGGACAGGTTCGCCGACTTGGCGAACCAGACGATGAAGGTGATGCCGGTGCCGAGCATCAGCAGCAGCGTGAGGTCGAATATCAGACTGGTCGCCACGAATGTCGCGTTCGCCGCGTCCACGTGGCTGCCGGCTCCGTCCACGCCGATGGAGTGGGACAGCGTGATGCCGTAGCCGTCCAGGCCGAGGAACAGCAGCGACGTCAGCAGGCTGGTGCCGAACAGGATCTGCACGGCCAGCGCCAGCCCGGTCGGTGCGGAGGGCACGGTGTAGGCGACCGGGTAGTAGGCCGAGGGCTGGGCGCCGCCGCCCCAGCCGCAGGCGGAGCACCGTCCGTAGGGATCGACGTACGGGGAGGAGCAGGACGGACAGGACACAGTGACTCCACCAGAGAAAGCCCGCTCATCGGCGGCGGGGGGCTGATGCTACCGAGCGGTCGGGTGGCCGTCCATCGGCTTCCCGGCTCCGGCCCGGGACGATCAGCGCAGGTGAAGGGAGTCGTCCAGGTATTCGCCGATGTGTGCCAGCGCGGCCTCCCGGCTCGCCCCGGGCACCCCCGTGACGACGGGCGTGCCGAAGCCGTCCAGCAGCGCGCCGAGCCGCACCGCGAAGCGCTCCGGATCGACGGCGCGGAACTCGCCGGCGGCGATGCCCCGGCGCAGCAGCGCGACCAGGTCGGTCCGCCAGGCGGCCTCGATCGCGGCCTGCCCGGTGCGCATCGCCTCGACGGCGAGCGAGCGACCCCACACCTCCACCCACAGGGCCCAGCGCGGGTCCCCGGCCCTGGTCGGCAGGTAGAGGGCGACGTAGTCGTCCAGCTGCCGTGCCGCCGGCGCGTCCGCGGCGAGCGCGGCGCGGCGGCGCTCGCCCAGCTCGGCCTCGCTCCAGCCCAGGGTCTCCAGCAGCAGCCGGTCCTTGCTGCCGAAGTAGTAGAGGAGATGTCCGGCGCTCATGCCGAGGCGCCGTCCGAGCGCGGCCATGGTCAGCGCGGCCAGCCCCTGCCGGGCGATGGCGTCCATGGCGGCGGCGAACACCTCCTCGCGCGGCGGCGCGGGGCGTCGGCCCTGCTCCCGGTCTGACACGCCGGTCCCTCCGATGGCGTTGGAATGTCGTTCTAACCCAGTAAAGCAGCCGGACGCGAGCGCCCGTCCGAAATCTTGCGGCTCCCGGGCGCATGAGGTCGGCGGTCCCGGGTACACGACGGCCCGAAGTCAGTCCCGATCAGTGAGGACCGAGGTCATGACGAGGAGCACCACCGCCGCCCCGCGGCGGTCCGCCGAACCCGTCGCGGACGTGGCACTGCCTGCCTTCGCCGTCCCTGCCGCGCTGCGTCCTGCCGCTGTCGGCCCCGCCGACGCCCGGACCATGTCCAAGGTGCTGTTCGCCCGGATGGCGACGCTGGAGGAGGGCACGCACGAGTACCAGTACGTGCGCAACACCCTGGTGGAGCTCAACCTGGCGCTGGTCCACTTCGCCGCCGGGCGGTTCCGCACCCGCAGCGAGCCGATGGAGGACATCGTCCAGGTCGGCACGATCGGCCTGATCAAGGCCATCGACCGGTTCGACCCGGCCCGCGAGGTCGAGTTCCCCACCTTCGCCCTGCCCACCGTCCTCGGCGAGATCAAGCGCTTCTTCCGGGACACCAGCTGGGCCGTCCATGTGCCGCGCCGGCTCCAGGAGTTGCGGCTCGCACTGGCCCGGGCCGGCGACGACCTCGCGCAGGCGCTGGACCGCGCCCCGACCGCGGCCGAGCTCGCCGCGCACCTCGGCATCACCGAGGACGAGGTCTGTGAGGGCCTGGTCGCCAGCAACGCCTACTCGGTGAGCTCCCTGGACGCGCAGCCCGGTGAGGACGAGACCGAGGGCTCCTTCGCGGACCGCGTCGGGGCCGTCGACCCCGGCCTTGAGGGCATCGAGAACCTGGAGTCGCTCAAGCCGCTGATCGGCCGGCTCAGCGAGCGCGAGCGGACGCTGCTGTCGCTCCGTTTCGGCGCCGAGTTGACGCAGGCTCAGATCGGCGAGGAGCTCGGGATCTCGCAGATGCATGTCTCCCGACTGCTCTCCCGGGCGCTGGAAACGCTGCGGTCGCACCTGCTCGTCGAGGAGTGACCGGTGCTCACCGAGCCCAGGGAGGTGCCGAGATGAGCCGAAAGGTCGTCGCAGGCGGTGCGGACGCGGTCCCCCGCTTCGCGGTGGAGCTTCGTCCCGTCGGGTCTGCCACGGTGCTCGCGCTCACCGGTGAGCTGGACCACGACACCGCTCCGGCGCTGCGCGAGCGGCTGGCGCAGGCGCTGGCCCGGGCCGGCCGGCCCGGGCACACGCCGACCGTGGTCGTGGACTGCGCCGGGCTGCTCTTCTGCGACTCCACCGGGCTCAATGTGCTGCTGACGGCCCGGCTGCAGGCCGACGAGCAGGGCATCTCGATCCGTCTCGCCGCCCTGCGCGGCCATGTGGTGCGGATGTTCGACATCACCGGCGCCGGAACGGTGTTCAGCGTCCATCCGGATCTCGACGACGCCCTGGCGGCCGTGTGATGGGACAGGACACCATCAGGCGCTCCCCGGTGCTGCCGCCCGGCGGCCAGATCCGGCGGCTCTCCCTGACCGGCACCGCCGCCCCGGTCGGACGGGCCCGTGACTTCTCCCGGAAGGCGCTGACCGACTGGGAGTGGCTCCCCGGGGAGACCGCGGAGCAGCGGGCGGTGGCCGAGGACGTGCTGCTGCTGGTCTCGGAACTGGTCACCAACGCCTGCCTGCACGCCGGCGGGCCGACCGAGCTGGCACTGCGCTGCACCGGCGAGCGCCTGCGGGTGGAGGTCTCCGACCTCAGCCCGAACCCGCCCCGCCCGCGCACCCCGCACGAGGCCGCCCGCCCGGGCGGCCACGGCCTGCACATCGTCGCCCGGCTGGCCCACGCCTGGGGCACCGTCCCGTCCGACCGCGGCAAGACGGTCTGGCTGGAGGTCCGGACACCGCACTGAGCGGGCCTGTCCTGACGGGCTCGGCGCTTTCAGACGGAGGGCTGCTGCTGGGTGATGCAGTGGATGCCGCCGCCGTTGGCGAAGATCTCCCGGGCGTCGACCAACTCGACCTTGCGGTCCGGGAAGTGATGGGCGAACAGTTCTGCGGCGGACTGGTCGCGGGGGTCGTCGAAGGCGCAGAGGACCACGGCGCCGTTGCAGAGGTAGTGGTTGATGTAGGAGTAGTCGACGGGTTCGCCGTCCTCCTCGAAGAGGACGGTGGGGGCGGGGAGTTCGACAACCTCAAGCCGGCGGCCCCGGGCGTCGGTGGAGGCCCGGAGCAGATCGGCGATCTGCCGGGTGACCTCGTGGTCGGGGTGGGCCGGGTCGGGCTGGCTGTGGACGACGACGGTGCCCGGCTTGAGGAAGGCGGCGACGATGTCGATGTGGCCGCGGGTCCCGAAGCGCTGGTAGTCGCGGGTCAGGCCGCGCGGGACCCAGATCGCCTTGGTGGTGCCCAGATGGGCGTGGATCTCCGCCTCGACCTGCTCCTTGGTCCAGTCCGCGTTGCGGCCCTCGCCGAGCTGGACGGTCTCGGTGAGCAGCACCGTGCCCTCGCCGTCGACGTGGATGCCGCCGCCCTCGTTGATCAGACGGGAGGCGAAGCGGCGGACCCCGGCCAGGGTGCTGACCTCCTCGGCGATGTGCTGGTCGTGCTCCCAACTGGCCCAGTCCTGGGCGCCCCAGCCGTTGAAGACCCAGTCGGCGGCGGCCAGTCCGCCCCTGCCGTCGGTGAGGAAGGTAGGGCCGATGTCGCGCATCCAGGCGTCGTCCAGCGGTCGTTCGACGATCTCGACCTCGGTGGACACATAGCCGCGGGCCGCCTCGGTCTCGCCGAGGTTGACGACCAGGGTGACCGGCTCGTAGCGGACCACGGTGTTGGCGACGGCCGCCCAGGCCGTGCGGGCGGCGTGCAGGTCCTCGCCGCCGAAGGTCTCGTTGGGGGTGGGGAAGGCCATCCAGGTGCGGTCGTGCGGCTGCCATTCGGCGGGCATGGCGTAGCCCAGCTCGGCGGGGGTCTGAGGGATCGTCATGGTGCCTGTCCTTAGAGGAAGTAGAGGCGGCTGAGGGACACCGAGTCGGCGGCGACGGACTGCAGCAGCTCGCCGTCGAGCGAGACCAGGCCGGTGGCGGGGTTGACGTCGACCGTGCCGGTGCGGCCGTTGCGCAGCATGTCCCGCGGGCCGATGCCGCGGGTGTTGCGGACGGCGACGCGTCGGCGCCGGGTCGGCATGGCGTCGCCGTTGTCGACGGCGGCCTGGGCGACGAAGGCCACCGAGATGTCGGCGGCGGTCGCCCCGTGCGCCCCGAACTGCGGGCCCAGTACCAGCGGTTCGCAGCGGTCGGTGGAGGCGTTGGGGTCGCCGGTGACGCCGTAGGCGGGGAAGCCGGACTTCAGCACCAGCTGCGGCTTGGCGCCGAAGTGGTCGGCGCGCCAGAGCACCAGGTCGGCGAGCTTGCCGACCTCGATGGAGCCGATCTCGTGGGCCAGGCCGTGGGCGATGGCCGGGTTGATGGTGAGCTTGGCGATGTAGCGGAGCACGCGCTCGTTGTCGTCCCCGCCGTTCGTCTCGCCGAAGGAACCTGTGCCGTCCATCGGGCCCAACTCGTACTTCATCTTCCCGGCCAACGCGAAGGTCCGGCGCACGGTCTCGCCGGCCCTTCCCATGCCCTGGGCGTCGGAGGAGGTGATGCCGATGACGCCAAGGTCGTGCAGCACGTCCTCGGCGCCCATCGTCCCGGCGCGGATCCGGTCGCGGGCCATGGCGGCGTCGCCGGGCAGGTCGACCTTGAGGTCGTGCGCAGAGACGATCATGCCGAAGTGCTCGCCCAGCGCGTCCCGGCCGAAGGGCAGGGTCGGGTTGGTGGAGGAGCCGATGACATTGGGCACGCCCGCCATCTTCAGCACATTGGGGACGTGCCCGCCGCCGCAGCCCTCGATGTGGAAGGCATGGATGGTGCGGCCCGCCAGCACGGCGAGGGTGTCCTCGACGGACAGGCACTCGTTCAACCCGTCGGTGTGCAGGGCGACCTGGACGTCGTGCTCCTCGGCGACCCGCAGTGCGGTGTCCAGGGCGCGGGTGTGCGCGCCCATGTCCTCGTGCACCTTGAAGCCGGAGGCGCCGCCCTCGGCGAGGGCCTCGACCAGCGGCGCGCCGTCGGAGGAGGAGCCCCGGGCCAGGAAGCCGATGTTCACCGGCCAGGCGTCGAACGCGTTGAACGCGTGCCGCAGCGCCCAGGGCGAGTTGACGCCGACGCCCCAGACCGGGCCGAACTCCTGGCCGATGATCGTGGTGACGCCGGAGGCCAGCGAGGCCTCCATGATCCGCGGCGACAGCAGATGCACATGGGTGTCGATGGCCCCGGCGGTGGCGATCATGCCCTCGCCGGAGACGATGCTGGTGCCGGTGCCGACCACGACGTCCACCCCGTCCAGGGTGTCCGGGTTCCCGGCCCGGCCGATGGCGTGGATCCGGCCCTCGCGGATGCCGATGCTGGTCTTGCGGATGCCCAGTACGGCGTCGATGACCAGGACGTTGCTGATCACCACGTCGCAGGTGTCGCGGACGGCGGCGGCCTTGAGGTGCAGGCCGTCCCTGGCGGTCTTGCCGAAGCCGGCCAGGAACTCCTCGCCGGGCTGCTGGGAGTCGGACTCGACCCGGACGATCAGGCCGGAGTCGCCCAGCCGGACCCGGTCGCCGGCGCGCGGACCGTGCACGGCGATGTAGTCGGCGGGGGTGATGGTGCTGCTGGGCCCGGGGCGGCCGTGGCAGCCGTGGGCGTCGAAACCGCTGGCGGTCACTGTCCGTCCTCCTGGTACTGCGTCAGATATCCGGTGGCGCGGGCCTTCTCCAGCGCCGCTTCCTTCGCGCCGGGGGCGTCCAGCGGGCCGTCCACCAGGCCGGCGAAGCCGATGGCGACCCGGGCGCCGGCGATCGGCTGCAGCTCCACCTCCACGGTCGCCCCCGCGTCGAAGCGCACCGTGGAGCCGGCCGGGATGGCCAGCCGGGTGCCGTAGGCGGCGGCGCGGTCGAAGGCGAGCCGGGGATTGGCCTCGAAGAAGTGGAAGTGCGAGGTGACGCTGATCGGCACCGGCGAGGTGTTGCGCACCGGCAGCCGCACCGGCGGCTCGGGCGGCTGATAGCCCTCGCCCGCGCCGGGCAGCGCGGCCCCGGGGGCGTCCGGCCCCAGCGATCCCGCGCCGCGGAACGGGTCGTCGATTACGCAGAGCCTGGTCCCGTCGTCGAACACCGCCTCCACCTGCAGCGTGGTCACCACGTCCGGAACGCCGGGCAGCACGTCGTCCGCGGTGAGCACGGACCGCCCGGCCTCGATCGCCTCGGCCAGCCGCCTGCCGTCCCGGGCGGCCTCGCAGACGGTGTCGGCGATCAGCGCGGTGGCCTCCGGCACATTGAGCCGCACCCCGCGCGCCCGCCGCGCCCGGGCCAGCTCGGCGGCGGTGAAGAGCAGCAGCCGGTCCCGCTCGGTCGGTGTCAGTCGCACAATGCCTCGTCCCGGTCTTTAGAACGCCGTTCAAACCCTCGCTGGCATTGAACCCCGAGGGCCGGGTCGATGTCCAGCAAGGACCCTTCGTGGCGGTGACCGGACCGCGGTCCGTCTCACTCCCGGCGGAGCCGCACCGTCAGGATCTGGAAGGGGCGGAGCGGCAGGGTGAGAGAGCCGTCGTCGCCCGGGGTCAGCGGGGTCGGTGGGCTTGTGGGGCGTTCGAGGAGGTCGGTGAGGGCGGCCGAGGTCGGGGGGAAGGCGGGGCGGAGGGTGCAGGTGGTGCGGGCGCCGAGGGATTCGTAGAGGCGGACGATCACGTCGCCGGAGCGGTCGTCGGCGAGTTTGACGGACTCGACGACGGCGGTGGTGGGGCCGGCGAGGGTGATCAGCGGGGCCGCCGGTGCGGCGGCGGTGCGGCGCAGCGGGAGGTTGAGGGCGTGACCCGCGGCGACCGCGTCGGTCAGGGTGGCGCCGGGCTGCAGGGCGTAGCGGAAGCTGTGGCGGCCGGTGTCGGTCTCCGGGTCGGGGGAGTGCGGGGAGCGCAGCAGGGTCAGCCGGACGGTGGTGGTGGATCCGTCGCGGCCGATGTCATGGCCGTAGGTGGAGTCGTTGACGACGGCGATGCCGTAGCCGGGCTCGCCGACATGGACCCAGCGGTGCGCGCAGATCTCGAAGCGGGCGGCGTCCCAGCTGGTGTTGGCGTGGGTGGGGCGCTGGACATGGCCGAACTGGATCTCGGAGCTGGAGCGGTCGGCGTGCACATCCAGCGGAAACGCGGCCTTCAGGACCTTCTCCGACTCCTGCCAGTCGATGTCGGTGTCGACCAGCAGCCGTGGCGAGCCGGCGTCGAGGCTCAGCAGCTGGACGATGCGTGAGGCGCCGAAGGCGCGTTCCACCCGGACGGTGGCGCTCATCGGGCCGTCCGAGACCACGGTCACCGACTCGGCTGCGGTGAGGTCGGTCCAACGGCGGCGGTAGTGGCGGTCGATGTCCCAGGCGTCCCATTTGCTGGGGTGGTCCGGGTGCAGCTGGAGCAGGTTGCCGTAGGTTCCCGGGGCCAGGACTTCACGGCTGTCGGCGGTCAGGTCCAGGACCGAGCCGAGCAGGCCGTCCGGGGTGACCGTGATCCGCAGCAGTCCGTTGTCGAGGACGGTGCCCTCGGGCGAGGAAGCCGTCCGGACCGGGGCGATCCCGTCCGGGAGGCCGGCGGAGAGGGTGCCGACGGCCAGCGCGGGGGCCTGCGCCCACCGGCCGTCCAGCACCTCGGCCCGGTCGAACGAGGAGGCGTTGAGGACCCGGTCGCCGTCGTCCGCGTTGCCGGGCGGGCAGGCGGAGGCGATCAGGGCCTCCAACTCCTCCGCCACCGCCCGGTAGGTCTCCCGTGCCTCCCGGTGCACCCAGGCGATGGAGCTGCCCGGCAGGATGTCGTGGAACTGGTGCAGCAGCACCGTCTTCCACAGCCGGTCCAGTTCCTCGTAGGGGTACTCCGCCGCCGGCAGGAAGCTCGCGGCCCACAGTTCGGCCTCGCGCAGCAGGTGTTCGCTGCGGCGGTTGCCGCGCTTGATCGCGGCCTGGGTGGTGTAGGTGGCGCGGTGCAGCTCCAGGTACATCTCGCCGGACCAGACCGGCGCCGCCGCCCCGTACTCGGCCTCCGCCGCGGCGAAGAAGGCCGACGGCGGCTCGACCACCACCCGCGGCGAGCCCTCCAGGTCGCGGACCCGGCGGGCCCGCTCCAGCATCTCCCTGGTGGGGCCGCCACCGCCGTCGCCGTAGCCGAAGGGGAGCAGCGAGCGGGTCGCCAGTCCCTTGTCGCTGAAGGTGCGCACGGCCCGGGCCAGCTCGTTCCCGGACACGGTGGCGTTGTAGGTGTCGACCGGCGGGAAGTGGGTGAAGACCCGGCTGCCGTCGATGCCCTCCCACCAGAAGCTGTGGTGCGGCATCCGGTTGGTCTCGTTCCAGGACATCTTCTGGGAGAGGAACCAGCGCACCCCGGCCAGCCGGGCCAGCTGCGGGAACGCGGCGGTGTAGCCGAAGGAGTCGGGCAGCCAGACCTCCTCGGTCTCCACCCCCAGCTCGTCCAGGAAGAACCGCTTGCCGTGCACCAGTTGCCGGGCCAGCGCCTCGCCGCCGGGCATGTTGGTGTCGGACTCCACCCACATGGAGCCGACCGGGGCCCAGTTCCCGGCCGCCACGGCGTCCTTGATGCGCTGCCAGATCTGCGGCTGGTGGTCCCTGGTCCAGGCGTACTGCTGGGCCTGCGAGCAGGCGAACACCAGTTCCGGATAGTCCTGCGCCAGTGCGGTGACATTGGCGAAGGTCCTGGCCGTCTTGCGGACGGTCTCCCGCAGCGGCCAGAGCCAGGCCGAGTCGATATGGGCGTGCCCGACGGCCGAGAGCCGGTGTGCACTTGCGTGCGCGGGGCGCGCGAGCATATGCGCAAGCTGGGCTCGTGCTTCGAGCGCCGTTCCCGGGACGTCGTGCAGGTCCAGCGCGTCCAGCATCCGCTCCAGCGCGCGCAGGATCTCGTGTCGGCGCGGGTCCTCGGTGCTCAGCTCGTGCATCAGGCCGCTGAGCACCTCGATGTCCAGGTCGAGGTGGAAGACCTGCTCGTCCAGGACCGCCAGCTCGGCCCTGCCGAGCCGGTAGAGCGGGGTGTCGCCGCCGGTCAGCCGGTCGCCGAGGGCGGTGGGGCGGAAGCCGTTGCCGAGGATGTCGGGGTTGGCCGCGGCCTCCGCGAGCAGGTCCACCTCTTCGCCGCCGGCCGCCGGAGCGGCGACCGCGATCCAGCGGTTGTCCCGGTGGATGCCCTTGACGGGGACCCCGTCCCGGTCGTGGACCAGGGCCTCGGCGTTGAATCCCGGCCAGGCCCCGCCGTAGCCGAGGTCGAGCAGGGCCTCGACCCGCCGTCCGGCCCAGTCCGGAGGAACCTCGCCCCGGAACCGGAACCAGGTGGTGGACCAGGGCCCGCCCCACTCCCCGCCGGCCTCAAACGGCCGGTACTCCGCCTTCAGGGCCTCCTGCACCGGCACCGGCTCGCCCGGGGCGTGCCAGGCCGACACCTGCAGCGGCACGGTCAGCGGATAGCGGGCGGGGTGGACGAACTGCGACACCGCCCGTTCCAGACGGCTTTCCACCATGCGACGGTCGTCATGCACGACAGCCACCTCCTGTGGGGTCACCCTCGGCTTTCCCTGGTCACCGAGGGCTGAATCGGAGGACGCGCCGGGCTCCGATTCCGGCATTGCCGCTGATACCTTCATCCGACAGGATGAAGCCAAGATAAACGTGAGGATTCACTGAGTCGCCGACCCACTGTTCAGCGGGTTGCCGACGGCGAGGAATCACCGACCACGACCGGCAGGGAGAGCAATGGCGTCCGCACCCCAGTCGCCGTCGCCGCGCCCGCCCGCCGACCTTCCGGGCTTCCCGTTCCTGCCGGCCTCCGGCCTGCTGGCGGTGGGCCCCCAGAACGGCGGCGCCGACACCAACGGTGACGCTGCTCCCGCCTGGCTGGCCCCGGCCATGGCCGCCAACGGGATCGGCTCCTTCGACTGGGACCTGCACACCGACCTGGTCGACGGCGACGACCGCGCCTGCCTGATTCTGGGCATCCCCCTCGACGACGGGACCGGCCACCGTCCCCCGCCGATGAACTCCGAGTCCTTCCTCGCCATGCTGCACCCCGACGACGCCCCGATCGTGCGGCGCCGGGTGGCCAGGGCCGTCGAGACGCTGGGTCAGTGCGGCGCCTACTACCGCACCGTCTTCGCCGACGGCGAGATGCACGCGGTCCGCTTCCGCGGCCGGGTCCTGGCCGATGAGCGCGGCAGGCCCTCGCACATGGTCGGCTTTGTCTGGGACGCCACCGCTGAGCTGCACAAACGCGTCCGCGCCGACCATCTCGCGGTGCTCCGCGAGGAGCGCACCCGCTTCATCAAGGAAGCCGCCCGGGCCTTGTCCGAGGCCACCACCATGAACGACGTCGCCCGGGTCTTCACCGAGCTGCCGCTCCCGGGCATCCCGCCGGACGGGCTGATCCTGGCCGCGCTGGAGAACGGCCGGATCCAGATCCTGCGCTCCATGGGCTACGACCCGGACACCGCGCCGCCGCCGCACAACCACGTCCCGCTGGACGCCGACCACCCGGCGGCGCTGGCGCTGCGCACCCGCACCCCGGTGTTCATCTCCAGCCGGCCCGAGTACCAGGAGCGCTTCCCCGGCGCCTGGGCGCCGGTGGTGCACTCCCGGCACAGCGCCTGGGCCTTCCTCCCGCTGATCGCCAGCGGCCGCCCGCTGGGGGTGTGCCTGGTCAGCTTCACCGAGGAACGGTCCCTGGACGCCGAGGACCGGACCCTGCTCAGCACCCTCGGCGGCATGGTCGCCCAGTCGCTGGCCCGGGCCCGGCTGCACGACGCCGAGCACGAGCTGGCCGCGGGCCTGCAGCGGGTGCTGCTGCCGCGCCGGGTGCCGCCGCTGCCCGGGTTCAGCACCGCCGTGCGCTACCTCCCGGCCGGGACCGGGCTGCAGATCGGCGGCGACTGGTACGACGTGGTGCCGTTGCCCGGCGGCCATGTCGGACTGGTCATCGGCGACGTCCAGGGGCACGACGTGCACGCCGCCGGCGTGATGGGCCAGCTGCGGATCGCCCTGCGCGCCTACGCCGCCGAGGGCCACCCGCCGGCCGCGGTGATGGCCCGTGCCTCCCGCTTCCTCGCCGACCTGGACACCGGGCACTTCGCGACCTGCCTCTACGCCGAGGTCAATGTCGACTACGGCGCCGTCTACGCGGTGCGCGCCGGGCATCTGGACCCGCTGGTGCGCCGCGCCGACGGCAGCGCCGCGGTGCAGCCGGTGGCGGGCGGGCTGCCGCTGGGCATCGACCCCGACAGCGCCTACCCGGTCACCCGCTTCACCCTGGACCCCGGGGAGCTGCTGCTGCTCTGCACCGACGGACTGGTGGAGACCCGCAGCATCGACATCGACGAGGGCATGGAGCGGCTGCGCCGGACCATCGCCGGTCCGCACCCCGAAGGGCCGGCCGCCCTGGAGGCGCTGGCCGACCGGCTGGAGGAGCAGGCCGCCGACAGCCATGAGCGGGACGACGACATCGCGCTGCTGCTGCTCCGCTGGGAGGGCCCGGCCGAGAACCGCCCCCGGCAGCTGCGCCGCCGGATCCAGCAGGCCGACCTGGCGCAGATCTCCGAGGTGCGCGGCGAGCTGCGGGACGCGGTACGGCGCTGGGGCGTCGGCGACCTCGCCGACACCGTCGAGCTGCTGACCTCGGAGCTGATCACCAACGCCCTGGTGCACACCGACCGGGACGCACTGCTGACCGCCCGGCTCTACCAGGAGGGTGGCCCGGACGGCCGGGCCCGGCTCCGGGTCGAGGTGGACGACGAGTCCGACCTGTGGCCCCGGCGCCGCACGCCCGGGGAGCAGGCATCCTCCGGGCGCGGGCTGATGCTGGTCGAGGCGCTCTCCGACGCCTGGGGCGTGGACCCGCGCGGCAGCGGCAAGCGGATGTGGTTCGAGCTGATCCACCGCCGGCCGACGGCCGAGGCCGCCCCCGGGCCGAAGCCGGAGGCGGCGCCGGAACCTCAGCCGTAGAGCTGTTCCAGGTCCTTGAGCTTCTGCTCCAGCGAGTCCAGCCGGGGCAGGGTCAGCGTGTCGTCCTCGGCCGACAGGTCGAAGGTCCGTTCCTCCGGCCTGGGCCGCACCGGCAGCTCGACCACCGGCGTCTCGGTTCTGGGCGTCTCCATCCCCGGCGTCTTGATCCCCAATGTCTCCGTCTCCAGCGGGTCGTTGCCCGCTATGACGGGCTCCGCGGCCGGCGAGCGTTCGCCACCCGCCGTGCGCGGACCGGCCGACGCGGGCAGCTCCGCCTGCGCGCGCAGCCCGCGCGACCAGCCCCGGCTGCTCAGCGCCCGCAGCTCGGCGCGCTCATGGCGGGAGGCCCGGCGCTGCTCGTGCCGCTCGATCTCGCGCTGCCGCTTGTCGTCGCGGACCTCGTCGACGGCCTCGTCCAGACTGCGGACGTTCTCCAGCAGCATCAGCGACCAGGCCGCGTAGGTCTCCCTGGGCGCGCGCAGCCAGCGCACGATCCGGATCTGCGGCAGCGGTCGCGGCACCAGGCCCTGCTCGCGCAGCGCCGCCCGGCGGGTCTGCTTCAGCGCGCGGTCGAAGAGCACCGCCGCCGAGAGCGACATGCCGGCGAAGAACTGCGGCGCACCGTGGTGGTCCACTCCGCGCGGCGCGTGCACCCAGTTGAACCAGGCGGAGGCGGCCGCGAACAGCCACACCAGGATGCGCGAACCCAGCGCGGCGTCGCCGTGGCTGGCCTCGCGCACCGCCAGCACCGAGCAGAACATCGCCGCCCCGTCCAGGCCGAACGGCACCAGGTACTCCCAGCCGCCGGAAAGCCCCAGGTTCTGCAGACCGAAGCCGACCAGCCCGTGGAAGGACAGCGCGGCCGCGACCGCGGCGCAGCAGAACAGCAGGACGTAGGAGGCCGAACCGTAGAGTGCCTCCTTCTTGCGGCGCCGTTCCTCGCTCCGTTCCCAGGAGTCGGTGCTCGCGCGTGAAGCCGAGCCGCGCGACCGCAGCAGGGTCGCCAGCCCCGCGATGAGAAGGAGGCTCGCGACGACCGCGACGCCCCACCCCAGCGTTATGTCGGTAACTCTCATGCCCCTGCCCAAACCTCGGATGCCCCGGCCGGTGCCGAAGTGGGAACCATCCTGGCTCAAACCTGCGGGGCGCATGATGCTTTTGGGATGGATACACCGGAAGGGTGTATCCATCGTTGGTATACACACCGGGTAGGGTGGCCGGATGTCCCCCGTCCCCACCTACTCCAGCCTGCGGCTTCGCCCCTCTGAGCAGCCCGGGGACGGTGGTCGCGGACCGGAGTGGACACCCGGGACCCTGGCCCTGCTGCTGCCTCCTGTGGTACTGGCGTTGACGCTGGGCCTGTGGGGCATCGGCCGGGACCGCAGCCTCTGGGGCGACGAGGCGGTCAGCCTGGAGGTCGCGCACCGCAGCACCGCGCAGATCTGGGAGCTGGCCCACCACGTCGACGCCGTGCACACGCTCTACTACCTGCTGCTGCACGGCATGTTCCAGCTCCACGACGGCGGCCCGGCGTTGCTCCGGCTGCCCTCGGTGCTGGGCACCGCGGCCGCGGCGGCCGGCGTCGCCCTGATCGGACGCCGGCTGGCCGGTCCGAGCGCCGGGCTCGCCGCGGGGCTGGTCCTGCCGGTCTTCCCCGCCGTCCAGCAGTACGCGCAGGAGGGGCGCTCCTATGCGCTGGTCATGGCCGCGGTGGTGGGCAGCGGACTGCTGCTGCTCCGGGCCGTGGAACGCCCCGACCCCGGCCGCTGGTGCGGCTACGCGGCCGCCGCCCTGGCCACCTGCCTGCTGCAGGAGTACGCGGCCCTGGCCGTCGCCGCACACGCGGTGACGCTCGGGCTGGCGCGGGTGGAGCGTCGGGTGTGGGTGGGCTGGTGTTCGGCCGTCGCGGCGGTGCTGGCCGGGCTGGCGCCGCTGGCCGTGGTCGGGGCTGAGCAGGCCAAGCAGGTCGCCTGGATCACCGCGCCGACCACCAACACGGTGCTGTTCGCCGCCGGGATGTGCCTGCTGGGCGCCCTGTGCGCGCTGGTCCCGCAGCGGCCGGCCGGCGCGGTGAGCCTCCGTGGGTTCGCGCTGCCGCTGCTCCTGCTGCCGCAGGGGCTGCTGCTGGCCGTCTCGCTGGTGCACCCGGTCTACCTCGACCGCTACGTCCTGTTCGAGTACGCGGGACTGGCCCTGCTGCTCGGCTCGGCGTTGGACGCGTTCGGACGGCGGCTGCCCCGGGTCGGCCCGCGCGCCCTGCTGGCCGTGCCGCTGGCGCTGCTCCTGCTGCTGCCGGTGGAGACCCAGCTGCGAACACCGATGAGCCGGTCGGACGACCTTCAGGGAACCGCCAGGGCCGTCGCCGTGCTCGCCGAGCCCGGGGACGGGGTGCTCTTCCTGCCGTCCTCGCGGCGCCAGTCCGAGCTGGCGTTCCCGCAGGACTACGCGGGGCTGACCGATCTGGCGCTGTCCGCTCCGGTGGCCGGATCCGCGACCCTGGGCGGCGTCGAGTTGACCCCGCAGCAGATCGGGGCACGGATGGCCGGCTTCGCCCGGATCATCACCGTCCGCACCCAGGGCAAGGGCCCGTCCCCGACCGCGGCGAGCCGGGACAAGGCCAAGCAGGCGGCGCTGACTGCCGGGTTCCAGAAGTGCACCGGCCTGGAGGTCCGGGGCGTCGAGGTCAGCCTCTACGCCCGCCCCGGCGCCTGCCCGTCCCGCTGATCGGCCCGTTGGTCGGGCCGCAGGCCGTCCGGCTCGCGCTCCTCGGCCAGCCACACCGGCACGTCCCCGAACGTGCGCACCAGGCGGGCGGCCTGGGCCCGGAGCAGGACGGCCTCCGGGCTCGGGGAGACCTCGGCGAGCGCGGCCAGCGCGGGGGCGATGCCGATGGCGAAGCCGACCAGCTCGCGCAGCCGCAGCGACTCGGCGAAGCCGTGCCTGGCCCCGGCCAGGTTGCCGTCCTGCTGGGCGATCGAGGCGAGATGCCGCCAGGTGTAGGAGAGCAGCAGGTCGTCCCGCTGCTGCTCGGCCCCGGCGTGGGCGCGGCGGTAGGCGGTGCGGGCGGCGGCCGGGTCCTTCAGCAGGTTCTCGGCGACCAGGCCGCGGCGGAAGTCCAGCAGTGGACGGCCCGGTGCGTCCGGCGGCAGCATCGCCGAGGCCCGGCCGAGGGCCATCTGGGCCTCGTCCAGTCGGTCGTGGACCTGGAGCAGGGTGGCGCAGTAGGCGAGGTAGCCGCGGGCGCAGGCCGCGGCGGCGCGGGTGGTGTCGACCCGCGCGCTTGCCTCGGCCAGCCGCAGCGCGGATTCGGCTTCGCCCCAGCCCCGGTTCTCGAAGAGCGCGCGCTCGATCAGCAGCTCGGCCCGCTCCAGCGCGGCCTCGGCGGAGTGCGCGGCCGCCGGCTCCAGCAGCGCGGCGGCGGCCTGCCAGCAGCCGCGCGAGCGCAGCAGCCACACCGTGGCGCCGTCGTCGGGGGCGGCGGCTCCGGGAACCGAGTCGTCGGAATTCGGGATCGCTGCCGTTCGCTGGTCCGACGCGTCTCGGTTGACCGACAAGGACGGCTCCCCTCCGTGCTGCTGGCCGGGTAGGTGACGGAATTGCAACACGAGTCGACCACCCGCGCCAGATCAATCACACGCCCAGTTCCAACTGACGATACGTCAGTTCGAGCCGCCGGTGCGCAACAGCTCCCGGGCCGCGGAGTTCACCGGTTGCGGCACGCCTTCCAGATCCAGCTCGAAGAGGGCCACCAGCAGCTGGTCCGCCCGGTTGCGGGACTCCTGGTTGTAGCCGGCCAGCGTGAACATCACCGGCTGTAGTTCGTCGGCGTGCAGGGTGTTCAGCCACAGGCACTCGACCGCGCGCAGGTCGGCCGGTTCGGTCCAGGTGTCGACCTGGGCGACGACCGTGCTGCCCAGCAGGCACACGCCCTCGCGGTCCTGCGAGTCGGACACCTCCAGCGTGCCGAAGCCCAGCCACTCCAGGTAGCGGGCGGCGGCCAGGATCGCGTCCTCCGAGGTCCGCACCGGATGCGGGACGAACGGCGGCCGTGAGGGCGCCGGGCGCCGGGCCACCGGGGGCGGCACGACGGGCGGCTGCTGCCCGGCCGGGTGCTGGACCGGGCGCTGGACCGGCGGCGGCTTGGGCGGCGCGATCGGCACCGGCCTGCGGTCGGTGTCCACCGGCAGCCGCACGGTGGCCCCGCAGGAGCAGGTGAACTCGGGCTGCGGCCACTGCTCGGACCGGCCGCAGGACGGGCACCGCATGCTCAGCCAGGAGTCCTCCCAGGAGCGGAACCGCACCTGGACCGGCACCCCGCCGCGCAGCAGCGGCACCTTGAGGCTGGCCCCGCAGGGACAGGGGAACACCGAGGGCTCGTAGGCGTGCTCCCGGCGGCAGGACGGGCAGCGCACCGGGCGGGCAGAGGGCTGTGGGGCCCCCTGGCTGTCGGGCTGCGGCGTGGCGGGCATGACGAACCGTCCGTTCCGGTCGGGGCGGGCTGCGCTCTAACATCCTCGCTGATCCAAACGGGTTCGGGGAGGCCCTTTATCGGACGGGACTGCAAGGATCGTGCAGGAATGCGTGCGATCAGCCGCCGATGGCCGACATCGGGCGGTCCGGCTGCCGGAAGTCCGCGCTGTTGATCGCGTGGCCGGGGCCCTTGCCGGCGACCGAGGCGCGCCAGGCGGCCTCGACGGCGTCGTCGTCGGCACCGCTTCTGAGCAGGGCGCGCAGATCGGATTCGGTGGCCGCGAACAGGCAGTTCCGCAGCTGGCCGTCGGCGGTGAGCCGGACCCGGTCGCAGCCGCCGCAGAACGGTCGGGTCACGCTGGCGATCACGCCGATGGCGGCGTCCGTCCCGACGACGCGCCACTCCTCGGCGGGGGCGTTGCCCTCGCGGGGCAGCGGCTCCAGGTCGAAGCGTTCACCGAGCCGCTCCAGGATCTCGTCGGCGCTGACCATGCGGGAGCGGTCCCAGGCGCCCTGGGCGTCCAGCGGCATGGACTCGATGAAGCGCATCCGGTAGCCGTGCTCGACCGCGAAGGCGGCCAGGTCGGCGATCTCGTCGTCGTTGACGCCGCGCACCGGCACGGCGTTGACCTTCACCGGGGCCAGCCCTGCGGCCTGCGCCGCGGCCAGTCCCAGCAGCACGTCCGGGAGCCGGTCGCGGCGGGTGATCCGGGCGAAGCGCTCGGGTCGCAGCGTGTCCAGGCTGACGTTGACCCGCCGCAGCCCGGCCTCCCGCAGGGCGGCGGCGCTGCGGGCCAGGCCGATGCCGTTGGTGGTGATCGACAGCTCCGGCGGGCCCGGCAGCGCGGTCAGTCGCGCGATCAGGCCCGGCAGCCCGCGCCGCAGCAGCGGCTCCCCGCCGGTGAGCCGGACCGTGCGGATGCCCAGCCGGGCGGTCGCCAGGCCGACCAGCCGGACCAGCTCGTCGTCGGTCAGCAGCTCCGGCTTCGGCAGCCAGGCCAGGCCCTCCTCCGGCATGCAGTAGCTGCAGCGCAGGTTGCACCGGTCGGTGAGGGAGACCCGCAGATCGGTGTGGACCCGGCCGAGGCGGTCCATCAGGGGGGAGGAGACGGCAGTGCTGGGCATTGGCCCAGTAGAACGGCCGTACCGGACGGCGGTCCAGCGGGTGAAGCCCCGGTGAACGGGTGAGGGGGTGCTGGTACGGCTGTAGTTTCGTCCAACGCGGGGTCCGGGTCTCTCCCGGCAGACTGGACGCATGTGCTCCACACCAGCTGTCGCCCTGCTGCTGGCCGCGGGGGCGGGCCGCCGTCTCGGGCTCGGCCCCAAGGCGCTGCTGCCGTACCGGGGGCGCCCGCTGATCGAGCACGCGCTGGCGGTGCTGCGGGCGGGGGGCTGCGAGCGGATCGTGGTCGTCCTGGGCGCGGGCGCGGAAGATGTCCTGGCGACGGCCGAGTTGGGCGACTGCGGGGTCGTTCGCAACGGGGACTGGCGTACGGGGATGGGGTCTTCGCTCCGCGCGGGGCTCAGCGCGCTGCCGGCGGACGCCGCGTCGGTGTTGGTCGCGCTGGTGGACACGCCCGGGCTGACACCGGCGGCGGTGGCCCGGCTGCTGGGTGCGGACGGGTTGGCTGCGGCGGCGTACGGGGGGAGGCGGGGGCATCCGGTGGTCATTCCGTCGCGGTACTGGGGGGAGGCGGCGGACGGTGCGGTGGGGGATGCGGGAGCGCGGGCTCTGTTTGTGGCTCGGGCTGGGGAGCTGGTGCTGGTGGAGTGTGGGGACGTTGCTTCGGGAGACGACGTCGACACCGTTGAGCAGTGGGAGCGGTGGCGGGGTTAGCGCAGGGCTCTACCGTGTGCATGGCTTGTCGCGCAGTTCCCCGCGCCCCTGGACGATTGCAACTGACCCTTGGTTGCAATTGCTAGGGGCGCGGGGAACTGCGCGACAAGCCATCTACGGTCAGTCAGCCGTCCCCAAAGCCTTGCCCAAGCGAACAGCAATCTCCCGCATCTGCGGAATGAGCCCCCCGCTCCGCGCTTCCAAAGCCTGTACCCGGGCCTCCGGCCCAGAGATGGACAGCGCCGTTGGCGTCGGTGCGCCGGGGACCAGGACGGCGATGCAGCGGACGCCGATCTCCTGTTCCTGGTCGTCCACGGCGTAGCCGCCTGCACGGATCGCGTCGAACTGGGAGAGCAGCAGGGACGGGTCGGTGACGGTGTGTGCGGTGTGCGCGGGCAGCGCCCCGCTGCCGAGCACGCCTGCCGCCTCCTCCCGGGGCAACTGCGCCAGCAGGATCTTGCCGACGGCGGTGCAGTGCGGCTGCACCCTGCGGCCGACCTCGGTGAACATCCGCATGGAGTGCCGGGAGGGCACCTGCCCCACGTAGACGACCTCGCCCGCCTCCAGGACGGCGAGGTTCGCCGTCTCCCCGGTGGCCTCCATCAGCTCGGCCAGGTAGGGCCGGGCCCAACTGCCCAGCAGCCGCCCGGCGGTCTCGCCGAGGCGGATCAGCCGGGGGCCGAGGGTGTAGCGGCGGGCGGTGTCCTGGCGGACGTACCCCTGCTGGACCAGGGTGCGGACCAGGCGGTGAATGGTGGGCATCGGCAGTCCCGAGGCCGCCGCGAGATCGCTCAGCGTGCTCACCCCGCCCGAGTCGGCGAGCACTTCGAGCAGTTGGAAGGCACGCTCGACGGACTGGACGCCTCCGGAGCGGTCAGCTGTCGGTGCGTCGATCGATGCGGGGGATACCGCCACAGGACTACCTTCCAGGGCAGGGGTACGGTGTGCCGCGATCAACATCAACAAAGTGTTGAAATTCTGTATCGCGGAAACTAGCCTCCACCTTACAGAAGACCGAGGGTACCGAGCACGCCTTTCGATCATCATCCCGAAGGAGCATTGGACCATGGCAGGACCGCAGGAAGCCGAACCCGAATCCATCCTCGTCGCCGGCCTCCCGGTCGACCGTGGTGAGGAGGTCCTGACGCCGGAGGCGCTCGCCTTTGTCGCCGATCTGTCCCGCCGCTTCGGGCCGCGCCGACGCGAACTGCTGGCCCTGCGCAAGGAGCGCCGCGCCCGGATCGCCGCCGAGGGCACCCTCGACTTCCTCCCGGAGACCGCCGCCGTCCGCAGCCGGGACTGGAAGGTCGCCCCCGCACCCCGTGCCCTGCAGGACCGCCGGGTCGAGATCACCGGCCCCACCGACCGCAAGATGGTCGTCAACGCGCTCAACTCCGGCGCCAAGGTCTGGCTTGCCGACTTCGAGGACGCCACCGCGCCGACCTGGAGCAATGTCGTCGAGGGCCAGATCAACCTGATCGACGCCTTCGAGCGCCGCATCGACTTCAGCACCGAGGCCGGCAAGAGCTACGCCCTGCGCCCCGACACCGAGCTCGCCACCGTCGTGGTCCGCCCGCGCGGGTGGCACCTGGACGAGGCGCATCTGCTGGTGGACGGTGAGCCGGTGGCCGGCGCCTTCGTCGACTTCGGACTGTACTTCTTCCACAACGCGGCCCGGCTGCTGGCCCGCGGCCCCGAGGACCCCAACTCGGGTCCGTACTTCTACCTCCCCAAGACCGAGAGCCACTTGGAGGCCCGGCTCTGGAACGAGGTCTTCACCTACGCCCAGGAAGCCCTCGGCATCGAGCACGGCACCATCAAGGCCACCGTCCTGATCGAGACCATCACCGCGGCCTTCGAGATGGACGAGATCCTCTACGAGCTGCGCGACCACGCCGCCGGGCTCAACGCCGGGCGCTGGGACTACCTCTTCTCCATCATCAAGAACCTGCGTGACGCCGGGGAGCAGTACATCCTCCCCGACCGCAACTCGGTCGGCATGACCTCGCCGTTCATGCGCGCCTACGCTCAACTGCTCGTCCAGACCTGCCACCGACGTGGTGCCCACGCCATCGGCGGGATGGCCGCGTTCATCCCCTCCCGCCGCGACCCGGCCGTCAACGCCGCCGCGATGGAGAAGGTCACCGCCGACAAGGAGCGGGAGGCCGGCAACGGCTTCGACGGCTCCTGGGTGGCCCACCCCGACCTGGTGCCGATCTGCCGCACCGCGTTCGACGCGGTGCTCGGCGACCGCCCCAACCAGAAGGACGTCCACCCGGCCGGCACCGTCACCGCCGCCGAACTGCTGGACATCGCCGGTGCGGAGGGGCAGTGCACCGCGGTCGGGCTGCACAACGCGGTCCAGGTCGGCATTCGCTACATCGAGGCGTGGCTGCGCGGCCTGGGCGCCGTCGCCATCTTCAACATGATGGAGGACGCCGCCACCGCGGAGATCTCCCGTTCGCAGATCTGGCAGTGGATCTACAACGGCGTGGTGCTGGACGACACCGGCATCAAGGTCACCCCGGAGCTGGTCCGCGAGCTGGTCGCCACGGAACTCGCGGAGCTGCGGGCCGAGTTGGGCGACGAGGCGTACGACGCCGGGCGCTGGACCGACGCGGCCGGGCTGTTCGAGCAGGTGGCGCTGGCCGAGGAGTTCCCCGACTTCCTGACCCTGCCGGGGTACGCCCTGCTGGGCTGAGCGGGCAGTCACGGACCGGCGGCGGTGATCCTTCCCGGTCACCGCCGCCTGATTGCCTGTCAGCGGCAGTTGGGGCGCCGCCCGTGGTTGGCCTTGCGCCTGCGCCAGCTGCGCTTGCGGGTCTTCTTCGACATGATGCCTCCCGGGATCGTGTCCTACGAGGCAGATGATGGACCGTCAGAACAGTTGTGGCTAGGGCGTGGGCTCTTCACTGCGGACCGTAGATAGCTGGGCGCGCAGTTCCCCGCGCCCCTAAGCAATTGCAACTGAGCCAGTTGCAGACCCCCAGGGGCGCGGGGAACTGCGCGACAAGCCACGCACAACACTGCACCTACCGGCGGGGATCAAGCACCAGCTTCCCCGTCGTCCGCCGAGCGCGCAGCTCACTGTGCGCGCGTGCCGCCTCGGACATCGGGTACGCCTCGCCTACCAAGGGCTTCAGCTCACCCGCGGCAACCATCCGGAGCAACTCCGCCATCGGCTCGGCATGCAGCGCCGGCTTGCCCACACAGTGCATCAGCCAGAAGCCGACCACGGCGGTCGAGTGCGCCATCAGCTTGCCCGCGGCCACCGCCCGCGGCTCGATGCGCGACGCCATCCCGTAGGTCACCAGCCGCCCGAACGGGGCCAGCGCGGCCAGCGACGCGTCGAACACCGGGCCGCCGGTCATCTCCAGCACCAGGTCGACCTTGGCGCCGCCGTTGGCCTCGATCAGGCGCTCCTTCAGCCCCTCGGCCTCGGCCTCCACCGCGACGTCCGCTCCGAGCTCCAGGGCCAGGTCCCGCTTCTCCTTGCTGGACGCGGTGGCGATGATCCGTCCGGCCCCGAAGCGCCGGGCCAGCTGCACCGCCAGCGATCCGGTGCCGCCCGCCGCCGCGTGCACCACCACGGTCTCGCCGGGAGCCATCCGTCCGGACGTCCGCAGCAGGTGCCAGGCCGTCAGGCCCTGGACGACCAGGGCCAGCGCGGCCCCGTCGGAGACCTCGTCGGGCACCTCGGTCGCCATGTTCTCCCAGGCCACGGCCTTCTCGGCGTAGCCGCCGGTGGCGGTGAGCGCGACCATCCGGCGCCCGTCCGCGGTCCGCCCGACGACCTCGCCGCCGGGCACCATAGGCAGGGTGCTGCGGGAGAGGTAGGAGTCCTCCACGGAGTGGGTGTCCGCGTAGTTCACGCCGACCGCGGCGACATCGATGAGCAGCTGCCCCGGCTTGGCCACAGGATCGGGCAGCTCGACCGGCCGCAGTACCTCGGGGCCGCCGAACTCGGTGATCTGGATCGCCCGCATACCTGACTCCCTACTAACGAGTAACACCTTGGGAGTGTCAACATACCCGCTGGTATGTCATTCGGGTACGCCGCGGCCCCGGATCCTCGCCGTGGATCCGGGGCCGCGGTCCCCGGCCGCACGCAGGGCGCAGCCGGGGAGCCCGGGTGCCACACCGTCCAGCGGCACCCGGAGAACAGGGGGGTTGGTGCACCGGCTCAGGTGCGGGAGGCCAGCTCCTTGGCCGCGTCCGCGGCCGCCTTGGCGATGCGGTCCTCGTTGACCGTGGTCAGGTGGCCGTTCTCGACCACCGGGCGGCCGTTGACCAGGAGCAGGGTCAGCGGCGGCAACGCGCCGAAGGTGAGCGCGGCGACCGGGTCGGCGATCGAGGAGTGCATCACTCCGTCGATCTTCCACAGCGCCAGGTCGGCCAGCTTGCCGACCTCGATCGAGCCGATCTCGTTCTGCCGGCCCAGCACCCTGGCGCCGCCCATGGTGCCCAGGCGCAGCGCCTTGCGGCCGGTGAGCGCGTCGGGGCGGCCGTGCAGCCGGTTGATCAGCAGCGCGTTGCGCAGCTCGGTGCCGAGCTCGCCGGACTCGTTGGACGCGGTGCCGTCCACACCCAGGCCGACCGGGACGCCGGCCGCGAGCATGTCCGGGACCCGGGCGATCCCGGCCGCGAGCCGGGCGTTGGAGGACGGGCAGTGCGCCACCCCGGTGCCGGTCTCGGCGAACTTGGCGATGTCGGAGTCGTTCATGTGGACGCAGTGCGCCATCCACACGTCCTCGCCCAGCCAGCCGGTGGACTCGAAGTAGTCGGTCGGGCCCATGCCGAACAGCTCCTTGCAGAACTGCTCCTCCTCGGCCGTCTCCGAGCCGTGGGTGTGCAGCCGTACGCCCTTGCGCCGGGCCAGCACGGCGGCCTCGCGCATCAGCTCGGTGGAGACCGAGAACGGCGAGCAGGGCGCGATGGCGATCTGCAGCATCGAGTCGAACGAGGCGTCGTGGTAGCGGTCCACGGCCGCCTCCGAGGCGATCAGGATCGCCTCGGTCTCCTCCACCGCGTGGTCCGGCGGCAGGCCGCCGTCCTTCTTGCTGCGGTCCATCGAGCCGCGCAGCGCGGTGAAGCGCATGCCCAGCTCGGCCACCGCCTCGATCTCGGCGCCGAGGATGTCGCCGCCGTCCTTGGGGAAGACGTAGTGATGGTCGCTGGCGGTGGTGCAGCCGGACTTCAGCAGCGCGGCGGTAGAACCCTGGGCGGCGGCGTGGACCAGCCGGTCGTCGATCCGGGCCCAGGTCGGGTAGAGCGCGACCAGCCAGTCGAACAGGATGTTGTCCTGCGCGAGCCCGCGGGTGATCCACTGGTAGAAGTGGTGGTGGGTGTTGACCAGGCCCGGGGTGACCAGGTGGCCCTCGGCGTTGATCCGGCGCTCCACGCCCTGCAGCCACTGCGGAGCGGGGCCCTCGCCGACCGACTCGATGCGGTTGCCGGCGATCACGACATGTCCGCGGGTGTACTCGGTGTCGGCGGCGTCCACGGTGGCGATGGCCGCGTTCTCGATGACGATGCGCTCGTCGGTGGACGGGGGGAGGGTTGTCATCTGCTGTCTCAGCTCCTCGGCGATGGCGGTTGGCGGGACCGCCGTCGGGTGGGGCTGCCCAGGGCGGGACGGCGGGAGAATCCCTGGGGTGGATCTGGGAAAGGCTAGGCCACCGGGATGACCGGGGTCACGCCCTCGCGGTGCACCGTACCCTCGATCAGACCGTACGGGCGGTCCGCGGCGAAGTAGACCTCGTTGTTGTTCTTGAGGCCGAACGGTTCCAGGTCCACCAGGAAGTGGTGCTTGTTGGGCAGCTCCAGGCGGACCTCGTCCACCTCGGCGCGGTTGTTCAGCACCCGGCTGCCCATCGCGTACAGGGTCTGCTGCAGCGAGTAGGAGTAGGTCTCGGCGAAGGCCTCCAGCAGGTGGCGGCGTACCTGGGCGTACGAGCGCTCCCAGTTGGGCTGGGTCTCCTCACCGCTCCAGGAGTGCGCCCAGCGGGCCGTCACCTGGGTGGCCAGGATCCGGTCGTAGGCCTCCTTGAGGGTGGTGTACTTGTCCTTGATGTAGCCCCAGAACTCCGAGTTGGTGGAGTTCATGACGGTCAGTTCCTTGAGGCCGGAGACGACCTCGAAGCGGCTGCCGTCATAGGTGATCTGCGCGGTGCGGATCTCGCCGCCGTTGCGGACGAAGGAGTGCCCGACCTCCTCCGACCCTATGCTGCGCTTTTCAAGATACGGGGCCGAGTTGTCCGGCGTGCTGATCCGGTCCCAGCTGTACTCCTCGATCCGGATCCGGGCCCGGCGGATCGGCTCGTTGTTGTCGACGAAGTGCCGGGCCAGCAGGATGCCGAAGGCCTCGGCGGACTCGATGCCGTGCTCCTTGGCGAACGCGTACACCGTGTTCTTGGTGGTGTCGGTCGGCAGGCAGTTGGCGTTGGAGCCGGTGAGGTGGACGTCGTCCAGGTCGCCGGAGAGGGCGACCGAGACGTTCAGGTCCTTGATCTCGTGGCGGTTTGTGTCCCGGTAGACGCGGACGACACGGGTCTCCGCCTTTCCGTACTGGTTCTGGCCAAGAACATGAGCCATGGGTTCTCTAGCTTCCTCGGTAGACGGAGTACCCGTACGGGTTGAGCAGCAGGGGTACGTGGTAGTGGGCCTGGGCCGGGTCGACGTCGAAGACGATGGAGACCTCGGGGAAGAAGGGGCCCTCGGTGGTGAAGCTCAGCCGCAGGACCGTCCCCGCTGCCGCGTCCGGGACCGGCAGGTCCTTGCAGCGGCCGTCGGCGTCGGTCCTGGAGCTGCCGAGGACGGTCCAGCCGCCGTCGGCCCCGCGCTGGGCCAGCTCGACCGGGACGCCCTCGGCGGGGCGGCCGGTGCTGGTGTTCAGCACATGGGTGGAGATGGACGTCATGATGCTCCGTCAGTTCTCGGTGAGAAGCCGGTCGATGCGGATGTCGTTGATCTTCCGCAGCTCACCGCGGACGGTCTCGCGCTCGGTCGCGGCGTCGTTGCCGTAGCGCTCGCGCAGGGCGCCGAGCATCGTCTCGGCGGTGCGGCCGGTGGCGCAGATCAGGAAGACATGGCCGAACTTGGCCTCGTAGTCGGCGTTGGCCTGCGCCAGCTCGTCCAGCAGGGCGTGGTCGGCGCCCCGGACGCCGGACTGCTCGCGCTCGGAGGTGGCGTCGCCGGCCTTGGGCTGCCCGATCCGGGCGTGCCCCGCCATCGCGTCGGCCAGGTCGGCGGCGCTGAGCCGGGCCATCGCCGCGGCGTTGGCGGCGTGCACGGCGTCGGGATCGGCCCAGGGGCCGGCGGTCCGGACGAGCTTCGCCCAGGCGGGGCTGGTGCAGATCTCGTCGAGCCCGGCTTCGAGCCGGGCGAGCGCGGAGGTGGACAGGGCCACGGATGACCTCCTCGGAGGGGCGTCATCCAAAAGCTAGGTCCACGGGCCGCCGTACGTCAACAGTTTGTTGAAACGGGGTTGACGGTGCTCAGGTGTCCTTGGCTGCGGTCGCCTGCTGCCGGTTGAGGTAGTTGTAGACCGTGAAGCGGCTGACGCCGAGCGCCGTCGCGACGGTCTCCACACCGTGCCGGATGGTGAACGCGCCGCGCTCCTCCAACTGCGCCACCACCCGCTGCTTGCTCGCCCGGTCCAGCGTGGTCAGCTCCGCGCCGCCGAACTGTCGGCGCACCTCGCCGAGCAGCCGGTCCAGCGCGCTCTCCAGCCCGGGGAGCCGTACGGCCACGGCCGGCTGCTCGTCCCACTCCAGCAGGACGTCGTCGGGCCGGGCGTCGGCCGGGCTGACCGCGGTGGCGCCGACCGCGTCCAGGAGCGGCTTGATGGCCTGCGCCAGCGGGTGCTCCTCGCGGCTCATGCGCCGCCCTCCTCTCGCTCGGCTATCGGCAGGCCGGTCTCGTCCAGGGTGCTGATCTGGAGTGAGATCCGGGTGGCGCCGCTGGCCAGGGTGGACCGGATCAGCCGGTCCACGGCCGCGAGGGCGGCCGTGGCCTCGCCCTCGGCGCTGGTGCCGAACGGGCCGACGTCGACCGTCAGTCCCGCCTCGTCCACGGCGCGGCGGGCGGCCTTGGCATGGTCGGGGAAGCCGTCGAGTTCGAACGGCTCTGTCGTGAACTCCACCTTCAATCGCACGGGCGCAGCGTATCCGACCGCTCGCGGGCGGGCTGGGGTGATGACCGGCCAACTTCAACATTTTGTTGCGACGGCCCTTGACAGTCCCGCGCGCCTCCATGCGATAGTTCCATCAAGCAGAAACAAGCTTCCGCATTGTGGAATTGATTGGTGACCGCATGACCGCCGCCGCGCAGAACGACTGGCTCGACCAGCGCTGGACCGTGAACCTGTCGATCCTCTTCACCGAGCTCCCGCTGTTCGAGCGCCCCGCCGCCGCGGCGGCAGCAGGCTTCGACGCCGCGGAGCTCTGGTGGACCCTGGACGGCCCCACTCCGCCCGACAGCGACCTGGACGCGCTGCGCCGCGCCTTCACCGACGCCGGCGTCCAGCTCACCGGGCTCAACTTCGACGCCGGGAACATGGCGGCGGGCTCCAAGGGCCTGCTCTCGCGGCCGGCCGAGTCCCAGCAGTTCCGCGACAACATCGCGGTCGCGGTCGGCCTCGCCGAGTCGCTCGGCTGCCGCGCGTTGAACGCCCTCTACGGCAACCGAGTGGAGGGGGTGGCCATCGAGGTCCAGGACGAACTAGCGCTGGAGAACCTCGCGCTCGCCGCGCAGGCCGTCCACGGCATCGGCGCAACGCTGCTGGTCGAGGCCCTGAACGCGCCGGAGGCGCCGCTCTACGGGTTGCTCTCCAGCAAGGACGCCGTCGCGGTGGTGGACCAGGTCAACGCCGCCACCGGCCTCGACAACACCCGCTTCCTCTGCGACCTCTACCACCTGGCCCGCAACGGCGAAGATCTCCTCTCGGTCATCGACACCCACGCCGCCCGCATCGGCCACGTACAGGTGGCCGATGCCCCCTCCCGCACCTTCCCTGGCTCGGGAGACCTGGACTTCCCGGCGCTGCTGAGCCGCCTCGACGCCGTGGGCTACACCGGGTACATCGGCCTGGAATACAAGGCGGCGGAAGCGCAGGACCCCTTCGCCTGGCTGCCGCGGGGCTTGCGCACCAGTGCACGCGGCTGACCACTGACCACCCAGGGGCGCGGGGCTCTGCTTGATTAACTGCGCGCGCGCTCAGCCCTCTACGGAGGTGCACGGTTTCTCGCGCAGTTCCCCGCGCCCCTCAGGGGCTGCAACTTTCGCTCGCGTCATTGAACACCGCTCAGGGGCGCGGGGAACTGCGCGACAAGCCCCCGCAGACCCGCACCCTCCCACCCCTCAAAACTTGCACCCCCTGAGGAGCACCACATGTCACCCCGCACCATCGCGTTCATCGGCCTCGGGATCATGGGCAGCCCGATGGCTGCCAACCTGGTCAAGGCCGGTCACACCATCACCGGGTTCAATCTGACGCAGCCCGCCATCGACAAACTCGTCGCGGACGGCGGCCGCGGAGCGGCGAGCATCGCCGAGGCGGTGGCCGAGGCCGAGGTCGTGATCACCATGGTCCCCGCCGACCGGCAGGTCGAGGAGGTCATCCTGGGGGAGGGCGGGGTCCTCGAGAACGCCAAGCCCGGCACCCTGGTCATCGACATGAGCAGCATCACCCCGCAGACCTCCATCAGGGTCGCCGAGGCCGCCGCCGCGAAGGGCATCCGCACCCTGGACGCCCCGGTGTCCGGCGGCGAGGCCGGTGCCGTCGAGGCGGTGCTCTCGATCATGGTCGGCGGCAGCGCCGCCGACTTCGCCGAGGCGAAGCCACTGTTCGACGCGCTGGGCACCACGGTCATCCACGTCGGCCCGGCCGGCGCCGGACAGACCGTCAAGGCCGCCAACCAGCTGATCGTCGCGGTGAACATCCAGGTCCTGGCCGAGGCCGTGGTCTTCCTGGAGAACGCCGGCGTCGACCTGCAGGCCGCGCTGGACGTCCTCGCGGGCGGCCTAGCCGGCTCCACCGTGCTGAACCGCAAGAAGGCCAACATGGTGGACCGCCAGTTCGCCCCGGGCTTCCGGATCGACCTGCACCACAAGGACATGGGCATCGTCACCGCCGCCGCCCGAGCCGTCGAGGCGCCGCTGCCGGTCGGCTCCCTGGTCGCCCAGCTCGTCGCCTCGGCCCGGGCCAACGGCGACGGCTCGCTGGACCACTCGGCACTGCTGCGCGGCGTCGAGCGCCTCGCCGGACGGAAGGTCAACTGACATGGCGCGTATGACTGCCGCCCAGGCGGCTGTTGAGATCCTCAAGGCCGAGGGCGTCACCCACCTGTTCGGCCTGCCGGGTGCGGCGATCAACCCGTTCTACTCCGCGATGCGGACCAACGGCGGGCTGACCCACATCCTGGCCCGCCACGTCGAGGGCGCCTCGCACATGGCGGAGGGCTACACCCGCGCCAAGGCCGGCAACATCGGCGTCTGCATCGGCACCAGCGGCCCGGCCGGCACCGACATGATCACCGGTCTGTACTCGGCCAGCGCCGACTCCATCCCGATCCTGTGCATCACCGGGCAGGCTCCGGTCTCGAAGCTCCACAAGGAGGACTTCCAGGCCGTCGACATCACCTCCATCGCCAAGCCGCTCACCAAGATGGCGATGACCGTGCTGGAGCCGGCCCAGGTGCCGGGCGCCTTCCAGCAGGCCTTCCACCTGATGCGCTCGGGCCGTCCCGGCCCGGTCCTGCTCGACCTGCCGATCGACGTCCAGATGGCCGAGATCGAGTTCGACATCGAGACCTACCAGCCGCTGCCGGTCTACAAGCCGTCCGCGTCGCGGGCCCAGATCGAGAAGGCGCTGGACCTGTTGGAGGCCGCCGACCGGCCGCTGATCGTCTCCGGCGGCGGCGTCATCAACGCGGACGCGGCCGACCTGCTGGTCGAGTTCGCCGAGCTGACCGGCGTCCCGGTGGTCCCGACCCTGATGGGCTGGGGCAGCATCCCGGACGACCACGAGCTGACGGCCGGCATGGTCGGCCTGCAGACCGCGCACCGCTACGGCAACGCGACCATGCTGGCCTCTGACTTCGTCCTGGGCATCGGCAACCGCTGGGCCAACCGCCACACCGGCGGCATCGACACCTACACGGCCGGACGGACCTTCGTCCACGTCGACATCGAGCCGACCCAGATCGGCCGCGTCTTCGCCCCGGACTTCGGCATCGTCTCCGACGCCAGGGCCGCGCTGGAGCTCTTCGTCGAGGTGGCGCGCGAGCGCAGGGCCGCCGGGCGGCTGAAGGACCGCAGCGTGTGGGCGGCCAGCTGCCAGCAGCGCAAGGGCGAGCTGCTGCGCAAGACCGACTTCGACAATGTGCCGGTCAAGCCGCAGCGGGTCTACCAGGAGATGAACCTGGCCTTCGGACGCGACACCCGCTACGTCACCACCATCGGCCTCTCGCAGATCCAGGCCGCGCAGATGCTGCACGTCTACGGGCCGCGCAACTGGATCAACGCCGGCCAGGCCGGGCCGCTGGGCTGGACCCTGCCCGCCGCGCTGGGCGTCGCCACCGCCGACCCCGAGGGTACGGTCGTCGCGCTCTCCGGTGACTACGACTTCCAGTTCATGATCGAGGAGCTGGCGGTGGGGGCGCAGTTCCAGATCCCCTACATCCACGTCGTCGTCAACAACGCCTACCTGGGCCTGATCCGCCAGGCCCAGCGCAACTTCGACATGGACTACCACGTCCAGCTGTCCTTCGAGAACGTCAACGCTCCCGAGGTCAACGGCTACGGCGTGGACCACGTCAAGGTCGCCGAGGGCCTGGGCTGCAAGGCGATCCGGGTGTTCGACCCCAACGAGCTCGGCGCGGCCTTCGAGCAGGCCAAGAAGCTCGCGGCGGAGTTCCGGGTGCCGGTCGTGGTCGAGGTGATCCTGGAACGCGTCACCAATGTGTCGATGGGCGTCGAGATCGACAAGGTGAACGAGTTCGAGCCTATCGCCGAGCGCGCCTCGGACGCGCCGAGCGCCCTGCTCAACACCCTGGCCTAGCCTCCAAAACTCCCCCCGCGCCGGTATATCCATCTCCGGTCGTGCCCGCCGACGCGGGGGGCTCCAAGCTTCCTCCCGGCGGCGTGACCCATCCCATGATGGAATCCGGTCGTGCCCGCGCCGCCGGGAGGAGACCCACCTGCAACGAAGAAGAGGACGGCGATGACCCAGCAGCAGGAGACCACCGGTCATGTGGTCATCGCCCCCGACAAGTTCAAGGGCAGCCTGACCGCCGCCGAGGCCGCCGAGCACATCGCCGCAGGCATCCTGCGCGTCGCGCCCGGCACCGACATCCGCAAGCTGCCCGTCGCCGACGGAGGGGAGGGCACGGTCCTGGCCGCGCTCGCTGCGGGCTACCGGCGGATCGCGTTGACGGTCAGCGGCCCCACCGGCGAACCGGTCGACGCGGCCATCGCCGTCCTCGACGACACCGCCGTGGTCGAGGCCGCCCAGGCCAGCGGCCTGACCCTGCTCCCCGGCGGGGTCCCGGCGCCGCTGACGGCAAGCAGCTACGGCACCGGGCAGCTGGTCGCCCGGGCGCTGCAGCTCGGCTGCACCCGCATCGTTCTCGGCCTGGGCGGAGTCGCCTGTACCGACGGGGGTGCCGGCCTGGCCCAGGCCCTCGGCGCGACGCTCCAGGGCGCCGAGGGCGCCGACCTCCCCCCTGGCGGCGCCGCCCTGCGCCGACTGCACCACCTCGACCTCGGACCCGTCGCGGGCACCCTCGGTGGGGTCGAGGTGGTGATCGCCAGCGATGTCGACAACCCGCTGCTCGGCGAGCGCGGCGCCCCCGCCGTCTACGGCCCGCAGAAGGGCGCGAGCCCGGCCGACGTGGCCGAGTTGGACGCGGCGCTGGCGCACTGGGCCGACGCGGTCGCCAAGGCCACCGGGACCGAACTGCGCGATGCCCCCGGCGCCGGCGCGGCCGGCGGTCTGGGCTTCGGCGCGATGGCCCTGCTGGGGGCCCATATGCGGCCCGGCATCGAGCTGCTGCTCGATCTGCTGGGCTTCGACCAGGCTGTGCGGGGAGCCGGCCTGGTCGTGACCGGCGAGGGTTGCCTGGACGCGCAGACCCTGCACGGCAAGGCCCCCGCCGGGGTCGCCGCTGCGGCCGCCGGGGCGGGGGTCCCGGTGGTCGCCGTGGCAGGCCGACTCGAACTCGACGCTCCCACCTGGAGCGGCGCCGGTTTCGCCGCCGCCTACGAGCTCGCCGAGCTCGCCGGACCGGGCGCGGCGGCGGGCGACAGCATCGCCCGCGCCGCGGAGCTGGCCGAGCTGGCGGGCGAGCGGATCGCTCAACAGTTCCTGCTGTGATCGGTGTCCGATGTGGAGATTCGAACGTTGACGTTTTGTTGAAACCGCCCGTAGTCTCCCCGTACCACCTGAGCCGCAGCATCCGTCCCGCGCCGCAGCACCGATTCCGGAGGTTGAGTTGACCCAAGTCTTCCGATCCCGTCGCGCCGTCCTTCCCGAGGGGGAGCAGGCTGCGGACGTGGTGGTAGTGGACGGCAGGATTGCCGAGGTCCGGCCCTACGGCGAGGGTGAGGGTGTCGGCGAGCTGATCGACCTCGGCGACCTCGCGCTGCTGCCCGGCCTGGTCGACAGCCACGTGCACGTCAACGAGCCGGGCCGGACCGAGTGGGAGGGCTTCGCCACCGCGACCCGCGCGGCCGCCGCCGGCGGGGTCACCACGATCGTCGACATGCCGCTCAACTCCATCCCGCCGACCACCACGGTCGCCAACCTGGAGGCCAAGCGGAAGGCTGCCGACGGCCAGATTTTCGTCGACGTCGGCCTTTGGGGCGGTGCGATCCCCGGCAACACCGCCGACCTCGAACCGCTGTACCGGGCCGGGGTGTTCGGCTTCAAGAGCTTCCTCGCCCCCTCCGGGGTGGACGAGTTCCCACATCTGACGGGCGGTCAACTCGAAGAGGCCCTCGCCGAGCAGGCCTGGATCGGCGCGCTGGCCATCATCCACGCCGAGGACCCCGCCGTCCTCGACGCCGCGCCGCAGCAGCCGGGCCCGCACTACGCCGACTTCCTCGCCTCCCGGCCGGACGACGCCGAGGCCACCGCCGTGGCCGGGCTGCTCGCCGCCGCCGGACGCACCGGCGCCCGGGTGCACATCCTGCACGTCTCCTCGGCCGCCGTGCTGCCGCTGCTGCGGCAGGCCCGCGCCGACGGCGTCCAGGTCACCGCCGAGACCTGCCCGCACTACCTCACCCTGGCCGCGGAGCAGGTCCCGGACGGGGACACCGCCTTCAAGTGCTGCCCGCCGATCCGGGACGAGTCCAATCGCGACCTGCTCTGGCAGGCCCTGGCGGACGGGGAGTTCGCGGCCGTGGTGTCCGACCACTCGCCGTCCACGCCGGACCTCAAGCACCTCGCCCGCTACGGCGGCAGCGGCGACTTCGCCGCCGCCTGGGGCGGCATCGCCTCGCTCCAGCTCGGCCTGCCGGCCATCTGGACCGAGGCCCGCCGCCGCGGCTTCGCCCTCACCGACGTGGTGCGCTGGATGAGCGCGGGCCCGGCATCCCTGGTCGGGCTGTGTACGAAGGGGGCCATCGCCCCCGGCATGGACGCCGACCTGGTCGCCTTCGATCCCGACGCCGCCTTCACCGTCGACCCCGAGGGCCTGCACCACCGCAATCCCGTCACCCCCTACGCCGGCCGCTCGTTGACCGGCGCCGTCCGTACCACCTGGCTTCGCGGCCAGGTCGTGGACGTCGACGCGGACGCCCGTCCGATCGGCCGCATCATCGTCCGAGGAGAAGCATGACCGACAGTCAGCAGCCCGCCGCCTTCACCGAGTTGGTCAACCTCGCAGCCCGCGGGCTGGGCGCCGGGGTGGTGGACGCCAATGACGAGCTGTTCGCCGAGAAGGAGAACCTGATCGTCGCGGCGGCCGCCGAGTTCCGGCCGCACACCTTCGGGCACAAGGGCCAGATCATGGACGGCTGGGAGACCCGCCGTCGCCGTGGCGTGAGCGCCGACGAGCCGCACCCCACCGACGAGGACCACGACTGGGCGGTGGTCCGGCTGGGCGCGGCGGGCGTCGTCCGCGGCGTCATCGTCGACACCGCCCACTTCACCGGCAACTACCCGGAGACCGCCTCGGTCGAGGCCGCTTCCGTGCCCGGGCATCCCTCCCCGGCCGAGCTGGCCGCCGCCGAGTGGACCGAGATCGTCCCCCGCACCGCGCTCAAGGGCGACACCGCGCACGAGTTCCCGGTCGACACCGAGCAGCGCTTCACCCACGTCCGCCTCAACATCTGGCCGGACGGCGGCGTCGCCCGGCTCCGCGTCCACGGCGAGGTCGTCCCCGACCCGCGCGACCTGGACGGGCTCACCTTCGACCTGGCCGCCCAGGAGCACGGCGGGGTCGCCACCGGCGCGTCCGACCGGTACTTCTCCTCCCCGCACAACCTCAACTCCCTGGGCCGCGCGGCGGTCATGGGCGAGGGCTGGGAGACCCGGCGCCGTCGTAACAAGGACAACGACTGGGTCGAGCTGGAGCTGGCCGGCACCGGCAAGGTGCTGGCGATCGAGTTGGACACCACCCACTTTGTCGCCAACTGCCCCGGCTGGGCCTCGGTTTCGGGCCGCGACGCGGCGACCGGGGAGTGGTTCGACCTGCTGCCGCGCACCCGGCTCCAGCCCGACACCCGGCACCGCTTCCGGATCGAACCGCAGCGTCCGGTCGACGGCGCGCGGCTGAACGTCTTCCCGGACGGCGGCGTGGCCCGACTGCGCCTCATCGGCCGTCTCACCGAAGCGGGACGCGCGGCGCTGGCGCTGCGCTGGTTCAACCTCGTCCCGGCGGGTGAGGCTGAGCAGGCGCTGGCGGAAGCCGGCCTGTCGGAAACTGAGGCTGCGTCAGTGACCGCTGCCCGCCCGCTTACTGACGTAACGTCAGTTCAATCAGCGACCGCCGCGCTCCAGCCCGGCGACACCCCCGACGGCGCGGAGACTTCCCGCCGCCGGGCCGCGATCTGGCGGCTGCTGGGCGTCTGAGACGACGGCCCGCCCAGCAGCTGTCACCCACTCCACACGTTTCCCTGAGCCACTACCGAGGTCTTGTCATGCCTGAAATCCTCACCACCGAGTCCGGCGCACCCGTCGCCGACAACCAGAACAGCGCCCAGGCCGGCATCGGCGGCCCGGACCCATGCGGCCCAGGCCCACGCCAAGGACGACGACTTCTTCCAGGCGGGTGAGCTGTACCGGCTGATGTCGGACGGGGAGAAGGACCGTCTGATCGCCAACCTGGCCGGCTCCATCGGCTCGGTCGGCCGCGACGACGTGGTCGAGCGGGTCCTGCCGTTCTTCCACGCGGCCGACGCCGACTACGGCAGGCGGCTGCAGGCCGCCGTCGAGGCCGTCCGCAACGCCGACGAGGCGTGAGGACCAGCGGACCCCGGTGCAGTGTCGCACCGGGGTTCGCTTTTTTGTTCTATTTTGCGATTCCGGTAGCGGAGTGGCTCCGGACGGTGAAGAGTGGCCTCCGGGGGGACCGTCCGCACGTCTCATTCCGGAGGCTCGCACCGATGCCTGAAGTCAAGACCCCTTACGCACCTGGAACCCCCTGCTGGGTGGACCTGATGGTCCCGGACCAGCAGGCCGCCCTCGACTTCTACCGCGACATCCTCGGCTGGCAGGGCGAACCCGGCCCCGCCGAGACCGGCGGCTACGCCGTCTGTACGTACAAGGGCCTGCCGGTCGCCGGCATCGGCCCGACCATGGACGAGTCCACGCCCACCGTGTGGACCACCTACCTGGCCAGCTCCGACGCCGATGCCACCGCGGCCGCCGTCGGCAAGGCCGGCGGCACGGTCATGATGCCGCCGATGGACGTGATGACCCTCGGCCGGATGATGGTCTCGGTCGACCCGGCCGGCGCGGTCTTCGGGGTCTGGCAGAACAAGGACTTCATCGGCGCGCAGCTGGTCAACGAGCCGGGCGCGCTCGCCTGGAACGAGTGCAACTCCCGCGACGCGGAGGCCTCCAGCGCCTTCTACAAGAACGTCTTCGGCCTCGGCGTCGGGCCGATCCCCGGGGCGCCCGAGGGGGCCGGCGGCTACCTGACCATCCAGGTCGACGGACGCCCGGTCGGCGGCATCAACCCGATGACGGACCAGAACTTCCCGCCCGAGGTCCCCTCGCACTGGATGACCTACTTCTGCGTCGACGACACCGACAGCACCGCCGACGCCGCCGTCAAGCGCGGGGCGAACGTCCTGCAGGCGCCGCAGGACACGCCCTTCGGCCGGATGGCGACCCTGTCCGACCCGTGGGGTGCGACCTTCTCCATCATCCAGGACGTGCCGTCGGACTGACGTACGATCATTCCCGCATTCCGTGCAAGCCATGCCCATCGGACGTCCCGCTGATTACTCTGATGGGCATGGCGGCACAGAACAGAACCCGTCCGGCCGACACGGCCCCACCCTCCGGCTCCCCGCGCGGCCCCGTCGCGCGGGCATTGCGCCTGCTCGAAGCGGTGGACCGGCGCGCGCACGGGGGCACCCCGGCCGAGCTCGCCGCGGAGGTCGGTCTCCCGATCGAGGCGGCGCGGCGGCTGCTGCGCACCCTGGAGCGCGAGGGCTACCTGCTGCGTCTGGACGACGGCGCCTACGTCATCGGCGGCGCGCTGGCCCTGCTGGGCGAGGCCAACCGCGAGCTTATGGTCCAGTCGCGTCTGCTGGCGAAGCTCTCCTCGCTGCGCGACGAACTCGGCGCCGCCGTCTACTTCAGCCGCTACCAGGACGGCGAGGTGTCCGTCGACGTGGTGGTGGACGGCCCGTCCACCCCGAGCGTCCACGAATGGGTGGACTTCCGGGCCACCGGCCACGCCAGCGCCCTGGGCAAGTGCCTGCTCGGCCAGCTCGACCACGACGGCCGCCGGGACCACTTCTTCCGCTACCCGGCCGCCCGCTTCACCGAGCGCACCGAGGTCGACCAGACCGTGCTGCTGCACCGCCTGGACCGCCAGCCTGCGACCGTCCCGGTGCTGGACCTCCAGGAGTACGCCCTCGACACGGTCTGCGCCGCCGTGCCGATCACGGCCGGAGGAAGCGTCGGCGCCCTCGGCTTCTCGCTCCCGCTGGACCAGTCCTTCCGCCTCCGCGAGACGGCGGAGACCCTCGCCTCCCGCGCTGCCCCGGTCCTGCTGGCGCTGTCGCTCTGAGCAGTTGAAATAACCTGAAGGCCACAGGCCTGTCTGTAGGCGTCACAGCGACATACGTTGAACGCATGACACGCGGACGAGAACTCGCACTGCTGGCCTGGGACGACCGTACCGGCGAACTGGGCGGCGGACCGGAGCTGGGCTGCGCCCTCGCCGGAGCGGAACTCCTCGACCTGCTGGAGACAGGGCGGCTCGGCATCCACGGCGCCAACCTGGCCGTCCTCGGCCGGACCCAGACCGAGCCGCACACCGGAGACCCGCAGTTCGACCGCGCGATCGCGGTGATCAAGCTGATCCCCGAACCCAAGGTCATCCAGGCCTGGATCAAGCGCCATGCACCGGGGCTCCGGGACAGCTACCGGGCCCTGCTGGAGAGCGAGGGCGCCATAGCCCCCCGGCGCGGCCGCCGCCTCGGCCTGATCCCCACCTCCCGCATCGCCCTCACGGACCCGTCCGAGCGGGACGAGCTGATCGCCCGGCTGTCGCTGCTCGCGACCGACGACGAGCCCTTCGCAGCCCTGGCCCACCGCGCCGGCCTCACCCCGCTCCTCTTCCCGGGCCCGGAAAACGAGGAGCTCCGCGAGTCCGTCGCCGAAACCACCCGCTCCCTGAGCGAGGCCCTACCGGCCACTGCAGACCCGGACATACTCGCCGACCCGGACACCGCCGTCCGCACCGTCCTCCGCCAGGTCCGCGACGCAGTGGTACAACTCCGCACAGCCGGCCCAAAGAAACGCGGCGGCTACGCCTCGCTGCCACACACCCCGCCGAGCGACACCATCGCAGGCCTCGGCGCCGGCGGCATCTGACGGCGAGGGTGCGGCACACACCCCCTGGGCGTCCCTCGCCGTCAACGAACTGACTGATGCTCGGTCGGCCTCAGCCCACCATGTCCTCAAGCCGCTTGCCCTTGGTCTCCTTGACGAACTTGGCCACGAACGGGATCGAGAGCGCGGCGAAGACCGTGTAGATGACGTAGGTCGTGGTGAGGTTCCAGCCTGCGAGGCTGGGGAAGGTCGCGGTGATCGCCCAGTTGGCGATCCAGTTGGCCGCTGCGCCGACGCCCAGCGCGGCAGCGCGGATGCGGTTGGGGAACATCTCTCCGAGCATGACCCAGACCACGACGCCCCAGGACATTGCGAAGAAGAACACGAACGTGTGGGCCGCGATCAGCGCGACCATGCCCTGCGCGTGCGGCAGCGTGGCCCCGGTCTTGGCCGAGAACGCCCAGGCTTCCAACGCCAGCGAGACGGCCATGCCACAGGAGCCGATCAGGGCGAGTGCCCGGCGCCCGATCCGGTCGACCAGGATCATCGCGACGACCGTGCCGATGATGTTCACGATCGAGGTGGTGAACGAGTAGAGGAAGGACGAGCTCGGGTCGATGCCGACCGACTGCCACAGCGTGTTCGAGTAGTAGAAGGCGACGTTGATGCCGACCAGCTGCTGGAACACGGCCAGGCCGATGCCGACCCAGACGATCGGCTTGAAGCCGAAGCGGGCGCCGAGCAGGTCCCTGAAGGTGGACTGGTGCTCGGACTGCATCCCGGCGCGGATCTCGGCGACCCGGGCGTCCAGGTCCAGGCCGTCGCCCTCGACCTCGGCGATGACGGCCCTGGCGCGGTCGGTCTTCCCGACGGAGATCAGGAAGCGCGGGGACTCGGGGATGGCGAAGGACAGCAGCCCGTAGACCACGGCCGGGATAACCATCACGCCGAGCATGACCTGCCAGGCCTCCACGCCGAGCAGGTGACCGCGGTCGCTGCCGCCGGCGGCGTTGAGCAGGCCCCAGTTGACGAGCTGGGAGATGGCGATGCCGATGACGATCGCCGCCTGCTGGAACGAGGCCAGCCGACCCCGGTAGGCCGGCGGTGCGACCTCGGCTATGTAGGCCGGGCCGATCACGGACGCCATCCCGATGCCGAACCCGCCGATGACGCGCCACAGCGCGAGGTCCCACACGGCGAAAGAGAGCGCCGAGCCGACGGCACTCACCGTGAACAGCACGGCGGCGATCTGCATGACGCGGATGCGCCCGATCCGGTCCGCGACCCGTCCGGCCACGGCCGCGCCGATCGCACAGCCGATCAGGGCGATGGCGACGACCTGCGCCAGCTCGGCGGATCCGATGCCGTACTTGCTCTGGATCGCGCCGGTGGCCCCGTTGATGACGGAGCTGTCGTACCCGAAGAGGAAGCCGCCCATGGCAGCGGCGGCGGTGATGAAGATGACATGGCCGAGGGTGTCACCGGCGGCGCGGGGGGACCCGGGAGAGCTGGGGGACGTGGGCAAGGCTGTGCTGGTCACTGAGGGGCTCCTTGGCGCCCGGCATCCTTGCCGGACTTGAAGGCTTTAGTCAACCAACGCAGAATATGCCTTCAAGGTGTGTAGTCAAAGTGGCCGAAATATGAACAGGTGAGGGGACATGACACGTTACAAGTTGAACTAATGGGGTCGGGGGAGGCCGACCAGCGGTGCCGCCCCGCCTCCCCGACCGCTCAGCTCACCCGAGCCCAGCCCGCTCCGCCGCGTCCACCGTCTGTTCCAGCAGGACCGCGATCGTCATCGGGCCGACGCCGCCCGGGACCGGGGTGACCAGGGCGGCTCGTTCCATCGCGCCGGCGAAGTCGACGTCGCCGATGTTGCCGGGGTTGTAGCCGGCATCGATGACGACGGCGCCGGGCTTGATGTCGTGGCCCCTGATGAACTCGGGCTTGCCGACGGCCGCGACCACGATGTCGGCGGCGGCCACGTGCGAGGCGAGGTCGACCGTTCGGGAGTGGCAGTAGGTGACGGTGGCGTCGCGGGCGAGCAGCAGCATGCCCATGGGCTTGCCGAGGATCGGGCTGCGGCCGACCACGACGGCCTGACGGCCGGTCAGTTCGACGCCGTAGGCGTCGAGGAGGCGGATGATGCCGGCGGGGGTGCAGGAGGCGAAGCCGGGGTCGCCGAAGGCCATGGCGGCGAAGGAGTGCATGGTGACGCCGTCGACGTCCTTGGCCGGGGCGATGGCCTCGAAGGCGGCGCGCTCGTCGATCTGCGCGGGGACGGGGTGCTGGAGCAGGATGCCGTGCACGCCGGGGTCGTCGGACAGCGCCCGCACCGCGCTGACCAACTCCTCCGTCGTGGTCTCAGCGGGCAGGCGGACCAGGCGGGAGTCGATGCCGGCCTTGGCGCTGCGGTTGCGCTTCATGGTGACGTAGGTGACCGATGCCGGGTCGTCCCCGACGAGGACGGTGGCGAGGCTGGGCCGTACGCCGCGCGTTTCGAACAACGCCTGCGCCCGCTGGGCGCAGCGTTCGACGATCTCCTGGGCGAGGGCAGTACCGGACATGAGCTGGGCGGACATGGGCGGATCCCGGGGTCGGAAGGGAGTGCCCAGGCGCGCGGCTTCGCTCTGAAGGCGGGTCGCTCCCCGGTGGTCGTCCACCCAAGCGCCAGTTACGGCCCGCCTTGGAAGGATAGGTCATCCACCAGGTCGGGCGCTGACGGCTTCAGGCGATTCGGCGCGGCAGGTCGCTCACCCGCAGCGGGTGGTCGTGGTGGATCGGGCCGCCGTGGCTGCTGAGCGGGAGGCAGGTGCCGCCGCGGCGGTGGGCGACGATCTCGGCGGCGACGGCGACGGCGGTCTCCTCCGGGGTGCGGGCGCCCAGGTCCAGGCCGATGGGGGAGCGCAGCCGGGAGAGCTCCAGCTCGCTGAGTCCGACCTCGCGCAGCCGGTCCAGGCGCTCCAGGTGGGTGCGGCGCGAGCCCATTGCGCCGACGAAGCCCAGCGGCAGCCGCAGCGCGCGCTCCAGCAGCGGGATGTCGAACTTGGCGTCGTGGGTCAGCACGCAGAGCGCGGTGCGGCCGTCCACCCGTCCGGCGGCGACCTCGGCGTCGAGGTAGCGGTGCGGCCAGTCGACGACGACGGCGTCGGCGGTGGGGAAGCGGCGCGCGGTGGCGAAGACCGGGCGGGCGTCGCAGACGGTGACGTGGTAGCCGAGGAAGCCGCCGATCCGGGCGACCGCGGCGGCGAAGTCGATGGCCCCGAAGACGATCATGCGCGGGGCGGGAACGTGCGACTCGACGAAGAAGGTGACGGTCCGTTCAGAGGCAGAGTCGGCGTCGGTCTCCGCCGAGGTGGCGTCGGGGGTGCACGGGCGGCCGTCCAGGGCGAGGGTGAACTGCCCGGTGCGCCCGGCGTCCAGCATGGCCCGGCTGTGCGTGGCGGCGGCCCGCTCCAGGCCGGGGTGGATCAGCCCGGGGTGTCGGCCGAGGGTGCCGTGGTGGCCGTCGGCGGTGACGGCCAGGGCGGAGCCGATCAGGGCGGCCGGTCCGGCGATGGCGCGGACCAGGGCGACCGGGGTGCCCGCGTGGATGTGGGCGAGCGCCGCGTCCAGCCCGTTCGAGGCGCCGGGGACGACCGGCTGGACGAAGACGTCGATGATGCCGCCGCAGGTCAGGCCGACCGCGAAGGCGTCCTCGTCCGAGAAGCCGAAGCGGCGCAGCTCCGGCTTCCCGGACTCCAGTGCCGACCGGCACAGCTCGTAGACGGCCCCCTCCACGCAGCCCCCCGAGACGCTGCCGACGGCCTCGCCGTCGGTGTCCACGGCCAGGGCCGCCCCCGGGTCGCGCGGGGCGCTCCCGGAGACGGACACCACGGTGGCCACGGCGAAGGAGCGACCCGCTGCGTGCCAGGCGTTGATCTGCTCGGCGATGTCCTGCATGGGTGGCTCCTTCGAAACGTAGAGGGGATGGACGGGGAGAGGGGGATCGGCTAGTGGATGCCGAGCCCGGCCTTCAGCGGGTGCAGGGCGAAGAAGACGACGAACACCAGCGAGAGCGACCACATCAGCACGCCGGGCTCGCGCCACTTGCCCGCGCCGGCCTTGATGACGACGTAGGAGATGACCCCGGCCCCGACACCCGCGGTGATCGAGTAGGTGAACGGCATCAGCGCGATGGTGAGGAAGGCCGGGACGGCCACCTCGCGGTCGCCCCAGTCGATGTGGCGGGCCTGGGTGAGCATCATCGAGCCGATCACGACCAGGGCGGCCGCGGCGACCTGGCCCGGGACCATGCCCGCCAGTGGGGTGAAGAAGAGCATGAAGGCGAAGACCGCGCCTGTGACCACGCTGGCGAAGCCGGTCCGGGCGCCGTCGCCGACCCCGGTGGCGGACTCGATGAACACGGTCTGGCCGGAGGCCCCCGCGAGGCCGCCGATCGCGCCGCCGGCACCGTCCACCAGCAGGGCCTTGGACAGGCCCGGCATCCGGCCCTGCTTGTCGGCCAGCCCGGCCTCGGTGCCGATGCCGATGATGGTGGCCATCGCGTCGAAGAAGCCGGCCAGGACCAGGGTGAAGACCGCGAAGCCCGCGCTCAGCGCGCCCATCCCGTTGGAGCCGAAGGCGCCGAACAGGTCGATGTGGCCGAAGAGCCCGAAGTTCGGGGCGGAGACCGGGTTGCCGGGCCACTTGGGCACGGACAGGCCCCAGGTGCTTGCCGGCAGATTGAGCGCGGCCTGCAGGATCAGCGAGAGCACGGTGCCGATGGCGATGCCGATCAGGATCGCGCCGCGGACCTTGCGGACCTGGAGCACGAAGATGGACAGCAGCGTGACGGCGAAGATCAGTACCGGCCACCCGGTGAGGTTGCCGATGGAGCCGAGCTGGACCGGGGTCTCGGAGTGCGCGGAGTCCGGGACGCGGGTCACGAATCCGGCGTTGACCAGGCCGATCAGGGCGATGAACAGCCCGATGCCGATGGTGATCGCATGCTTGATCGCCAGCGGGATGCCGTTCATGATCATCTCTCGGAGTCCGGAGACGACCATGACCACGATCAGCAGGCCGTAGATCACGCAGAGGCCCATCGCCTGCGGCCAGGTGACGTGTGGGGCCATCACGGCGGCGAGGGTGTTGGAGACGCTGAGCCCGGCCGCCGCGGCGAGCGGGGCGTTGCCGACCACGCCGAGCAGGATGGTGGTGACCGCTGCCGCGAGGGCGGTGGCGGTGGTGACCTGGGCGGGGTTCAGATGGTTGCCGTTGACGTCGGCCACCGAGAGGATGATCGGGTTCAGCAGCAGGATGTAGGCCATCGCCATGAAGGTGGTGAGGCCGCCGCGGATCTCGTTGCCGATGGACGAGCCACGGGCGCTGATCCTGAAGTAGGCGTCCAGCGCGTTCTTCGGCGCGGGATGTGCCGGCGACGGGGACGGGGTGGCGTCCGCGTCGGTCTCGGCGGTAACTCTGGATTCCGTGGGGATCTGGGTCACGGGTTCCACTCCCAAGGTTCATAGGGGGTTGGGGTGGGGCTCGCGGCCGGCCTGGTGGCCCATCTGGTAGGGGAACAGGGGACGGTGCGGCTCGCTCTTGGTGCTGTCCGGCCGTACTGCTCCGGCGAGAGCTGTGTACGGGCAGTGATGCTGATCCGGTCGTGCGCCTGCACCGGGTGGGGTGCGGGGTGGTGCTCGTGGTGCAACCCCGGGGCGGGGCTGTGGGAAGACAGGACTACCGCCCCGGGGAGGTTCATTGACTGCCTCTCAGGTCCCGGTGATGTGTTCCGGGCGGACCGGCACCCGGTTCAGGGCCAGGCCGGTCGCGGCGCGGATGGCCGAGACGATGGCCGGGGTGGAGGAGAGGGTGGGGGCCTCGCCGACGCCGCGCAGCCCGTACGGGGCGTTGGGGTCGGCCAGTTCCATGATCTCCACCGGCTGCGGCGGGGTGTCCAGGATGGTGGGGATCAGGTAGTCGGTGAAGGAGGGATTGCGCACCTTCCCGTCCTTGGTGATGATCTCCTCCATCACGGCCAGGCCCAGCCCCTGGGTGGAGCCGCCCTGGATCTGCCCGATCACCGACAGCGGGTTCAGCGCCTTGCCGACGTCCTGGGCGGCGGCGAGCTCGACCACCTTCACCAGGCCCAGCTCCACGTCCACGTCCACCACCGCGCGGTGCGCGCAGAAGGTGTACTGGACATGGCCGAAGCCCTGCCCGGTCTCCTTGTCGAAGGGGACGGTGGGCCGGTGGTGGTGCTCGCGGGTCAGGTCGATCGCCTGGTCGCCGAGCAGGTCCACGATCGGGATCAGCACGCCGGCCGAGGCGGAGACGACCTTGCCGCCGACCAGCGAGAGGTCGTTGTAGGTCCAGCCGTAGCGCGAACGCCCCAGGTTGAACAGCTCGTTGCGGACCGCCTCGGCGGCCAGCTTCACCGCGCCGCCGGTCATGTAGGTCTGCCGGGAGGCGGAGGTGGAGCCCGCCGAGCCGACCTCGGTGTTGGCGGGGTGGATGGTGACCCGCTCCACGCCCAGCTCGGTCCGGGCGATCTGGCCGTGCACGGTGACGCCGCCCTGGCCGACCTCGGCCATCGCGGTGTGCACCATGGCGACCGGCTCGCCGCCGATGACCTCCAGCCGGACCCGGGCGGTGGAGTAGTCGTCGAAGCCCTCGGAGAAGCCGACGTTCTTCAGGCCCACCGCGTAGCCGACGCCGCGGACGATGCCCTCGCCGTGCGAGGTGTTCGACAGCGCGCCGGGCAGCTCGCGGATGTCCAGGTGGTGCTCGGTGTCCAGCGGCGGCGGCAGCGGCAGGTCCTTGACCTTCTGCAGCAGCTCGGCCACCGGCGCCGGGGCGTCGATGACCTGACCGGTCGGCAGGTGCGAGCCCTGCGAGACGGCGTTCAGCTGGCGCAGCTCCACCGGGTCCATGCCCAGCTCCGCGGCCAGCCGGTCCAGCTGGGTCTCGTAGCCGAAGCAGGCCTGGACCGCGCCGAAGCCGCGCATCGCGCCGCAGGAGGGGTTGTTGCTGTAGTAGGCGATGGCCAGCACATTGACGTTGGGCACCTCGTACGGGCCCACGCTCAGCGAGGAGGCGTTGCCGACCACGGCGGGGGAGGCGGAGGCGTAGGCGCCGCCGTCCAGCACGATCCGGGCCTCCATGTAGACGAGCTTTCCGTCGCGGGTGGCGCCGTGCTCGTAGCGCATCTTCGCCGGGTGGCGGTGGACGTGCCCGAAGAAGGACTCCTCGCGGGAGTACACGATCTTGACGGGCTTTCCGGTGCGCTGCGCCAGCAGGCAGGCGTGGATCTGCATGGACAGGTCCTCGCGCCCGCCGAAGGCGCCGCCGACGCCGGCCAGGGTGAGCCGCACCTTGTTCTCGGGGAGCCCGAGCACCGGAGCCACCTGCTGACGGTCCACATGCAGCCACTGGGTGGCGATGTAGAGGTCGATGCCGCCGTCCTCGGCGGGCACGGCCAGGCCGGACTCCGGGCCGAGGAAGGCCTGGTCCTGCATGCCGACCTCGTACTCGCCGACCACCACGACATCGGCCATGGCCCGGACGTCGTCGTTGACGCCGAGGCCGGAGACGACCTTCTGGGAGTGCACGACGTTGCCGGAGGCGTGGCCCTTGTACTCGTGCGGCTCGTGGACGTAGCCGTAGGTCTCCGGGTTCTGGCAGTGCTCCTCGGTGGTGATCGGCGGGAGCACCTCGTACTCGACCTTGATCTTCGCCAGCGCCCGGCGCGCGGTCTCCGGGTGGTCGGCGGCCACGATGGCGACGGCCTCGCCGTGGTAGCGGACCTTGCCGAAGGCCAGGGCCGGCTGGTCCTGGATCTCCAGGCCGTAGTACTTGCTGCCGGGGATGTCCTCATGGGTCATCACGGCGTAGACGCCGGGCTGGGTCAGCGCCTCGGTGGTGTCGATGGAGAGGATCCTCGCGTGGGCGTGCGGCGAGCGCAGCGCCATGCCCCACAGCATGTCCTCGTGCCAGAGGTCGGAGGAGTAGGCGAACTCGCCCCTGACCTTCAGCGTGCCGTCGGGCCGCAGCGGGGAGCCGCCGATGCCGTCCGGATGCGCGGTGGTGATGTCCTGGAGGTTCTTCTCACCGCGGATGGTTCTGGTACTCACCGGGACACCTCCGAGCTGTTGCCGCTGCACTTACGGGCGGAGGCGAGGCGGACCGCGTCCATGATCTTCTCGTAGCCGGTACAGCGGCAGAGGTTGCCGGACAGGGCCTCGCGGATGTCGTTGTCGCTGGGCTGCGGCTCGCGCTCCAGCAGGTCGTGGGTCTGCACCAGCAGCCCCGGGGTGCAGAAGCCGCACTGGACGGCGCCGGCGTCGATGAACGCCTGCTGCACCGGGTCCAGCCCGTTCTCGTCGTCGGCCAGGCCCTCGACGGTGCGGACCTCGCGGTCCTGTACCTGGCCGGCCGCGACCAGGCAGCTGCAGACCGGGGCGCCGTCCAGGTAGACCGTGCAGGAGCCGCACTCGCCCTGCTCGCAGGCGTTCTTGGAGCCCGGCAGGCCCAGCCGCTCGCGCAGCATGAACAGCAGGCTCTCGCCCTCCCAGACGTCGTCGGCCTCGACCGGCCGACCGTTGGCGTTGAAGGTCACCCTCATGCTGCTGCGCTCCTCAGGGACTGCGTGTACTCGGTCCAGGTCCAGGTCAGGGTCCGCCGGGCCATCACCGCGAGGGCGTGGCGGCGGTAGGCCGCGCTGCCGCGCACGTCGTCGATGGGGGAGGCGGCGGCGGAGACCAGTTCGCCGAAGCGCTGGACGGCGGCCGGGCCGATCAGGCCGCCGCTCCGCCACAGGCCGCGGTCCGCGAGCTCGTCGGCGAGGAACTGCTCGGCCTCGGGGGCGCGGCGCGGGGTGGGCGCGGCGGAGCCGATGCCGGTGCCGACCGTCCCGTTCTTGGGGTGCAGCGCGAATCCGAACGCGCAGACCGCGATCACCATGGCGTTGCGGGTGCCGATCTTGGAGAACTGCTGCGGTCCGTCCGCGACCGGGATGCGGACCGCCCGGATCAGCTCGTCCGGCTGCAGGCTGTTGCGCTTGACCCCGACGTAGAAGTCGTCGATCGCGATCAGCCGGGTGCCGCGCACCGACTCGGCCTCGACGAAGACGTCCCGGCCGGCCGCCAGCAGCGCGGGGTGGGCGTCACCGGCCGGGGAGGCCCCGCCGAGGTTGCCGCCCACGCTGCCCCGGTTGCGGATCTGCGGGGAGCCGACCGTGTTGCCCGCGATGGCCAGCCCCTGCAGCGGTCCGGACAGCTCCTTGGTGATCCGGGCGTAGGGCACGGCGGCGCCCAGCCGGATCACCTCGCCCTCCTGACCCTCGTAGGTTCCTGACTCCCACTCGGTGAGCTCGGTGACGCGGTTCAGGTCGAGCAGGGCGCCGGGGCGGTGGCGGTCGAAATTGAGCTCGACCATCACATCGGTGCCGCCGGAGATCGGCAGCGCGGACGGGTTCTCGGCCTTCGCCGCGAGTGCCTCGTCCCAGGTGGCGGGCCGCAGGAACTCCATGCGGTGACTCCTTCGTCAGACGTGCGGTGGGTCGTGCTGTGGGGGTCTGCTGCAGGTGTGCGGGGTTGTGAGCAGTAGACAAGCGCCGAGGGGTGTGTCGGCAGTCACTGATGGCATGAACCCCTCGGTACGGACCCACCGGAAGCGCTGTACTTTTCTCCAAGCGATGGCCCTCCGTTCACGGGATCGTCACCGGGCGGACCCGCGCCCGAATTCAGCGGCTGATCTGCCACCCCGAGGCGTAGTGTCTGGCGGATGAGCAACCCCTTCCTGAGCCCCAGCCCCCTGCCGTTCGAGCTGCCGCCGTTCGCCGAGATCCGCGAGGAGCACTACCTCCCCGCCTTCGAGGCGGGTATGGCGGAGCAGCTCGCCGAGGTAGCCGCGATCGCGAGCAGCCCGGAGCCGCCGACCTTCGAGAACACCATCGAGGCTCTGGAGCGCTCGGGCGCCGTGCTGAGCCGGGTGTCGCTCGCCTTTTCCAACAAGACCGCGTCCGACACCACCCCGGGCCTGCAGGCCCTGGACGCCGAGATCAGCCCCCGGCTGGCCGAGCACAGCGATGCGATCAACCTGGACCAGGCCCTCTTCGCCCGGATCGACGCGCTCTACCAGCAGCGCGCCGAGCTGCGGCTGGACCCGGAGTCCGAGCACGTCCTGGAGCGCTACCACGCCCGCTTCGTCCGGGCCGGCGCCCGGCTCGGCGAGGCCGAGCGGGACCGGCTGCGGCAGATCAACGCCGAGCTGGCCTCGCTGGGCACCGCCTTCGAGCAGAACGTCTTCGCCGACACCCGGGCGGCCGCCCTGGTCCTGGACCGTGCCGAGGAGCTGGCCGGGCTCCCCGAACTGGCCGTCGCGGCCGCCGCCGAGAACGGCCGTGCGCTGGGGCACGACGGCACGTACGTGCTCAGTCTGCAGAGCTTCAGCAACCAACCCGAGCTCGCGGCCCTGGACGATCCCACGGTGCGCCGCCGGCTGTTGGCCGCCTCGCTGGGGCGCGGCGCGGAGTCCAACCCCGAGCTGATCCGGCGGATGGTGATGCTCCGCGCCGAGCGCGCCGCGCTGCTGGGCTTCGCCAACCACGCCGAGTACGTGGTCTCCGACCAGACGGCCGGCAGCACCGAGGCCGTGGAGACCATGCTGACCGGGCTGGTCGGCCCGGCCGTCGCCAACGCCCGCCGCGAGGCCGAGGCGCTGGCCGCCGAGGCGGGCGTCGAGCGGATCGAGGCCGCCGACTGGAAGTACTGGTCCGAGAAGGTCCGCAGGGCCCGCTACGACGTCGACGCCTCGGTGATGCGGCCCTATCTGGAGCTGGAGTCGGTGATCCGCAACGGCGCGTTCTTCGCCGCCGAGCAGGTCTACGGGCTCAGCTTCACCGAGCGCACCGACCTGGTCGGCCACCACCCCGACAGCCGGGTCTTCGAGGTCAAGGACGCCGACGGCAGCCCGGTCGGGCTGTTCATCGGCGACTGGTTCGCCCGCGAGTCCAAGCGCGGCGGCGCCTGGATGAACGAAGTGGTGCTGCAGTCCCACCTGTTGGGCACGCTGCCGGTGGTGGTGAACAACCTGAACATCGTCAAGCCCCCGGCCGGCGAACCCGCGCTGCTCAGCTGGGACGAGGTCACCACGCTGTTCCACGAGTTCGGCCACGCGCTGCACGGGCTGCTCTCCGACGTCCGCTACCCGCTGGTGTCCGGGACCCTGGTGGCCCAGGACTTCGTCGAGTACCCCTCGCAGGTCAACGAGATGTGGTCGGACTGGCCGCTGGTGCTGGCCAACTACGCCAGGCACCACGTCACCGGCGAGCCGATGCCGGCCGAGCTGGTCACCCGGATGAAGCAGGCCGAGGGTTTCGGCGAGGGCTTCCGGACCGTGGAGTACCTGGCCGCGACGCTGCTCGACTGGGCCTGGCACACCCTCCCGGCCGGGACCGACCCCGGCGACGTGGCGGCTTTTGAGGCCGCGGCGCTGGAGCGGTACGGCATCGCCATGCCGGAGATCCCGGTGCGCTACCGCAGCGGGTACTTCGCGCACATCTTCGCGGGCGGGTGGTACGCGGCGGGGTACTACGGCTACATCTGGTCGGAGGTGCTGGACGCGGACACGGTGGAGTGGTTCAAGGAGAACGGGAAGACGATCCGGGAGAGCGGGGAGATCTTTCGCAGGGAGCTGCTCGCCGTGGGCGGCAGTAAGGATGCGATGGCGGCGTTCGGCGCGTTTCGGGGGCGCGGACCTGAGATCGAGCCGTTGTTGGTTCGGAGGGGGCTGACCGCGTGACGGGTGGGTTGACCGGCTGACTGTTCGTGGGTGGCCGGTCGCGCAGTTCCCCGCGCCCCTGGCCGGTCGGGTAACGTGCGGCAACGTGTTTGCCACAAAACGTCAACGTTGACCCGGAGGTATCCCCGTGCGGATCGGAGCACTGCTCGCGCCTGCCGCACCGCGGCTGCGCCTGCTGGCCGGGCGCGAGGAGCTGGACCGGGTGGTGTCCGGGGTGATGACCACCGACCTGCACGATCCCGGGCGGTACCTGCAGGGCGGGGAGCTGGTGCTCACCGGGATGCTGTGGCGCAGCGGCGCCGAGGACTCGGAGCGGTTCGTCCGAGGACTCGCCGCCGCGGGCGCCGTCGGGCTCGCGGCGGGCGAGGCAGAGGTCGGACCTGTGCCCGAGGACCTGGTCGCGGCCTGCGAGCGGCACCGGATGCCGCTGTTCGCGGTGCCCGAGGACGTCGCCTTCGCGCAGCTCACCGAGTACGTGGTGCGCCAGGTGTCGGCGGACCGGGCCGCCGACCTGTCGGCGCTGGTGGACCGGCACCGGGTGCTGGTCTCCGCCAGCGGCGGGGCCGGGCTGGACGCGGTGCTGGAGCTGCTGGGCGGCGATCTGGACCTGGACTGCTGGGTGCTCACCCCCAGCGGCCGGGTCGTCGCCGGACCACCCGACCGGCTCAACGAGGCCGAACGGGACCAACTGGTCCGGGCCCACCTGGACGGCCAGCGCCGCCGTCCGGGACCGTCCGTCCGGGCCAGGGTCGGCCCGCGGCAGTTCTCGGTGCTGCCGGTCGCCGCCGAGGGCACTGGGCTGCTGGCGCAGTGGCTGCTGGCCGTCGAGGGCGATGTCACCGAGTGGACCCCCAAGCGCCAGCAGCTCGCCGAGAACCTCGCCAGGCTGGCCGCGGCCGAGCGGGAGCGCCGGGACGAGAGCCGTAGGCTGCGGATCCGGCTGGCCGACGAGGTGATCACGCTGCTGCAGCGGGACGCGCCGCCGGAGGAGCTCGGCCGCGCGCTGGAGGCCTCGCTGGCGATGGCGCAGACCGCCCTGGGCACCCCGATGCCGGACTCCTGGGTGGTGGTCTCCGCCGAGGGCCAGGGCCTGCCCGAGGGCGCGGCCCGGGCCGCCCTGGTCGAGGCGCTGACCGGCGCGGACGACCGGGCGCTGATCGGCGGCGGCGGGACCGGCGCGATCCTGCTGGTTCCCGAGCCGGCCGACGGCAGCACCATGGCGGAGCAGCTGCGGACGCTGCTGGCGCCGCTGGAGGCCGGGCTCGGCCCGGACGGCCGGCTCACCCTGGGCGCCAGCGCCCCGGCCGCCTCGGCGGGCGGGCTGCGCGGCGCGCTGGAGGAGGCCCGGCACGCCCGCCGGATCGCCTCGTCCCGGGTCGGCCGGATCTGCGTCAGCGGTCCGGAGGAGCTGGCCTCGCACGTGCTGCTGCTCGCCGCCGTGCCCGACGAGGTGCGCCGGGCCTTCCGCAGCAGGCTGCTCGACAAGGTCATCGGCTACGACCTGGAGCACCAGGCCGACCTGGTCCGCACCCTCGGTGCGTTCCTGCGCTACGACGGTTCCTGGACCCGCTGCGCCGCCGCGCTGCACGTACACGTGAACACGCTGCGGTACCGGATCGGGCGGATCGAGGAGCTGACCGGGCGGGACCTGTCCAAGCTGGAGGACCGGGTGGACTTCTACCTGGCGCTGGAGCTGTCCTGACGTACAGGCGTCCGAGATCGCTTCCCGGTGCCGAAAAGAGGGAGGATGGCTGGCAGCCACACCACGGACCCAGGTGAAGGAACGGAACCGACCACGTGACGACCCCGCGCAGCCCCTACTTCCGAGGCACCGGCCTCAGCGCCGCACGACTGGGCGCCGGCCTCACGGCTTCAGGACGCCGCACCCCGCCGCGCCGCGACGGCGCCCCCCGCCCCGGGCTGCTGCGGCTGCCGACCGTCGGCATCGACATCGGCGGTACGAAGATCGCCGCCGGGGTGGTGGACGGCGACGGACGGATCCTGGAGCAGCTGCGCACCGAGACCCCGGACAAGAGCAAGAGCCCCAAGGTGGTCGAGGACACCATCACCGAGCTGGTGCTGGACCTGGCGGACCGTCATGACGTACACGCGGTGGGCATCGGCGCGGCCGGCTTCGTGGACGCGGACCGGTCCAGGGTGCTCTTCGCCCCGCACCTCTCCTGGCGCAACGAGCCGCTGCGCGAGGCGCTCAGTTCGCGGCTCAGGCTGCCGGTGGTGGTGGAGAACGACGCCAACGCCGCAGCCTGGGCCGAATGGCGCTTCGGCGCCGGCACCGGCGCCGACCACCTGGTCATGGTGAACCTGGGCACCGGCATCGGCGGCGCCATCGTCCGCGACGGCTGGCTGGAGCGCGGGCGGTACGGGATGGCCGGGGAGTTCGGCCATATGACCGTGGTTCCGGGCGGGCTGCGCTGCCCCTGCGGCAACCGGGGCTGCTGGGAGCAGTACTCCTCCGGCAACGCCCTGGTCCGCGAGGCCAGGGAGCTGGCCGCCGCCGAGTCCCCGGTCGCCCAGCCGCTGCTGGACCGGGTCGACGGGGACGTCAGCCTGATCACCGGGCCGCTGGTCACCGAGGCGGCGCAGCAGGGCGACGCGGTGGCCGTCGAGCTGCTCCAGGAGATCGGCCACTGGCTCGGGCTGGGCATCGCCAACCTCGCCGCGGCCCTGGACCCGGGGCGTTTCGTCATCGGCGGCGGGGTCTCGGCAGCGGGCGAGCTGCTGATCGGCCCGGCCCGGGAGGCGTTCCGGCGCAATCTCACCGGACGCGGCTTCCGTCCCGAGGCGGACATCGTGCTGGCCCGGCTCGGCAACGAGGCCGGCCTGGTCGGCGCGGCCGACCTGGCCCGGCAGGTAGCCCGGCGTTTCCGTACCGTCAAGCGCAGCCGGGTGGAGCGCCGCCCCCGGAGCTGATTCCATCAACATCCTTTTCCTGCAACGGAACTGATCATTCATCAGTGAAGGGGTAATTTTCCGTCCAGAAATACTGACGCAACGTCAGGGAAACCGCACCGCTGGACCTTCCGGTTGGATGTGCGCGGCTCGGCCGCGCCGCTCAATCCCCGACGGGAGGCACTGCGCAGTGATTCCCTATCCAAGTTGGCTCAACTCGGGCGACAACACGTGGCAGTTGGTGGCCGCGACGCTGGTCGGTCTGATGAGCATTCCCGGTATCGCGATCCTCTACGGCGGTCTGGTCCAGCGCAAATGGGCCGTCAACACCATGCTCATGGCGTTCAGCGCGTTCTCCATCGTGCTGGTCGCCTGGGTGCTCTACGAGTTCAAGATGAGTTTCGGCAGTCCACTGCACATGGGCTCGGGCATCCTGCGCGCGGCCGTGGGCAAGCCCGGGACCATCACCGGAGCCAAGGCCGAGATCGGCCAGGCCAACATTCCCCTGGTCAGCGGAGCCGGCCTGATGCCAGCCTTCCGCTTCCCGCAGTCCACTCTCGCCTACTTCCAGTTCGCCTTCGCGGCGATCACCCCGCTGCTGTTCCTCGGCAGTGTCATCGGCCGGATGAACTTCAGGGCCTGGCTGCTTTTCGTACTGCTGTGGTCCGGAATCGTCTACTCCGTCAACGCCTTCCTGCTCTGGGGCGGCGGCTGGTGGGCCCAGATGGGCGCGCTGGACTACTCCGGCGGTTATGTCATCCACCTCGCCGCCGGGACCTCGGGCTTTGTGGCAGCCGCGGTCGTGGGACCGAGGCTGGCCCGGGACAGAGCCAGGGCCGTGCCCAACAACCTGCCCCTGGTGGCAGTCGGGGCAGGCCTGCTCTGGCTCGGTTGGAACGGCTTCAACGGCGGCGACATGTACTTCGGCGGCCAGAACGCGGCCGCGGGCGTGCTGAACACCAACCTGGCCACGGCGGTCGCCCTGCTCACCTGGCTGCTGCTGGACATGTTCGCCGGAGCGCAGCGCAAGCCCACCTTCCTGGGTGCGGTCAACGGCATGATCGTCGGATTGGTCTCGATCACTCCGGCAGCGGGTTTCGTCACCGGCGTCGGTGCGATCCTGATCGGTCTGATCGCCTCGGTCCTGGTCTGGCTGTCCTGGAACAAGCTGGCCAAGCTGAAGTTCATGAGCCGGGTCGACGACGCCCTGGGCGTGGTCCACACCCACGGCGTGGCCGGGCTGGTCGGCGGCCTGCTGGTCGGCCTGTTCGCGGACCCGGCGATGGCGATCTACTACAACAAGGACGGCAGCGCCGTCTCCGTCGCGGGCCTGTTCCACGGCCACCCCAAGCAGCTGGCGCTGCAGGCCGGGGCGGCCGGGACGATCATCGTCTGGGACGGCCTGATGACCTTTGTGATCCTCAAGGTGATCGGACTGTTCGTCAAACTCCGTTCCCCCGACGATGTGTTGGAGCTGGGCGACCTCGCCGTGCACGACGAGGAGGCGTACCCGAGCGAGGAGGGCCTGGCGGCCGTGGGCGCAGGCTCCGTCAGCACCGGCCCTCCGCCGACGGAGGCCCCGGCATCCGCCAAGAGCGCCGAACCCGCCGCTGAACCGTGAAACTGATCACGGCCGTCCTTCCGACGGCCGGCTTCGAGCAGGTCCACCAGGCGCTGCGGACCCTCGGCATCCCGGGGGTCACCGTCAGCACCGTGCTGGCGCCGCCGCTCGGGCGGGGCCGGCGTACCCCCCGGTACGAGGTGTACCGGGGGGTACGCCGGCAGGTCGCCCTGCACCCCGCCGTGCGGATGGACATCGTCACCACCGACCTGGACGCCGTGGACGTGGTCCAGGTGATCACCGTCGCGGGTGCGGGCGGCGGCGGCACGGTGTGGGTCCAGCCGGTCGACACCCTGGTCAGGATCCGCACCAAGGAGCGCGGGGAGGCCGCGCTGTAGCGCGCGGTCACAACCGGGGGAGGCAGGCCGGGCGGCGGACCGGGAGTCGGGGTCCGCCCGCTCGTGAAGATCACACCGGAACGACAGCCAGGAGACACCCGACGCCCTGTGGGCCTTAAGCTTCTCGAACAGAGGTCCGCAGACTCCATACCTGAAGGTGTCACCCCTTATGGACAAGCTGGTAGAGCACTCTTCCCACGGCGATTCCGACGACGACGGCGCGCCGACGGCACTCCCCGAGTACACCGAGCGTCTGGCGACCCTGGAGACGTCCGGGCTGAAGCGGCTGCTGCCGACCCAGGCGCCCTACCGGTGGAACCTCCGTCGGCTCGATCTGGGCCGGGTGCTGGACGTGGGCTGCGGGCTCGGCCGCAATCTGCTGGCGTGCTCCCCTTCGAGCGTGGGCGTCGACCACAACGAGCACTCGGTGGCGACGGCCCGGGCGCGCGGCCTCAACGCGTACACCCCGGACGAGTTCAGCGCGTCGGACGACGGCAAGCCGGAGAGCTTCGACAGCCTGCTCTGCGCGCATGTGCTGGAGCACCTGGACCAGGACGTCGCCGAGGAACTGCTGGCGACCTACCTCCCCTCGGTGAAGCCCGGCGGCAAGGTCGTCCTGATCACCCCTCAGGAGGCCGGCTTCGCCAGTGACGCGACCCATGTGCGCTTCGTCGACCTGGACGGGTTGCGCGCCCATGTCGAGACGGCCGGGCTGGACGTCGTCCGGTCGTACTCGTTCCCGCTGCCGCGGGCGGCCGGGCGCAGCTTCAAGTACAACGAGTTCGTGATGGTGGCGACCGTCCGTCGGTGACCGAGCCGACGCCCCTATCCTGCAGTGACAGCGCGAACCGACGAGGAGAGCCATGCGCCTCACCAAGATGTCCCACTCCTGCGTCCGGCTGGAGAAGGACGGCCGGACCCTGGTGCTCGACCCCGGGGTCTACTCCGAGGCGGAGGCACTGGACGGTGCGGACGCCGTCCTGATCACCCATGAGCACTTCGACCACTTCGAGGAGTCCAGGCTCCGGGCCGCCGCCGAGGCCAATCCGGCGCTGGAGATCTGGACCAACGGCGATGTGGCCGAGCAGCTGACCGGCCTGGGCGCGGGGCGGGTGCACCGGGTCGGGCACGGAGACGCCTTCACCGCGGCCGGGTTCGAGGTGGAGGTGCACGGCGAGTGGCATGCACTGATCCACCCGGACATCCCGCGGGTCGGCAACATCGGCTTCGCCGTGGACGGCAAGGTGTTCCACCCCGGGGACGCGCTGACCGTCCCCGACCGGCCCGTTCCGACGCTGCTGCTGCCGGTGCACGCGCCCTGGTCCAAGACCGGCGAGGTCGTGGACTACGCCCGCGCGGTCGGCGCGGAGCGGGCTTTCGCCCTGCACGATGTGCTGCTCGGCCCGCTGGGGCTGGCCGGGGTGGAGCGGTTCATCGGGATGCTGGTCAAGGACGCCGGCTACGAGCGGCTGGCGCCGGGCCAGGGCGTCGAGCTGAGCTGAGGCACGAAGCGCCGCGGGTCCGTACCCCGCGTGGGGGGTACGGACCCGCGGCGTTGTGTGGAGCTAGAGCTATGCGGTCAGCAGCGGGCGCAGGAAGCCCGACTCCAGCCGGACCACCAGCGGCGGCCCGTAGCGCTTGGCCGCGAGCATCACCGGGACGGCCACGACCGCTCCGACGACGAGGCCGACCAGGACGTCGTGCGGGTAGTGGGCGCCGACCCAGATCCGGGAGAAGCCCATCACCAGGGCGGCCAGCGCCGCGATGATCCCGAGCCTGCGGCTGATCAGCCAGACGGCGGCCGCGGCTGCTGCCGCGATCGCCGAGTGGTTGCTCGGGAAGGCCCAGTCGCTGACGCCGGGGCAGGGCTGCACCGTCGCCGGAGAGGTGATCACATGGCAGGGCCTGGCCTCGCTGAAGACGCTCTTGACGATGTCGTTGACGACATAGGCCACGACCACCGCCACCGGCACGGCCAGGGCCATCGCCATGGCGACCGCGTCGCGGGACCCGCGCGCCCGCCACCAGCACCAGATCATCATCAGCGCGAACAGGCCCAGCCCGTAGGTCGCGTAGAAGGAGACCAGGTCGTCGAGCCAGTGCGGGGCGTTCGCGGCCTGGGTGATGAACCAGTGGTACAGGCTGCCGTCGATCGAGTTGCCGTCCAGCGCTGCCAGCAGCGTGGGGGAGTGCTGGATCACTGAGCCGCCTTGGTCCTGCGGCTGCGCAGTACCTCGAGGACGATCGGGATCAGCGAGACCACGACGATCAGGGCGATGATCGGCAGCAGGTACTTGTCGATGCTGGGGATGGTGTTGCCGAGGCCGTAGCCGGCCAGGGTGACCCCGACGCTCCAGAGCACGCCGCCGACGACCTGCCAGAGGGTGAAGGTGCGGACCGGGACGTTCAGGGCGCCGGCCATCGGGTTGAGCACGGTGCGGACCACCGGGATGAAGCGGGCCAGCACGATCGCCTTGGCGTACCCGTACTTGGCCAGGATCTCCTCGGCCCGGACCGCGCCCTGCTGGAGGTGCTTGCTCTTGCTGCGGGCCAGCAGCGCCTTGCCGCCCTTGACCCCGATGACATAGCCGACCTGCGCGCCGACCAGCGCGCCGATCACGGCGGCGACCAGGACCTCGGCCAGGTTGAGGTGGACGCCGTTCTTGCTGGTGGTGCAGAGCAGGCCGGCCGTGAACAGCAGCGAGTCGCCGGGCAGGAAGAAGCCGACCAGCAGCCCGGTCTCGGCGAACAGGACGACGGCGATGCCGAGCGCCCCGAAGGAGGCTAGCAGCGAGTTCGCGTCCAGCGGGTTCACCGCCAGATTGATCAGGGCCGTCGGGTCCGGGGCCATGGACGTCACACTCCTGCGATGGGGGACACTGGTTCGAGTCCAAGCACTATCGTCTACATGTGTGTAGACGGTTGATGCCACTGTAGTGGATAACAACGGTTGGCTCGTGGGAGGCGAAAGTCCTTGACGATGATCGGACCGCAGCGTCGCCACCCCGGCGAGCTGGAGGCGAGCGTCCTCGCCGTGCTCTGGGCCGGGGAGCGGGCGCTGACGCCCGGCGACATCCAGCGTGCCATCGGCGGCGAACTCGCCCGGACCACGGTGAACACCATTCTCACCCGGCTCTTCGACAAGGGAGTGGTGGTCCGCACGCGTGTCGGGCGCGCCTTCGCCTACGCGCCGGCGCAGGAGGCGCAGGACGCGCCCGGGCTCGCCGCCCGGCGGATGCGTTCCGAGCTGGAGAAGGAGGCGGACCGCTCGATCGTGCTGGCCCGCTTCGTCTCGGGACTGAGCGAGGACGACGAGCAGGTGCTGCGGGCCCTGCTCAGCCGGGACGCGGCCGAGGGACAGCAGGACGGCCAGAACGGCCGGCGCGGCCTGAACGGCCGGGGCGACGTCGGGGGGCGGCCGTGACCGTCGACGTCTGGGCGCCGCTGCTGCTGCCGCTGCTGCTCGCACCGCTGCTCGCGCTCCCCTCCATGGGCGCGCTGCCCGACCTGCTGCCGCCCAGGGCCGCCGCCTGGCTGCTCACCGCGACCGCGGCCGGGCTGGCCGCCGCCGGCGCGGCCGCGCTCGTCCTGCTGACCGTGGCGGCGCTGCTGCACCTGCCGTTCGTCGCCGCACTGGGCCACCTCGACCTGCCGGTCGCCCGGCATCTCGCCCCGGGAGCGGTGGCGCCGGTCGGAGCGGTGGCCGCGGCCGTGCTGGTCGTCCTGGCGCTGCGGTCGCTGCGGGTGCTGCGCCGGCACCGGGCGGAGCACGCCGCCGCCAGGATGCTGGTCGCGCGGCACACCGGGCCCGGCGACGGCGGCGGTGACGTCGACCTGATCGTGCTGCCGGACCTGCTGCCGGACGCGTACGCCCTGCCCGGAGGTCTGTTCCGGGGCGGCCGGGACCGGATCGTGGTCACCGCGGGCATGATCGAGGCGCTCCCCGCCGACGAGCGCGAGGTGCTGCTGGCGCACGAGCGGGCCCATCTGGCGGGGCATCACCACCGGTTCTTGCTGCTGGCCGACCTGGCCGTGGCACTGCATCCGCTGCTCCGCCCGCTGCGCGACGGCGCCGCGTACAGCCTGGAGCGCTGGGCCGACGAGTCGGCCGCCGAGCGGGTCGCCGACCGGCGGCTGGTGGCCCGGGCGGTCGGCCGGGCCGCGCTGGCCGGGGCCGGTGCGGGGGCGCTGCGGATGGCGGCGGGGCCGGTGCCGCGCCGGGTCGCCGCGATGCTGGAGTGCCGGGCCGCGCCGCGTCGCCGTCGGGCGTCGCTGCTGGCCGCGGCGGTGCTGACGGGGGCGCTCGGGCTGTCGCTGGGCAGCGCCCTGGACGCGGCCAACGATCTGCACCAGCAGGTCGAGGCGGCCCAGTCGGCGCCCTGGTTCCACGGGCTGCACGGGTCGCACGGGTCGAACGGCTCACGCGGGGCGGACGACGGCGAGCGGTAGCCGGGCGGCCGGTGCGCGAGGATGGGCGCATGGCCTTCACCACGCTGACGTTCGAACTCACCACCGGCGGCCGCGAGGCCGCGGTGGACATCACCGACCGGTGCGACGACTTCCTGCGCGAGGCGGCCCCGGGCCGCGACGGGCTGCTCAATGTCTTCGTCCCGCACGCCACGGCGGGCGTCGCCGTGATCGAGACCGGCGCCGGCAGCGACCAGGACCTGCTGGCCCTGCTGCGCGACCTGCTGCCCGCCGACGACCGCTGGCGGCACCGCCACGGCAGCCCCGGGCACGGCCGGGACCACGTCCTGCCGGGGCTGGTCGCCCCGCATGCCACCCTGCCGGTGGTCGGCGGACGGATGGCGCTCGGCACCTGGCAGTCGGTGGTCCTCGTCGACACCAACGGCGACAACCCCCGGCGCACCGTCCGGCTCTCCTTCCTTGGCTGATGGGACGGGTGATGACACGAGTGGCCAAATGGGTGACGGTACGTCAGATTCCCTGGCATGGACACTATTGAATTGGGTTACCCGTCGGTATAAATGGCGTGACGCACGTCACCCCGTGCGCCACCCATCAGCAGTGGAGGTCCCATGCGCTCACCCGGCGCACGCTCGCTCCGCACCGCGACCCTGACCCTCCTCACCACCCTCGGCCTCGCCTGTACCGGCCTGGCCGCCGTGCCGGCCCACGCGTCCGAGCCCGGCTACGTCGCCCTGGGGGACTCCTACTCCAGCGGCGTCGGCGCCGGCAGCTACACCAGCTCCAGCGGCAGCTGCGAGCAGAGCACCAAGTCCTACCCCTACCTGTGGCAGGCCGCCCACAGCCCCTCGTCCTTCTCCTTCAAGGTCTGCTCCGGCGCGACCACCGCGGACGTGCTGAGCAGCCAGCTCTCCACACTCAGCAGCTCGACCGGGCTGGTCAGCATCACCATCGGCGGCAACGACGCCGGCTTCTCCAGCACCATGACGACCTGTGTGCTGAGCGGCACCAGCGCGTGCCTGTCGGCCGTCTCCACCGCCGAGACCTACATCAACGGGCCGCTGGCCGCCAGGCTGGACGCCACCTACGCGGCGATCCACTCGGACGCGCCCAACGCCAAGGTGGTGGTGCTGGACTACCCGCACCTCTACCAGGTCCCGGGAAGCTGCCTGTTCGGCATCAGCGACACCTCGCGCAACGCCATCAACGGCGCGGCCGACGAGCTGGACGGCGTGATCGCCAAGCGCGTCGCCAACGCGGGCTTCGTCTTCGTGGACGTCCGCGGGGCGTTCGCCGGCCATGAGATCTGCTCCGGCGACCCCTGGCTGCACAGCACCACCTGGCCGATCGACGAGTCCTACCACCCGACCGCGGCCGGCCAGTCCGGCGGCTACCTCCCCGGCTTCACCAGCGCCGCGGGCTGATCCGTCGGATCATGGTCGTCATGAACGACGACCACCAGCACCACTCCTTCGTCCACCACGTCGAGTTGTGGATGGACGACCTCGCCGCGGCCGAGCGCCAGTGGGGCCCTGTCCTGCTGGCCCTCGGCTGCGCGCCGTTCCAGCACTGGGAGCACGGGCGCAGCTGGCGCAGCCGGGACGGCAGCTATCTGGTGATCGAGCAGTCGCCCGCGCTGCGCTCCGGCGGACACGACCGGCTGCGCGCCGGGATCAACCACCTGGCGCTGCGCGGCGAGCGCGATCCGGTGCTGGCGGCGGCGCTGGCGACGGGCTGGGCGCAGCGGGTCGACTCCGGGCAGGCGGTGCATCTGATCGACGGTCAGGGCTTCGAGCTGGAGGTGGTCTACGACGAGGCGCCGGCGGAGGCGTAGAGGGCGTCGATGTCGGTGGCGTAGGTCGTGGCCACGGCACGGCGGCGGATCTTCAGGGACGGCGTCAGCAGCCCGCGGTCCTCGGTGAACTCGCCGGGGAGGACCCGGTAGGCGCGGATGGACTCGGCGCGGGAGACCGCGGTGTTGGCCATCGCCACGCTGCGCTGCAGTTCGGCCTGGAGGTCCGGGTCCTGCCGCGCCGCGGTCGCCGCGGACTGGTCCGGCTTGCCGCGCTGCCGCTGCCAGCGCACCAGCGCGTCGGGGTCCAGGACCAGCAGCGCGCCGATGTAGGGGCGATTGTCGCCGACCAGCATGCAGTGCGCGACCAGCGGGTGGGACCGCACCCGGTCCTCCAGCACGGCGGGGGCGACGCTCTTGCCGCTGCTGGTGACGATGATCTCCTTCTTGCGGCCGGTGATGGTGAGATAGCCGTCCTCGTCCAGGTGGCCGAGGTCGCCGGTGGCCAGCCAGCCGTCGTGCAGGGTCAGTCCGCTCGCCTGTGGGTCGTTCAGATAGCCCTGGAACACCTGGCCGCCGTTGATCCACACCTCGCCGTCGTCGGCGATCCGCACCGAGGTGCCCGGCACCGGGTGTCCGACGGTGCCGAAGCGCGGCCGGTCGGGCGGGTTGGCGGTGGCGGCCGCGGTGCACTCGGTGAGGCCGTAGCCCTCGTAGACGGTGATCCCCGCGCCGGCGAAGAAGAGTCCCAGCTCGCGGTTCATCGCCGAGCCGCCGGAGAAGGCGTGCCGCACCCGGCCGCCCAGGACGGCCCGTACCTTGCTGTAGACCATCCGGTCGTAGACCTGGTGCTGCACCCGCTGGGCCGGGCTCGGGCCGGGTCCGTCGCCGAACGCGTGCCGCTCCACCGCCGCGGCGTAGCGCACCGCGGCGTCCACGGCCTTCTCGAACGGTCCCAGCTTCCCGGCCTCCTCGGCCACCTCGCGGGCCCGCTGCAGCAGCTTTTCGAAGATGTACGGGACGGCGAGGATGAAGGTCGGCCGGTTGGACTCCAGCGCGGGCATGAGGTCGGCCGGCGCCAGGCTGGGCTCGTGCGACAGCCGCACGCCCGCGCGCAGCGCCGCGACCTGCACCATCCGGCCGAAGACATGGGCGAGGGGGAGGAAGAGCAGGGTGGCGGGCTGTTCGCTGGACTTGTTCTGGAAGACCTCCTGGTAGCGGGCAACCACGTTGTCGGTCTCGGCGGCGAAGTTGGCGTGGGTCAGCACACAGCCCTTGGGGCGTCCGGTGGTTCCGGAGGTGTAGATGACGGTCGCGGTGGACTCCGGGGTGACCGCCTGCCGGTGGCGGTCCAGCAGGTCGTCCGAGACACCTCGGCCGGCCAGTTCCAGGGCCCGGAGCGCGCCGGCGTCCAACTGCCAGATGCTGCGCAGCTCCGGCAGGCCCTCGACCACCGAGCCGACCGTCATCGCGTGGTCCTCGTGCTCGACGACGCAGGCCACGGCCTTGGAGTCGGCGAGGATCCAGCGGACCTGCTCGGCGGAGGAGGTGGGGTAGACCGGGACGGGCTGGGCGCCGATGGTCCACAGCGCGTAGTCCAGCACGGTCCACTCGTAGCGGGTCCTGGACATCAGCGCGACCCGGTCACCGAAGCGGACGCCCTGGTGCAGCAGGCCCTTGGCGATGGCGACGACCTCGTCGCGGAACTGCGCGGCGGTGACGGTCTGCCAGCTGCCGTCCTGAGTGCGCCGGGAGAGGGCGGCAAGGTCGGGCTGGGCCAGGGCGGTGGTGAAAACGGACTCGGCGAGGCCGCCCGTGGTGGGCGGTTCCGTGAGTGCTGGAACCGAGAACTCGCGCACACTTGCTCTCTCCGTCGGTGGCGCCGTTTCACGCCGTTCTGTGCCGGAAAGTTATCCGACGGTAATACCTGTGACCAGGGTGTGCGCCTGATCTCCACGCGTCTCCACGCGATGTGCACGCTGCGAGCGGGCCAGGTTGTGCGGACCCGTTGACGGGGTGTCGGCGCCGGACATAACTTACCAGTCAGTAAGTACAGCTCTCCCCTTACCAGGAGGCCGTTCATGTCCACCGTCCCAGCTGTCCCCGCTGCCGCGCCCGCGCCCGGCGCCACCGGCCTGCGGTCCGTGACCACGACCGACGGGGCCTCGCTCGCCGTCCGGACGGACGGTCCCGAGGACGCCGCGGTCACCCTGGTCCTGGCGCACGGCTGGACCCTGGACGCCGGCGCCTGGGAGCCGCACGCCCAGGAGCTGGCGGCGGAGGGGCGGATCCGGGTGGTCCGCTACGACCAGCGCGGCCACGGCGGTTCCACCGGTGGCAGCGCCCGGCCCTGGAGCATCGACCTGCTCGGCGAGGACCTGGCCCGGGTGATCGAGGAGACCGCGCCGAGCGGTCCGCTCGTCCTCGGCGGCCACTCCATGGGCGGGATGACCGTGATGGCGCTCGCCGCGGCCCGGCCCGAGCTCTTCGCGGAGCGGGTGGCCGGAGTGCTGCTGACCAGTACCTCGGCCGGGCAGCTCGACCCGCGCGGCCGTAAGGGCGTGCCGCTGCGACTGCGTGCGCTCGGGCATCTCGAATCCGTCTTCTTCGGCTACTGCTCGCGCACCGCCGAGCGCTCCGAGCGGATCCGCACCCGGCTGCCCGGTCCCGAGGGGCGGGTCAACCCGTTCCTGGTCAAGCGCTACCTCTACGGTCCCAAGGCGGCCCGCGAGGCCGTGCTCGCCGGAGCTCGCATGATCCACGCCTGTCCGATGACCGCCGTCGCCGACTGGTTCCCGGCGCTGATGCTCCATGACAAGGCGGGCGCCCTGGGCGCGTTGCGTGGCGTGCCGGTGCAGATCGTGGTCGGCACGCTGGACCGGCTCACCCCGGTGGCGCACAGCCGCCGACTGGCGGAGGAACTGCCGGACGCACAGCTGGAGATCGAGCCGGGCTGCGGCCACATGCTGCTGCTGGAGCGGCCCGAGGCGGTCATCGGGCCGCTGCGCCGACTCTGCGCCGGGGCGCTCGGGCACTGACACGTGCGGCGGGGCAATGGTGGACCGGGAATGTCGTAACCGACAATCGATGACATAGCTGAGCGAAGCTCGAACTGACGCGCCCACTGGTAGTAGGCTCTCGCCGACACAGCGCCATCCCAGACACCACCGTCCCTCACCCATGCCGTCCAGTCGCGTCCGCCTCCGCGTGCACCTCCAGCGGTCGGTCCGGAGGAGTCCATGCGCATTCGCAGCAGGTCGGTCCGCGCGAAGATCGTCGCGCTGCTCCTGATACCACTGGTCTCGCTGACCGGCCTCTGGGCCTGGACCACGGCCACCAGCATCGACCAGGTGTGGAGCCTGGTCCAGATCGGTTCGGACTACCGCTGGTTCGGCACGCCGGCCGACGACCTCTCCCGCGCGCTGCAGGACGAGCGCAGGGCTGCCGTCGCCTATATCGCCGCCGCCCCGGGCAAGGGCGACAGCACCGCGCTGCAGAAGGCGGAGTCGGCCACCGACCAGGTGGCCGCCGTGTTCCAGGCGCACGCCACCGACAGCGGCAAGATCGACGATCTGACGAGTGCTCAGAAGCAGGCGCTGCAGGGCATCCTGGCCCAGCTCACGGCGCTGCCGGCGCAACGCGCCGAGGCCGTGGGCCGCAAGGAGGACTGGAACGAGGCCTTCAGCTGGTACACCGGCGCCCAGGACCCCTTCTTCGACCTGCGGCTGCAGATGGGCAATCTCCAGGCCGGCGACCTGACCCGGGAGGCCGGGAACCTGGTCGAGCTGGTGCGCGCCCGCGAGTACATCTCCGAGGAGGACGCGCTGATGTACGGGGCCCGGGCGACCGGGTTCTTCGGCGCCAGCGAGTACCAGCAGTTCCTCAGCGTCAGCGCCGGCGAGCGGCTGCTGTTCCAGGTGCACCAGTCGCAACTCCCGGACCAGGAACGGGCGCTGTTCCAGGACTTCACCACCGGCGAGGTCTACACCCAGGTGAACAGCCTGGAGTCCGCGGTGAGCGCGCTGGACGCCCAGCAGGCGCCCAAGCTGATCGACGGCGCCTCCTGGACGCAGACCTTCGACACGGCACTGAGCCAACTGGCCCGACTGGACACCAAGTCGGTCGCACTCGCCAACGACCGGGCCAGGTCCTATGCCATGGGCGTGATCTGGCGTGCCGCCGCGATCGGCCTGATCGGGCTGCTCGCGGTGGTGCTCACGCTGGCGCTGTCGCTGCGGATCGGCCGCGGGCTGGTCCGGGAACTGGTCGGACTGCGGAACGACGCCTTCGATCTGGCCGGCGTGCGGCTGCCCGAGGTGATGCGCAGGCTGCGTGCGGGCGACCGGGTCGACCTCGCGGCCGAGGTGCCCCAGGTGACCGTCCGGCCCAGCGGCAACGACGAGATCGCCCAGGTCGGCCGGGCCTTCAACGCGGTGCAGCGGGCCGCGGTCGAGGCCGCCGTCGAGCAGGCCGACCTGCGCCGCGGGGTCGCCGCGGTCTTCGTCAACCTGGCCCGGCGCAGCCAGGCCCTGCTGCACCGGCAGCTCACCCTGCTGGACGAGATGGAGCGCCGCGCCGAGGACCCGGACGAGTTGGAGGACCTGTTCCGGCTCGACCACCTCACCACCCGGATGCGCCGCCACGCCGAGGGCCTGATCATCCTCTCCGGCTCGGCGCCAGGCCGGAACTGGCGCCGTCCGGTGCGGATCCTGGACGTGGTGCGGGCCGCCGTCGGCGAGGTCGAGGACTACGCCAGGGTACGGGTGCACCGGATGCCGCAGGTGGCCGTCGTCGGCGGGGCGGTGTCCGACATCGTGCACATGATCGCCGAACTCGTCGAGAACGCCGCGGTGTTCTCCCCGCCGCACACCCAGGTCAGGATCCAGGGCGAGGAGGTCGCCAACGGATTCGTCCTGGAGATCGACGACCGCGGGCTGGGCATGGGCGAGGAGGCGATGGCGGCGGCCAACTCCCGGCTCGCCACCGGCGGCGACTTCGACCTCACGGACACGGACCGGCTCGGGCTGTTCGTCATCAGCCGGCTGAGTACCCGTCACGGCGTGCAGGTGTCGCTGCGGCGCTCGCCCTATGGGGGGACGACCGCGGTGGTGCTGCTGCCGCGCGAGCTGATCACCGAGGTCCCCTCGCGGGGCGGCGACGCTCCGGTGGAGGAGTCCGAGTCCGAGCTCACGGCCGAGCATGCGCTGCCGCTCAACGCACTGCAGGTGACCCGTTCGCGGGCCCGCAGGGAGCTGCCGACGGGCGCGGGTGCGGGCAACGGTACGGGCGCGGGTGCGGCTGCGGCCGGTGGCGTCGGGGGGCCGGAACAGCCCGGCGGGGCCGGGGAATCGGGGCCGCAGCGCAGGAGGGGCCCGCGCCATGCGGCGCCGTTCCCGGCCGCGGTCCGGGAGGAACAGGGCCTGGCGGCCCTGCCCAAGCGGCGTCCGGTGTCCAGCCGGGCCGACAGCTATCTGGCGGCGCGGGACGGTTCCGCGCGTGAGACGCCCGCGCGTGAGGCGCCCGTGCGTGAGGTGCCGGCGCGTGAGGTGCCCGATCCGGCGCCGCTGCTGCCGCGCCGGGTGCGCCAGGCGAGCCTGGCCCCGCAGCTGCGGGTCGCAGCCCAGGAGGCCGCCGCCGAGCACTCCGAGCCGTCGGTGCAGGAGCAGCCCCCGGTGCGGGAGCGCTCGCCCGAGGAGGTGCGGGCCACCTTCGCCTCGTTCCAGCGCGGCCTCAGCCGGGGCCGTGGCCGGGCCGGCGCCGACCAGGGCCAGGCGCTCCCGGCCGATGATCCGCACACCGCCCGCGCGGGCGCATCCCCCGAACCCTCAGCGGAAGGACCCTCCCGATGACCGTACCGAACACGTCCCCCGGCGATCTCAACTGGCTGCTCGACGACCTGGTGCGCCGCGTCCCCGAGATCCGCCACGCGGTCGTGCTCTCCAGCGACGGGCTGGCCACCGGGGCCTCCTCCGGGCTGACCCGCGAGGACGCGGAGCACCTGGCCGCCGTCGCGTCCGGCTTCCACAGCCTGGCCAAGGGCGCCAGCCGGCACTTCAACGCCGGCGGCGTCAGACAGACCATGATCGAGCTGGACCGTGCCTTCCTCTTCGTCACGGCCGCCGGGGACGGCAGTTGCATGGCGGTGCTCAGCGAGGCCGAGGCGGACGTGGGCCTGATCGCCTACGAGATGGCGCTGCTGGTCAAGCGGGTCGGCGAGCACCTCGGCAGCGAGCCCCGGGCGGGCCTGCCCACGGGGCGGTGAGTGGCATCGTGCCGGAGACGGGGGGCCTCGGCGGACGGGGTCGAAGGGCCTGGGGGGACAGCTCCTGGGAGAACGACGGACTACCGGAGGAGGACGGCGCCGAACCGGACGGCGCCGGCCATGAGGACGGCAGCCATCAGGACGCCGACCATGACGACCCGGGCCACGACGGCGGCTCGCTGGGTGACGACTCCTGGGACGACGAGGCCGAACAGTCGCAGCTGGTACGCCCCTACACGCTCACCCGGGGCCGTACCCGGCACGCGGAGGGCGCGGCGTTCGACGTGATCGCCCAGGTCGTCGCCGCCGACCGGTCCGGCCTCACCGAGCCGGACGCCGGGGAGGGCGCGGACGGCCCCGAGCACCAGCAGATCCTGGCACTGGTCCGGTCCCGACCGCTCTCGGTCGCGGAGGTCGCCGCGGAGACCGATCTGCCACTGGGCGTGGTACGCATCCTGCTGGGCGACCTCCTGGACGCGGAACTGATCCGGGTGAGCCGACCGGTGCCCACGGCGCTGCTGCCGGACGTGAGTGTGCTGCGCGAGGTCATCCAGGGGCTGCGCGCGCTGTAGGCCCCGTCGCCGGTCGGACGGCGTCGGATCGTCGCCACCCTTGATGCATCAGGTGTTTGAGGCGTATTCACCCTGATGGGTGGGTTTGCCGCATCTCCCCGTGGAGTGCTGCGGCGCCGGGCAATCCTTGCGCGCATGGCACCATGTCACCACCACCATCATCATCACTGGATCTGTACCGTAACGCCACTGCCACCACCTCCGGTGCCGCCGCCACCGCCGCTGCCCACGGACGGTCCACCACCCACCGCTTTTCCGACCCTGCCGTCCTTCCCGTCCTTCCCACCGTTCCCGCACTGCAGCGCCCCGCCCGAGCCGCAGCCGACTCCCCGGCCGACGCCGCCCCCGAAGCCGCATCCGGTGGTGCGCCCTGTCGTGCATCCGACGGTCCGTCACACTCCGGCCCCGGTACACCATCCAGCCCCGATCGTGGTGCGTCCGACTCCGACACCGACACCGCCGCCACACCCGCGCGCCGCACTGCCGACTCCACCCAGGCCAGCACAGATCCACACCGCCACCGCGCCGCCGCGGATCATCACCGACAACGCCGCGCCGGCCACCAGCGGATCCCCCGAGGCTGCCTTCATCCTGGTCGCGGTCACCCTGCCGGCGCTGATCGCGGCCGGCGCGAGCTTCATCAACCACGCTGTCGGGAGGCACCGTTGATTCTCGGATTCGTTCTCTTCGTCCTCCTCGGCGCACTCACCGCCGTCGTCGTCCTGGCGGCCTTCGGCCGCACCATCCGCTCCAGGGAGGGGACCTTCTCAGGCGGAGCGCTCAGCTTCCTGGGCTCCGCCTCGCTGTCCGCCTTCATCCTGGTGGCGGCCTTTCTGATCGCAGGCTCCTGGTCCAACATCAACACCGCCCGCGGGCACACCTTCGACGAGTCCCGTGCCCTCAACGCCGCCTACACCGACGCCGATCCGACCACCCGACCGCTGCTGGCGAACTACGTCACCTCGGTCATCGGCAGCGAGTGGACCACCATGGCGCGCGGCAGCGCCAACCCGGCCACCTGGAACGACCTGGACGCAGTCAGGGCCCACGTAGCGGCGCTCCCGGCCAACAGCCCCAGCAGGGCCCAGGAGTTGACCGACCTTGCCACCGTCTACACCACCCGCCAGATCCGCCTGGCGGACACCCAGGCCACCCTCCCCGCCCCGCTCTACCCGGCCCTGATCGGAGCCGGCCTGCTGGTCCTGCTGTACGCACCCATCGCCGGACTCACCTTCCACCTGCGCGAGTCCATCGCCCTGGGACTGGTCGGCGCAGTGGTCGGCTTCGGCATCTACCTGGTCCTGCACATGACCCACCCCTACACCGGCCCCGTCCACGTAACCCCGGTCGCCTACACCCAGAGCCTGGCCCGCTTCGCCCAACTGTCGGCCCGGTCCGGTTAGCCCGGCATCGGGGCCCGTCAGGGCTGCGGGAAGCCGATAGGATCTCGCGCGTGGATCCGATAACCCCTCGTACCGGCGTCGTCACCGCACCCGTGGCTCTCAAGATCCTTGTGGCCGGGGGGTTCGGGGTGGGCAAGACAACGCTCGTCGGTGCGGTCAGTGAGATCCGTCCGCTGCGGACCGAGGAGCAACTGAGCGAGGCCGGACGGCCGGTGGACCGGACGGTGGGGGTGGAGGCGAAGACCACCACCACTGTCGCCATGGACTTCGGACGGATCGACATCCGCGAGGGCCTGGCCGTCTACCTGTTCGGCACCCCGGGGCAGGACCGCTTCTGGTTCGTGTGGGACGAGCTCGCGGTGGGTGCGCTGGGCGCGGTCGTGCTGGCCGACACCCGGCGGCTCGACGAGTGCTTCCCCTCGGTGGACTACTTCGAGCAGCGCGGCATCCCCTTCGTGGTGGCCGTCAACTGCTTCGAGGGCGCCCGCCCGTATCCGATGGAGCAGGTGCGCGCGGCCCTCGACCTCGGCCCGGAGATCCCGCTGGTGCAGTGCGACGCCCGGGTCCGGGAATCCGCCAAGCAGGTGCTGGTGTCCGTGGTCGAACACGCCCTCAGCGCGGCCGAGGGCCCAGCGGTGCGGACCGGTCAGTGAGCTGGGATCAGTGCGCTGGTGAGGGTCTGCGGGTCGTCCGTGAACACGCGCAGATAGGTCCGGCCGCCTGAGCCGGTGGAGCTGGCGTTACGGCGGACCAGTCGGTAGGTGCCGGAGCCGCCGGGGGCCAGGATGGCCGGGCCCGAGGCGACTCTCCAGCCGAAGCTGACCCAGGCGTTGTCGCTGGAGGCGAACTGCGGGGTGAGCACGGCGTCCGAGGTGTTGGTCAGTTTCACGGTCAGTGCGGTGATGTCGAGGGTGCTGCTGCCGGTGCCGGTGGAACTGCCGGCAGTAGTGGTGGTCGTGGTCGTGGTTGTGGTCTGCACCGCGGAGATGTCCAGCTTCAGCGGGACCGGGGAGGCGACCGCGACCAGGAGGCAGAGCAGGGCCGGGAGGCCGAGCAGGGCGGGCAGGGCCAGTCGGACCCGGCGGTGGGTGAGCAGCCCGGGGCGCCACTGCCACAGACGCCGGTAGTCCTCCTGCGGGCAACTGGCGAAGGCGATCAGCCAGAGCGGGGTGAGCAGGACGAAGTAGGTCTCGGGGGAGCGCGGCGCCAGCAGGAAGGCGGGCCAGGGGAGCAGGGCCAGGGCCGGGGACAGCCGCCGGGGGTAGAGCAGCAGCGCGACCAGCGTCGCGACCAGCAGCAGGGCGGCGGCGTAGGAGTACATGGCCAGATTGCCGGTGCCGGAGGTCAGGTAGAAGCTGATGTCGATCGCGCCCAGCCCCTGCGGGGTCGCGTGCTGGGTGAGTACCCCGCCGATCCCGCTGAGCCAGGCGGTGCCGTCCCGGATCATCAACGGCAGGTTGACCAGCAGGAAGGTGCCGAGGGCGATGCCCGCCCAGCGGCCGGTCACCAGGAGCGCGCCGCGCCAGGGCAGCTCGCCGCGGCGCGCCAGCAGGATGCCGGCCAGCAGGAAGGGCGCCAGGAACCAGCCGAGCTGGTGGGCGGAGGCGGCGATGCCGAGGCAGACCGCCGAGACGACGCCCTGTCGGCCCAGCACCCCGCCGGCCCCGGTACGGGTCCACCGGTGGACCGCGACGGCGAGGAACGGCAGCGCCAGGAAGACCGGGTAGCCGTTCCTGACGTAGAAGAAGTACCAGCCCATGCCGAAGCAGATCAGCGTGGCGGCGGGACGCAGCTGCGCCGGCAGCGCCCAGAACATGAACACCGCGGTCGCGGTCAGTCCGGCGAAGGCGAACAGACTGAGCACGGGCACCCAGGAGGGCAGGCTGTTGACGAAGGGTGCGGCCAGCAGGGCGCTCAGCGGCGGATAGCTGAAGGTGTCCGCGTACTCGCCGTTCATCAGCGGGGTGGTTCCCACGCCGAACTGCTGGGCGAAGTGCGGCCAGTGGTGCCCGTAGACATGGCCCCCGGCGACCAGGGCCCGGGCCGCGAGGGTGACCAGCGGCCCCTCGTCGTCCTGGTAGGCCCGCTGGTGCGAACCGACCGAGGCCAGGAACAGCGCGGCGAAGCGCAGGAAGCCGGCCAGAAGCACGGCCAGGTCCACCCGGACCAGGGCGCGCTGCCGGCGCACCGTGAGCACCAGCACGGCCAGCAGCACCAGCGACGCGTACAGCGCCAGCAGGAGCACCAGCACGGTGTGGTTCGCCAGCGCGTGCGCGCGGATCGCTTCCGCCATGCCCTGGAAGAGGGCGAGCACGGCGAGCAGGCTCAGCGTCCGGTGCAGGTACGACGGACTCTGTCGGCCGGACCCGGGGACCGGGCGCAGGACGGCGAAGCGGCGGCTGGTCAGAGCCGCAGAAGGAACGGACATACTGAGAGAAGGTCCCCAAGATTCGGTCAAACTGACTCGTTCGGCCACACCAAACTAGAGGACTGGGGTAAGACCCGGAGCGCGACTCGGTGAACACCAGGTGCGGAAGTCTCATCTGCGCCGGTCGCTCCGCCCCTCCTGCCGCCGGCCGGGGGGCATCCGCTCCCCCGGAACCAGTAGCCTGGTGCTCCGTTCTTCGTCGTAGGCCGAGCGGTACAGCGGGCCGGTTCACCGGCGCCGGGCCCGACGGTGAGCGGTCCGTGCCGCTGCGGCTGTGTCCGTTCGCCCGTAAACCTGCTCGACCGGGCCCACAATGGTTCTTCATAGTTCTTCACCGGACGGGCACATCTGGGAGTCTGTCCATCACACGTGGGTGAGGGGAGGGGGGAGACAGCTGTGGTCGGACTCGCAGCCCAGGCCGACGCGCGCGGTCGGCTGCCCCGTCCCCGGTTCCACTGGCGCTACGGGCTCGGCTTCGTGCTGCTGCTCTGCAGCCTGCTGGCGCTGGTCGCGGTGGGTCAGTTCGCCGGCTGGATCGGCTCCGCGCACGGACGGGCCCAGGCCGAGGCCGCGGCGGACTACCGGGCCTCCTCGCTGCTCCTCGCCCTGCGGGCGGTCCCGCAGGCCGGCTCCTCGGAGGCGGGCCCGGTGGCGGAGGCGGCGTATACGGGCGCGGTGCGACGGGTCGGCGGCCAACTGCTGGACGCCCGCTACGGTCCGGCCCCGGGCCGGGTCGAGCTGACCGTGCGGATCACCGGTACGGCGGTCGGCGGAGCCCTGACCGGGCACCGGAGGACGACGGTGCGGCGCTGCTACGACTTCAGCTGGACGGGCGGCCCGGCCGCGGCCGTCCGGAGCTCGACGGACTGCCCGCCGCTGGCGGCCGGCCTGCTCACGGCGGCCGGGAAGGCCGAGGCGCTGGCGGACCGGCTGACCCCGCTGTCCGGCACCGCGGCGGCGCTGGAGGCGGACACGGCCGCGCTGCTGTCCCGGGCCAAGGCGGCGCCCGGCGTCACATTTCGGCAGTCGGCGCTCCCGGGACGGCTGAACGGCAGTACGGTCGGCAGTACGGTGGTGGCGGTCTCCGGCGCCGAGGACGGGTGCGTCTTCGTCGAGCTGCACGCCGGAGTGGTGACCGCCTGGCCCGCTCCGCTGCTGGCGGCGTGCACGCCCGCCCGCGCAGCTCAGGCCGTGCAGGCCGGATAGTTTTTGTCACTGGATTGCAAGAAATAGTAAGCAGCTTGCGCTCCATGACATACACTTGCGGGCATGACACGACGACTTGCTGAAGTGGCGAAGAAAGTCGGGGTCAGCGAGGCGACGGTCAGCCGCGTCCTCAATGACAAGCCCGGCGTCTCCGAGAACACCAGGACCGCGGTGCTGACCGCGCTCGACGTGCTCGGGTACGAGCGGCCGACCCAGCTGCGCGGGGAGCGCTCCCGGCTGGTCGGCCTGGTCCTGCCGGAGCTGCAGAACCCGATCTTCCCGGCCTTCGCCGAAGTGGTCGGCGGGGCGCTGGCGCAGCAGGGGTTCACCCCGGTGCTGTGCACCCAGACCGCCGGCGGGGTGTCCGAGGCCGACTACGTCGAACTGCTGCTGCAGCAGCACGTCTCCGGGGTGGTCTTCTTCGGCGGGCTCTACGCGCAGGCGGACTCCCCGCACGAGCACTACGAGCGGCTGGCCCAGCGCGGGCTGCCCACCGTGCTGCTCAACGCCGCCATCGACGGGCTCGGCTTCCCGCAGGTCTCCTGCGACGACGCGGTGGCCGTGGAGCAGGCGCTGGGACACCTGGTCTCGCTCGGCCACCGGAAGATCGGCCTGGTGCTGGCCACCCCGGACCACGTCCCCTCCCGGCGCAAGCTCGCCGCGGCGCGGATCGCCGCCGAGCGGGCCGGCGTCGAGCTGCCCGACGCGCACATCGAGCACGCGCTGTTCTCGCTGGAGGGCGGCCAGGTCGCGGCGGGACGGCTGGTGGCCCGCGGAGTCACCGGCATCATCTGCGCCAGCGACCCGATCGCGCTGGGCGCGGTGCGCGCGGTGCGCCGCGCGGGGCTCACCGTCCCCGGCGACGTCTCCATCGTCGGCTACGACGACTCCTCCTTCATGACCTGCACCGACCCGCCGCTGACCACCATCAGGCAGCCGATCGAGGCGATGGGCAGGGCCGCGGTGGACCTGCTGGCGAGCGAGATCGCCGGCGCCCGGGTCACCCATGACGAGCTGCTCTTCGAGCCGGAGCTGGTGGTGCGCGGCTCCACCGGGCCGGTGCGCAGCCGGGGCTAGATCCGTACACAGCGCAGCGTCAAGGGGTCGGACGGTTACCGTCCGACCCCTTTGTCATGCCCTCTCGTTACCATGTCGAAATCTTGCAATCTTTGGTCGACATATTGTGGTCATCTGCTGGCGATGGTTAAGTGTGCCGCATCACACCGCAACGACACCCTGAATCGCCACCCAGAAGGGTCCTCACAATGACCAGTGAGCGACTGACCAGTCCTCGCACCCGTAGAACGGCCGCCCTGCTCCTCGCGGCAACTGTCGGCCTCACCGCGGCCGCGTGTGGCAGCAGCACCAAGACTGCTTCCAACGGCGGTAGCGCCAGCGCGGGTTCGGGCGGCGGCAAGGTGACCATCAGCATCGACTGCGAACCGCCGACCAGCCAGCCGGTTCCCCGTCAGCAGTGGGTCGACGACATCGCCGCGTTCGAGAAGCAGAACCCCAACGTCACGGTGAAGAGCATCGACACCTTCCCGTGCGAGACCCCGGCGCTGTTCACCGCGGCCCTCGCCGGCCACACCGAGCCGAACGTCTTCTACACGTACTTCACCGACAAGCAGCAGGTGCTGGACTCCGGGCAGGCCGCGGACATCACCCAGTACGTCAACGCCACCACCGTCCCCACCCTGAACGACATCCTCCCGGGCGTGCTGGACGGCCAGAAGTCGGGCGGCAAGCTGTACGGCATCCCGCGGAGCAACTACTCCATGGGCATGATCATCAACCGCAACCTGTTCAAGCAGGCCAACCTCAACCCCGACAAGCCGCCGACCACCTGGGCCGAGGTCGCCACCGACGCCGCCGCGATCCAGAAGCTGGGCGGCGGCATCAGCGGCTACGGCGACTACAGCGCGGGCAACAACGGCGGCTGGCACTTCGTCGCCGAGATGGACGCCCTCGGCGCCCCGGTCGTCAGCAGCGACGGCAAGACCGCCGCCTTCAACGACGCCCAGGGCCTCTCCGTCCTGCAGAACCTGCACGACCTGCGGTTCAAGGACAACGCCATGGGCGCCACCCAGCTCTACAAGTGGGGCGACCTGCAGAAGCAGATGGCCTCCGGCAAGCTCGGCATGTACGTCGCGGCGCCGGACGACATCACCTACATGGTGCAGCAGCTCAACGCCAAGTACTCCGACTACGGCATGGGCCCGATCCCCGGCACCGACGGTCCCGCCAAGGGCACCCTGGCCGGCGGCGACGACTACATGTTCAACGTCAAGGACACCCCGGATCAGATCAAGGCCGGCGTCGCCCTGGTCAACTTCCTCAAGCTGACCATGGGTCAGGGCCAGTTCAACTACGCCCGCGCCAAGAGCACCAACCAGGCCGTCGGCCTGCCCGAGCCCGAGTTCTACCAGGGCGCCTCGCTGCAGGCCGACAACACGCTCAAGGCCGCCAACGCGACCATGCCGGTGGCCAACTACGCGCCGTTCATCCAGGCCGCGGTCCCCGGCGACCTGGAGCCCGGCAACGCCCAGGACATCTACAAGGTGCTGGACACCGCCATGGCGTCCACGCTGACCAACCCCAACGCCAACCTCCAGCAGCTGCTCAAGACCGCGGAGACCCAGGTCAACCAGGTCCTCGCCAACAAGTAGCAGCGGCAACCGATCCGAACGCCGGAGTGGGGCGGCCGCTGTCCGGGCCGCCCCGCCACCGTCGTCCCCGTCCAGGCATTGTCAGGAGCCCCGATGGCGGCAATCGAGGTACTGGTGAGCACCACCGAACCGGGTCCCGATCCCCGGCGGACACCGCGCAGGCAGGGCGACTTCGTCCGGGAGCTGCGGCGCAACATCAGCGCCTACGGCTTCCTGATCGGAGCGCTGCTCTGCTTCGGCCTCTTCTCCTGGTACCCCATGGTCCGGGAGTTCATCATGAGCTTCCAGAAGCAGAAGCTCGGCCGCACCCGGTGGGTCGGCATGCACAACTTCAACCAGGTCTGGAACGACCCCAGCTTCGGCCAGGCCTGGAGGAACACCCTCTACTTCACCCTGCTCGCGCTGCTGCTCGGCTATGCGGTGCCGTTCTTCGTCGCCGTCGTGCTCAACGAGTTCCGGCACGCCCGCGCCTACCTGCGGGTCGTGGTCTACCTGCCGGTGATGCTGCCGCCGGTCGCCTCGCTGGTGCTGTTCCAGTACTTCTACAACCCCGAGTACGGCCTGTTCGACCACATCCTGCACGCGGTCGGTCTGCCCACGCTGCAGTGGCTGCAGTCGGCGAACACCTCGATGATCGCCGTGGTGATCGCCTCCACCTGGATGAACATGGGCGGCGCCACCCTGATCTACCTGGCCGCACTACAGGGCATCCCCGGCGAGCTCTACGAGGCCGCGGAGATCGACGGGGCCGGCATCCTGCGCCGCGTATGGCATGTGACGATCCCTCAGACCCGGCTGATCCTCAGCATGCTGCTGATGCTGCAGATCGTGGCGACCATGCAGGTCTTCGTCGAGCCCTTCGTGCTCACCAACGGCGGGCAGGGGGTCGACAACTCCACCACCACCATCGTCTATCTCGTCTACCAGTACGCCTTCAACTTCAGCAACTACGGGGCCGCTTCGGCCCTGGGTTTGCTGCTGCTCCTGGTGCTGGTCGCGTTCGCCCTCGTCTACCGGTGGATCAGCCGCCGAGCGGAACAGTGAGGTCAGCCATGGCTGTCGCAGCCGAGACGTCCACCCGGACCCTGGTCTCCCGGGTCCAGCTGAACCGCCCGCGCGGACGGGTCGTCTACTGGACCGTGCTGGTGCTGACCCTGCTGGTGTTCAGCCTGGTCTTCCTCGGACCGCTCTACATGATGGTCACCGGCGGCCTCAAGACCACCGCCGAGGCGATCCAGAGCCCGCCCACGCTGTTCCCCAAGAAGATCACCCCCAGCACCTACGGCACCGCCTGGACCCAGCTCAACCTGGCCCAGCTGCTGACGAACACGCTGATCTACGCCTTCGGGGCGCTGTTCTTCCAGCTGGTCTTCGACATCGGCGCGGCCTACGCCTTCTCCAAGCTGCGCCCGGTCCTCGGCAACGCCGTGCTCGGGGCGATGCTCGCTACCCTGATGATCCCGGCCATGGTGCTGATCGTGCCGCAGTACCTCACCGTCATCGACCTGCCGGTGCTGCACGTCAACCTGCTGAACACGCCCTGGGCGATCTGGCTGCCGTCGGTCGCCAACGCCTTCAACATCTTCCTACTGAAACGATTCTTCGACTCGATCCCCCAGGAACTGCTGGACGCGGCCTCGATCGACGGAGCCGGATCGATCCGGATCCTCTGGTCGCTGGTGCTCCCGATGTCCCGGCCCATCATCTCGGTGGTGTCCATCTTCGCCCTGGTCGCGGTCTGGAAGGACTTCCTCTGGCCGCTGCTGGCCGAGCCCTCCCCAACCAAGCAGACTCTGAACGCCGGCATCTACTCGCTCTCCCAGGGCGTGCCCGAGAACGTGCTCATCGCGGCATCGGCCATCTCGGCGGTGCCGACGATCCTGTTCTTCCTCTTCTTCCAGCGCAACATCATGGCCGGCCTGACCGCGGGCAGCCTCAAGGGCTGACTTCCCGACAGACTGCCGCGGACACCCTCCCGCAGTGCCGCGCCCGCCCCGTGATTGGTCCTGCCCCGGACCAGCCCCGTCCCCGACAGATGGAGACCCCTACCGTGCACGAGCCCCAGTGGTGGCGCGACGCCGCGATCTACCAGGTGTACGTACGCAGTTTCGCCGACGCGGGCGGCGACGGAGTCGGCGACCTCGCCGGCGTACGCTCCCGGCTTCCCTACCTCTCCGAACTCGGTGTCGACGCACTCTGGTTCACCCCCTGGTACAACTCGCCGTTCGCCGACGGCGGCTACGACGTCGCCGACTACCGTGACATCGACCCGGCCTTCGGCACCCTGGCCGAGGCCGAGAAGCTCATCGCGGAGGCGCTCGACCTGGGCATCCGTACCATCGTCGACATCGTCCCCAACCATGTCTCGGACCAGCACACCTGGTTCCAGCAGGCGCTGGCCGCGCCGCCGGGGTCGCCCGAACGGGCCCGCTTCTGGTTCCGGCCCGGCCGCGGCGAGCACGGCGAACTGGCGCCCAACAACTGGCGCTCCCAGTTCGGCGGCTCCGCCTGGACCAGGGTCACCGAGCCGGACGGGACGCCGGGGGAGTGGTACCTGCACCGCTTCGCCCCCGAGCAGCCCGACCTCAACTGGGACCACCCGGAGATCCGTCGCGAACACGAGGACGTGCTGCGGTTCTGGTTCGACCGCGGCGCGGCCGGCGTCCGCATCGACTCGGCCGCCGAACTGGTCAAGGACCCGGCCCTGCCGGACTACGACTACGACGCCCCGCACCCCCCGGACGAGCCGCACCCCTACATCGACCGGGAGGAACTGCACGACATCTACCGCTCCTGGCGGGCCATCGCCGACTCCTACCCGCAGCCGCGCGCCCTGATCGGCGAGGTCTGGCTGCCGGACCCGGAGCGCTTCGCCCGCTACCTGCGGCCCGACGAACTGCACACCGCCTTCAACTTCGGCTTCCTGGCCTGCCCCTGGGACGCGGTCGAACTCCGGGACACCATCACCACCACGCTGGCCGTGCACGCCCCGGTCGGCGCGCCGGCCACCTGGGTGCTGGCCAACCACGACATCACCCGCACCGCCACCCGCTACGGCCGCGAGCACACCGGCTTCGACTTCGCCGACAAGGCCCACGGCATCCCGACCGACCTGGAACTGGGCACCCGCAGGGCCCGCGCCGCCGCGCTGCTCTCGCTGGCCCTGCCCGGGTCGGTCTACCTGTACCAGGGTGAGGAGTTGGCGCTGCCCGAGGTGGAGGACATCCCGGCGGACCGGATCGAGGACCCGATGTACCACCGCACCGGCGGGGTGGACCCGGGCCGGGACGGCTGCCGGGTGCCGATCCCCTGGTCCGGGGCGGCCCCGCCGTACGGCTTCAGCCCACCGACGGCGGGGGCGGAGCCGTGGCTGCCGCAACCTGCGGCCTGGGCCGAGCTGAGCGCCGAGGCCCAGGCCGGCGACCCGGCCTCGATGCTGACGCTCTACCGGGAGGCGCTGCGGATCCGACGCGAGGACGCTGCGCTGGGCGACGGCCCGATGGAGTGGCTGACGCAGGGGCCGGACGGCGCCGCCCTCGGCCCGCGGGTCCTCGCCTTCCGGCGCGGTGCCGGCTTCGCCTGCCTGGTCAATCTCTCTGACGCCACGGTGCCCCTGCCGGGGTCGGCGTCGGCGGCGCTCCTGCTGGCCAGCGGCCCCACCCCGGGCGGACAGTTGCCCCCCGATACGGCGGTGTGGCTGCGGACCACCTGACAGGTCCTCAGCTGCGCCGCTGCGACGTCCCGTACGTGCCGAGGGTCGCGTACGGGGCGTCGCAATTCTTTGCACAGCGTCTGCAATGTTCTTCGGTGCAGCGTGTGCCGGGCTGGCCGCGCAGTTCCCCGCGCCCCTGAGGGGGCTGCAACTCACCCACAGCGGTTCCGTTGCAGCCCCCAGGGGCGCGGGGAACTGCGCGACAAGCCAACTACGGTCCGCTCCGTTCCCACCTACCCCACCACGGTCCCGCTGACCTCCCCCCACCCGATGCGCCCGCCACCAACCCCCGGTGCACTCCCACGAATCGTCACCGTGTCGCCGTCCGCCAGGAACCCCCGCTCGCTGCCGTCCCCCAGCCGCAGCGGCCGCTCCCCGTTCCAGCTCAACTCAAGAAGCGAGCCGCGCTGTTCGGCCCCCCGGCCGGACACCGTGCCGGAGGCGAACAGGTCGCCGGTGCGCAGCGACGCGCCGTTGACGGTCATATGGGCGAGCATCTGCGCCGGGGACCAGTAGGTGTCGCGGTAGGGCGGACGGGAGACCACCTCGCCGTTGAGCAGGATCTCCAACTGCAGGTCCAGGCCCCAGGGTTCCTTCTCGGCGAGATACGGCAGCGGCTCCGGACGCTGGTCCGGTCCGTGCACCCTGGCTGCCTCCAACGCGGCCAGCGGGACCACCCACGGCGAGACCGACGTCGCGAAGGACTTGCCCAGGAACGGTCCCAGCGGCTGGTACTCCCAGCGCTGGAGGTCGCGGGCGCTCCAGTCGTTGACCAGGACCACGCCGAAGACATGCTCGGCGAAGGCCCCGGTGGAGACGGGTTCGCCGAGCGTCGACGGCGCGCCGACGACAAAGCCGACCTCGGCCTCGATGTCCAGCCTGAGACTGGGACCGAAGTCACCGGCCCCCCGTTGCCCGCTCGGCCGCCGCACCGGGGTGCCGGAGGGCACAACCGTGCCGGCCCGGCCGTGGTAGCCGACCGGCAGGTGCTTCCAGTTGGGCAGCAGCGGCTCGGGCGCGCCGGGGCGGAAGATCCGGCCGAGGTTGGTGGCGTGCGCCTCGGAGGCGTAGAAGTCGACGTAGTCGGCGACCTCGACGGGCAGCCGCAGCGCCACCTCGTCGATCCGGTGCAGGCTCCGCTCGCAGAAGCGGCGCCGTTCGTCGGTCTCCAGCATCCGGCGGACCTCGGCGCGGACATAGGCCCATTCCCTGGGCCCGCGCCGCAGGAAGCGGTTCAGCGAGCCGGTTGCCAGGTCCGCGCCCAGCGGTGTGCCGGCCCACATCGCGGCCAGGTCCAGCACATGTTCGCCGATGGCGACCCCGACCCGGGGCTCGCCGACGGGCCTGCCGCCGCGCAGCGGCGTGAACACCCCGTACGGCAGGTTGTCGAGGGTGAATCCGGAACCCTCCGGGACGGGAACCCAGCTCACCCCTCACCGCCGGGCCCGCGGCCGCTCCAGCTCCAGGCGTAGCGGCCGTCGTCGCTCGCCCGCCCGCCCTCGGCGAGGTCCAGCGGACGGAAGGTGTCGACCATCACCGCGAGTTCGTCGAAGAACTCGGCGCCGATACTGCGCTCGTAGGCGCCGGGCTGCGGGCCGTGGGTGTGGCCGCCGGGGTGCAGCGAGACCGAGCCCTGGCCGATGCCGGAGCCCCTGCGGGCCTCGTAGTTCCCGCCGCAGTAGAACATCACCTCGTCGCTGTCGACGTTGGAGTGGTAGTAGGGGACCGGGATCGACAGCGGGTGGTAGTCCACCTTGCGCGGCACGAAGTTGCAGATGACGAAGTTGTCGCCCTCGAAGACCTGGTGCGCGGGCGGGGGCTGGTGGACCCGTCCGGTGATCGGCTCGAAGTCGCCGATGTTGAAGGCGTAGGGGTAGAGGCAGCCGTCCCAGCCGACCACGTCGAAGGGGTGGGTGGGCACGGTCAGCACGGTGCCGCCGATCGACCCGCCGACCCGGTGCTTGACGTAGACGTCCACATCAGCGCTGATGTCCTCGGCGAGCAGCGGTCCGACCGGGCCGCGCAGGTCGCGCTCGCAATAGGGTGCGTGCTCCAGCAGCTGTCCGTACTTGGACAGGTAGCGCCGGGCCGGGGTGATGTGGCTGTTGGCCTCGATGGCGTAGAGCCGCAGCGGGGCGTCCCCGGTGGGCAGCCAGCGGTGGGTGGTGGCCCTGGGCACGATGACGTAGTCGCCCTGGCCGACCTCGATGCTGCCGAAGACGCTCTCCAGCACCCCGGCGCCGGACTCCACGTACACGCACTCGTCGCCGGTGCCGTTGCGGTAGAGCGGGGAGGGCAGTCCGGCGGCGACATAGGCGATGCGGACGTCGGCGTTGCCGAGGACGGTGCGGCGGTCGCGGACCGGATCGGACTGGCGCCAGCTCTCGCCGGGGAAGAGCTCGTGCAGCCGGAAGTGGTAGGGCTTGAGCGGGTGGTTGGGTTCGGGCTTGTCCTCGGGGAGCTGCCAGACCCGGCTGTCCACCATCGCCGACGGCAGATGCCGGTGGTAGAGCAGCGACGAGTCGGAGAAGAAGCCCTCCTCGCCCATCAGCTCCTCGAAGTAGAGCCGGCCGCTCTCCCCGTCCCGGTGTTGGGTGTGCCTCTTCGGGGGAATCGTGCCCGCGCTGCGGTAGTACGCCACCTTCGCCTCCTGAGCGACCTGAGCGACTCTGACCAGGACGCATACCTGGTGAGGCATGCACTCACATCCCATGGCCCGGCCCGCCCGCTGTCAAGCAGTGGACTCCCGCGCCGGGCGGGGTCAATGAGCCGAGCGGCAACGACCTGGACACACGAATGTAACGATCACCCAGCCTTTCAGAAAGTTGCTGCAAGGTCTTTCCATGCCGCTCACGCCCCTGTTACGTTCCTCCCCAAGCCCGACGGCAGCAACGGTGCGTCGGCTCGGGGAGGCTCCTTCGCAGGTGCCGACCCACCCACTCGGGCATCCACCCTCCAAGGAGTTCACAATGCGTCGTGGCATTGCGGCAGCCGTTCTGGCGGCAGCGATAGCGGTTTCTGCAAGCGCTTGCGGGAGTAGCAGCAGCGGAAGCACCGGTTCTGGCGCCAAGGCCGACGGTCCGGTCACCATCACCTGGTGGGACACCTCGGACGCGACCAATGAGGCCCCCACCTACCAGGCCCTGGTCTCCGACTTCGAGAAGGCCAACCCGAACATCACGGTCAAGTACGTCAACGTCCCCTTCGCCGACGCGCAGACCAAGTTCCAGACCGCCGCGGGCAGCAAGGGCGCGCCGGACGTGCTGCGCGCCGACGTCGGCTGGACCTCCGGCTTCGCCAAGGCCGGCTACCTGGTGCCGCTGGACGGCACGGCCGCCACCGCCGACAGCGCCTCCTTCGAGAAGCAGCTCGTCACCCAGGCCGGCTACAGCGGCCACCAGTACGGCGTGCCGCTGGTCACCGACACCCTCGGCCTGATGTACAACAAGGCGCTCTTCACCAAGGCCGGCATCACCAAGGCCCCCACCACCTGGGACGAGCTCAAGGCCGACGCCGCGCTGATCAAGCAGAAGGACGGCGTCGACGGCTTCGAGTTCAACGCCGCCTCCTACTACGCGATGCCGTTCCTCTACGGGGAGGGCACCGACATGATCGACTCCACCTCGCAGAAGATCACCATCAACTCCGCTGCCGCCGTCAAGGGCATCGACACCATCAAGAGCCTGCTGGCCAGCCCCGGTGTCACCAAGCTGGACACCACGGCCAACGCCTACGCGACCATGATGGACAAGTTCGGCAGCGGCAAGGTCGCGATGATCGTCCAGGGCCCGTGGGAGACCACCAACGTCTACAAGGGCTCGGCGTTCAGCGACAAGACCAACTTCGGTGTGGCCGCGGTCCCGGCCGGATCCAGCGGCAAGTCCGGCGCCCCGATCGGCGGCCACAACCTGGTGGCCTACGCCGGGTCCGACGCCGCCCACCAGGCCGCCTCGGAGAAGTTCATCGCCTTCATGACCTCGGCCGCCTCGCAGGCCACCATCGCGACCAAGAACGCGACCCTGCCGACCCGGACCGACGCGTACACCTCCGCCGTCACCTCGAACCCGGGGATCGCCGCCTTCCAGTCGATCCTGACCGCGGGCGTGCCGCGCCCGGCCGTCCCCGAGTACAGCTCCATGTACACCCCGTTCAACACCGAACTGCTGAAGATCCTGGCCGGCCAGGAGAGCACCCAGGCCGGACTGAACAACGCCTCGATCGCCATCAAGAAGCTGCTCCCGTCCTACGCGACCCAGTGAACCCCGACCCGGTGGGCCGGTCCTCGATCCGGGACCGGCCCACCGGGCCGCCGTGCCCCTCGAACAGCCGCAGATCCGAAGAGGTGTCAGACCGATGACCGTCGCCGTCCAGGGCAGAGCCCGCAAGGAGCGCCGCGACCGCGAACCCCGGGCGGGGCTGATCGCCCGGCTGCGGCGCTCGTACGACCAGCACTGGTACGCCTGGGTGATGTGCACCCCGGTCGTCGTCGTCCTCGCCGTGCTGGTCGGCTACCCGCTGGTGCAGGGCGTGATCCTGACCTTCACCAACGCCAACAGCCTCAACGTCGGCCGCACCATCGGGGTCAACCACATCCCCGACAGCTACACCTGGGTCGGCTTCCAGAACTACGTCGACCTGCTCACCGGCCCCGACAACCAGCTGGTGCCGCACTTCGTGTGGACCATCGTCTGGACCGTCGTCTGCGTGGTGCTCACCGTCGGCACCGGCCTCGGCCTGGCCGTGCTGATGAACCGTAAGATGCGCGGCCGCGCGGTCTACCGGATGCTGCTGATCCTGCCCTGGGCCGTGCCGACCTTCGTCACCGTCTTCTCCTGGCGGCTGCTGCTCAGCGACGGCGGCGCCGTCGACGGGCTGCTCGGGGCGCTGCACCTGCCCCAGCCCAGCTGGCTCAGCGACCCGCTGGCGATGAAGGTCGCCGCGATCCTGGTCAACACCTGGGTCGGCTTCCCCTTCATGATGCTGTCCTTCCTCGGCGGACTGCAGTCCATCCCCAGCGAGCTCTACGAGGCCGCCGAGATGGACGGCGCCACGCCGTGGCAGCGCTTCACCCAGGTGACCCTGCCCGGACTGCGGCCGGTGAGCAGCACCGTGACGCTGCTCGGCATCATCTGGACCTTCAACCAGTTCAATGTCATCTACCTGCTGTTCGGCTCCAACGGCACCGACAGCGTGCAGATCCTGGTCACCTACGCCTACCAGCTGTTCTTCGGTCAGATGCCGCAGGACTACGCGGGATCGGCGGCGGTCGGCGTGATCTGCCTGTCGCTCCTGGTCGTCTTCACCGGCTTCTACCGTCGCTGGATGTCCAGGAACGAGGCTGCGGCATGAGCACCAGCGTCCTCCCCGAACCCGGCGACACCGCAGGAGCAGACCCGATGTCCACCCTCACCACCGCTGACCGGCCCGTCGGGGTCGGCGCCGCGAAGCCCGTCCGGCGCCCGCTGCTGCGCGGTGAGCGCGGAAGGCTCGCCTCGGTGGGCCTGCACGGCCTGCTGACGGTCGCCGCGTTCGTCGCGGCCTTCCCGGTGGCCTGGATCCTGTACATCTCGCTCGGCTCCGGCAAGGACGACTACCTGCACCCGGGCCGCATCCTCAGCCGGATGACGCTGTCCAACTACGGCTTCGTGGTCAACCACACCGGCTTCGGCACCTGGATGCTGAACTCGCTGATCGTGGGCCTGGGTACGATGGCCGTGGGGGTGCTGATCTCGGCCAGCGCCGGCTACGCGGTCTCCCGGATGCGCTTCCCCGGGCACCGTCCGCTGATGTACACCTTCCTGCTCACCCAGATGTTCCCGGTGTCGGTGCTGATGGTCCCGCTGTACAAGATCATGGCCAGTCTGGGCCTGCTGGACACCTACCAGGGCCTGATCCTGGTCTACTGCTCCACCGCCGTCCCCTACAGCGCCTGGCTGCTGAAGGGCTACTTCGACACCATCCCGGTCGAGATCGACGAGGCCGGGCGCATCGACGGCCTCTCGCCGTTCGGCACCTTCTGGCGGCTGATCGTCCCGCTCGCCAAGCCGGGCCTGTCCGTCGCGGCGTTCTACACCTTCCTCACCGCCTGGGGCGAGGTCGCCTTCGCCTCGCACTTCATGCTCTCCGCCGACAAGTACACCCTCTCGGTAGGTCTGCAGACCTACATCAGCCAGTACAACTCCCAGTGGAACTACATGGCGGCCAGCGCCGTGCTGATCGCCATTCCCGCCGGAGTGGTGTTCTACCTGGTACAGAAGCACCTGGTGGCCGGCCTCACCGCCGGCGGCACCAAGGGCTAGCGGCCCAGGGCCCCCGCACACCCCCGTCACTCGACCGCCTCCTGAGACCCAAGGGATCCCATGACCCCCCACCCGTCGCCCGCCACCACCCTTGACGGAGAGGCTGCGCCTCGCACCTCCTCCGCCGACCCGACCGCCCCTGCTGCCGACTCCGGCCGCAGACCCGGTTGGTGGCGCGACGCGGTGATCTACCAGGTCTACCCACGCAGCTTCGCCGACGCCGACGGCGACGGGATGGGCGACCTGGAGGGTGTCCGCAGCAGGCTCCCCTACCTGCGGGACCTGGGTGTCGACGCGGTGTGGCTGTCCCCCTTCTACGCCTCGCCGCAGGCCGACGCCGGCTACGACGTCTCCGACTACCGGGTCGTCGACCCGATGTTCGGTGACCTCGCCGACGCCGAGCGGCTGATCGGCGACGCGCACGGGCTGGGCCTGCGGGTGATCGTGGACATCGTCCCCAACCACGCCTCCGACCAGCACTCCTGGTTCCGTCAGGCGCTGCGCGAGGGCCCCGGCAGCCCGCTGCGGGAACGTTTCCACTTCCGTCCCGGGCAGGGCGAGGCGGGCGAACTGCCGCCCAACGACTGGGAGTCCATCTTCGGCGGCCCGGCCTGGACCCGCACCGTCAACAGCGACGGCACCCCCGGGGAGTGGTATCTGCACCTCTTCGCCCCCGAGCAGCCCGACCTCAACTGGGAGAACACCGCCGTCGCCGACGAGTTCCGCTCGGTGCTGCGGTTCTGGCTGGACCTGGGCGTCGACGGCTTCCGGATCGACGTCGCCCACGGCCTGGTCAAGGCGGAGGGACTGCCCGACATCGGCCACCACGACCAGCTGCGGCTGCTCGGCAACGACGTGCTGCCCTTCTTCGACCAGGACGGCGTGCACGAGATCTACCGCGACTGGCGCCGCATCCTGGACGAGTACGGCACCGACCCGGAGACCCGCCGCATCGCCGTCGCCGAGGCCTGGACCCCCACCGTCCAGCGCACCGCCAACTACCTGCGCTCCGACGAACTGCACCAGGCCTTCAACTTCCAGTACCTGGGCACCGCCTGGGACGCCGAGGCGCTGCGCGAGGTGGTCGACCTGACCCTGGACGCCATGCGCCCGGTCGGCGCCCCGGCGACCTGGGTGCTGTCCAACCACGACGTGGTCCGTCACCTGACCCGTCTCGGAAGCGGCGAGGACGCCGAGCAGGACCTGCGCCGGGCCCGTGCGGCGACGTTGCTGATGCTGGCGCTGCCCGGCTCGGCCTACCTCTACCAGGGCGAGGAGCTGGGCCTGCCGGAGGTCGTCGACCTGCCCGACGACGTCCGCCAGGACCCGGCCTTCAGCCGGGCCAAGGGCACCAACGCCGAGGGCCAGGAGGGGATGCGCGACGGCTGCCGGGTCCCGCTGCCCTGGTCCGGCACCGAGGCCCCGTTCGGGTTCGGCCCGGTGCCCGGCGGCCCCAGCTGGCTGCGGCAGCCCGCCGAGTGGGCCAAGCTCAGCGTGGAGGCCCAGACCGGCGACCGCAGCTCCACCCTGGAGCTGTACCGCGCCGCCCTGACGGCCCGTCGCGAGCACCCGGCGCTGGGCACCGGCGACAGCGTGGAGTGGCTGGACGACGCCCCGGCCGGGGTGCTCGCCTTCCGCCGCAGCAGCCCCGACGGCGTGTTCGCCTGCTTCGCCAACACCGGCGGCCTGGCCGTGCGACTCGCCGCCCCCGGACGGCTGCTGCTGGCCTCGGAGCCGGTCACCGTGGTCGAGGACGAGCTCGTACTCCCGGCCGACGCCACCGTCTGGTGGGCCCTCTGACATGGCCTCTCCATCCGCGGCGTCCCCCTCGGCGGCGTCGCCCCGGCCGACCCCGGCTGCGGCCCCGGCTGCGACTCCGGCTCCGCCCACGGCTCGGCTCGCCGACATCGCCGCCCAGGCGGGGGTCAGCGAGGCGACCGTCTCCCGGGTCTTCAACGGCCGGGCCGGGGTCTCCCCGACCACCCGTCAGTCGGTGCTGGCCGCGCTCGACGTGCTCGGCTACGACCGGCCGGTACGGCTGCGGCAGCGCAGCGCCGGACTGATCGGGCTGATCACCCCCGAGCTCAACAACCCGATCTTCCCGGCGCTGGCCCAGGTCATCGAGCAGGTGCTGACCCGCTACGGCTACACGCCGCTGCTGTGCACGCAGACCCCCGGCGGCTCGACCGAGGACGAGCTGGTCGAGATGCTGGTGGAGCGCGGCGTCACCGGCATCGTCTTCGTCTCGGGCCTGCACGCCGACACCACGGCCGACATGGAGCGCTACGCCCGGCTGGCCGGCCGCGGCGTCCCCTTCGTCCTGATCAACGGCTACAGCGAGCAGATCTCGGCGCCGTTCGTCTCCCCGGACGACCGGACGGCGATGCGGATGGCCGTGCAGCACCTGGCCGAGCTCGGCCACGAGCGGATCGGTCTCGCGCTGGGCCAGCGCCGGTTCGTCCCGGTGCTGCGCAAGCTGGAGGGCTTCACGGCGGCCTGCCGCGACATCCTCGGGCAGTCCGACGAGGAGATCGCGGCCCGGATCCAGCACACCCTGTTCAGCGTCGAGGGCGGCCATGCGGCCGCTGCGGCCCTGTTGGAGGCCGGCTGCACCGCGGTGGTCTGCGGCAGTGACCTGATGGCCTTCGGCGTCATCAGGGCCGCCCGCCAGCACGGCCTGGGCGTGCCGGGGGACGTGTCCGTGGTCGGTTTCGACGACTCCCCGCTGATCGCCTTCGCCGATCCGCCGCTGACGACGATCCGTCAGCCGGTGGAGGCGATGGGCGCGGCCGCGGTCGACGCCCTGCTGGAGGAGATCAACGGCAACGCCCCGCACCGTGCCGAGTTCGTCTTCCAACCCGAGCTGGTCGTCCGGGGCTCCACCGGGGCGGCCCGCCCGCGCGTCTGAGGGGTCGCGCGGGCAGGAGAGAAGGAGCGGGACCGGACGGGAGGTGCCTCCCCGTCCGGCCCCGCTCCGTCATGCCTGACGGCACGTCAATCGGACTGTCCTGGACCCGATTTAACCGTTGGACCTGCGGTGATGCCGGATCGCATACTGACCGGGCCAGTCCGCAGTCGTCCCGGGAGAGTTGTGTTCAGCAGTTATCGCCGCATATTCGAGGCGCCGGGCACCGCCCCGTTCGCCCTCGCCGGGCTGCTCGCCCGGTTCCCCATGGGAATGACGGGAGTTGCGGCAGTTTTCATGATCACTGGCTGGCGCCGCTCCTACTCGCTGGCGGGCTCGCTCGCCGCCACCGTGCTGGTGGTGGTCGCCGTGGCGGGGCCGCAGATCTCCCGGCTGGTGGACCGCTACGGGCAGGCCAGGGTCGCCGTGCCGGCCGTGCTGGTGTCGACCGCCGGAGGCCTCGGCGAGTTGCTCTGCCTGCGCCTCGGCGGTCCCGACTGGCTGCTGTTCGGCACCGCTGCGGTCACCGGCCTCGGCCCCAACATCGGCACCATGTCCCGGGCCCGCTGGTCCGCCCTGTACCAGGGGAACGAGGAAGTGCTGCACAGCGCCTACGCGTTGGAGGCGGTGATCGACGAGATCTGCTTCATCGTCGGCCCCCTCGCCGCGACCGCTCTCGCCACCGGTCTGTTCCCCTCTGCGGGCTTCCTGGCGGCCGGAGTGGTCATGCTGCTGGGGACGGTGCTGTTCTGCGCCCAACGGCGCACCGAGCCGCGGATACGCCGTCCTGAGCGCGCCTGCGGCGGGTCCGCGCTGCGCTCGCCCGGGCTGCGGATCCTGGTGCTGACCCTGCTGGCCACCGGCGGGGTGTTCGGCATCAACGAGATCACCGTCATCGGCTTCGCCGACCACCTCGGCCACAAGGCCGCCGCGAGCCTGGTGCTCGCCTGCTACGCACTGGGCTCCTGCCTGGCCGGGCTCGCCTTCGGCCTGTGGAGGCCCAAGGGCGCCGCGACCACCAGGCTGCCGCTGTTCCTGCTGCTGATGACGGCGCTGCTGGCGCTGCTGCCGCTGGTCGGCAGCCTGCCGGTGCTCGCCGCCGTGCTGTTCGCGGCCGGGCTCTGCACCGCGCCGACGATGGTGACCGCGATGGGCCTGGTCCGCGACTGCGTCCCGCCGGAGAAGCTCAACGAGGGCTTCGGCTGGGCGGTCACCGGCCTGCTGCTCGGCGTCTCGGGAGGTGCGGCGGTGGGCGGTTGGGCGGTACAGCACCTGGGCGCCGGCGCGGGCTTCCGGATCCCCGCCGCGATGAGCGGCCTCGCCCTGCTGATCGCCCTGCTGGGCCGGCGCGGTCTCGCCGCGCGGCCCGTCGGCGCCGCCGGGCCGGATGCGGAACCGTCCGAAGCGGCCGGACCGGTCAGCCACGTGCAATAAGGTGCGATGCTGTACGGCAGCGGACCGACAAGGACTGGGGAACCCTTCTTGCTCCAGATCTCCGGGGGGCGACCCCCCGCACCCCCACGTGTGTGGTCAGTCGGCCTCTGCGCCAGGACATTCCGAGGAGAAGCTGAGTGAACACAGCACGGCTGGCGGATATCGCGGCACAGGCCGGGGTGAGCGAAGCCACCGTCTCCCGGGTGCTGAACGGCAAGCCGGGGGTCTCCGCCACCACCCGGCAGATGGTGATCGCCGCCCTGGACGTCCTGGGGTACGAGCGGCCCACCCGGCTGCGCCAGCGCAGTGCCGGTCTGATCGGGCTGATCACCCCGGAGCTGAGCAACCCCATCTTCCCGGCCTTCACCCAGGTCATCGAGCAGGTGCTGACCCGCTACGGGTACACGCCGGTGCTCTGCACGCAGACCCCGGGCGGTTCCACCGAGGACGAGCTGGTGGAACTGCTGGTGGAGCGGGGGGTCACCGGCATCTGCTTCATCTCCGGACTGCACGCCGACACCAGCGCCGACACCGAGCGGTACGCCAGGCTGACCGGCAAGGGCGTCCCGTTTGTCATGATCAATGGATACAGCTCGAAGATCGCCGCCCCGTTCATCTCCCCGGACGACCGGGCGGCGATGCATATGGCGGTGCAGCACCTGGTCGGCCTGGGTCACCGGCGGATCGGACTGGCGGTCGGTCCGGCCAGGTTCGTGCCGGTGGAACGCAAGCTGGAGGGCTTCGCCGAGGCGATGCGCACCCGGCTGGGCATGGAGCCGGCCGAGTCCGCCGATCTGGTCCAGCACTCGCTGTTCAGCGTGGAGGGCGGCCAGGCGGCCGCCGGAGCGCTGCTGGACAAGGGGTGCACGGCCATCGTCTGCGGCAGCGACCTGATGGCCTTCGGGGCGATCCGCGGGGCACGCTCGCGCGGCCTCTCGGTGCCCGGTGACGTGTCGGTGGTCGGTTTCGACGACTCCCCGCTGATCGCCTTCGCCGATCCGCCGCTGACGACCATCCGTCAGCCGGTGGAGGCGATGGGCGCGGCTGCGGTCAACGTCCTGCTGGAGGAGATCGGCGGCAACCCGGCGCAGCGCGGCGAGTTCGTGTTCCAGCCGGAGCTGGTGGTCCGCGGCTCGACCGGGGCCGCACGGCCGCGCCCCTGACGGCACGGCATGACGGACGGCGGGGGTGTGGACCGCAGCCCCGCGCCCCCGCCGGTTCCGTGCGCTCAGGTGAGGTCGGGGTCCAGCTCGATGCCCAGCGCCGTCAGGTAGAGGCCCAGGACCAGCCGGGCCACCGTCGGGTACGCCCCCAGCGGCTCCGACGCCTGGCACTCCGCCTCCGCCGTCACCGACTTGAGCAGGTCCGGGTCCACCTCGGGGCCGAAGACGTAGGGGGCGAGCGCGGGCTGGGCGGAGCCGGTCTCGCGCAGATGCGCGGCCGCGGCCGCCACCGATCCGGGCTCGTCCAGCGCGGCCGCGACCACCGGCACCGCCAGCCGGGCGGCCAGCAGCACCGCGGTGACCTCGGCCAGCTGCAGTGCCTCGGCCCCGCCCACGGTGGCGAGCACCACGCCGTCGGCGGAGGTGTTGATGGCGAACAGCCTGGCCCGGTCGGCGCGGGCGAGCCCGGCCTCGGACAGCCGTACGTGCAGCGCCTCGGCCAGCAGCGGGTGCGGTCCGAGCGTGTCGGTGACCCTGACCTCGCCCGGGATGCCGCTCAGGGCGGCCCGGAAGGAGTCGGAGGGGCCGGGGAGCAGCGGCACGACGACCGGAGCCGGACGCTCCTCCGCGGCCGCCGCGTCCAGCAGGGCGGCAAGGGTCTCGGCGCCGTCGCCGTCGGTGCCGTTCGAGGACAGGTAGCCGGCCCTCGCGTCGATCCCGGGCTGCTCGGCGCGGATCAGTGAGACCAGCTCGTCGGCGATCTGCTGCGTGGCCGGCGTGGCCTCGGCGGGTACGGCCAGAAGCAGCGCGGGGGCCTCCGCGGGGATCTCGTGGCGTTCGGGCCGACGGTGCCGGCCGCGTGCCCGGGTCCCGGGTGTGCGGACGGGCAGCGGTGTGCTGGGGGTGGCGGCAGAGCTCATGTCGGACGATCGTAGGTCATGTGTGCGGACTGCTGAAGTCGGGCACCCTTCTTTGTCATTCAGCGGCGTGGGCATACCCCCTGAATCACCTTCAAATCCGGTCATATATTCGATGGTCGAGTTCCGTATGCAACCGGATCACGGTGAGCAGCGTCACATAGCTGTGCGACGCACATGATTACTGACTGTGCGTCACCGGGGCGCTGCGCGCTGTGGATCTTGATGGCAGCCCGACGGCGCGTTGCAGTGCGACCGTAGCCCAGAGCGACGAGTCGGGTGGCATTTGTCCCTTTCGATCCGTCAGCCCAGCATTACGGAGCGGATGTTGTCACATGTGGTGAACGCACGTGCACGCGCATAAGCAGCTGCACGTGCAAGTGCACTGGCGTTATCATCACGTGCAGTGAGGCGCCTCTCTGGCCCATCCTGCACGGCTCGCACAACCAGGAGACACCGATGCTTCGCATGTACAACGGCATGGCCGCCACGGAGATCGAGGGTGTGGTCTGGCAGAAGAGCCGTTTGAGCAACTCGCAGGGTGACTGTGTCGAGTTGGCTCGCCTCGCGGACGGCGATGTGGCGGTGCGCAACTCGCGGTTCCCCGAGGGGCCGGCCCTGATCTACACGCGGGCCGAGATTGCGGCGCTGATAGACGGAATGAAGAAGGGCGAGTTCGACCATCTCGCCGAGCCGGCCTGAGCGCCGGCCCGGTCCGCGGTACGGACCCCGGTCCGATCGCCGCGACGCAGGGCCGGCCGCGCGACCGGACGCACTGAGCGGCGGTGCCGGGGGAGTCACTCCCCCTGGTACCGCCGCTCATTCTGTGTCTCCCCGGCCTCCTGGAAGGAGCCCGTCCCCTCCAGTTCGAACAGGGCCCAGACCACCTTCCCGGCGGCGACCGGGTGCCAGCCCCAGGACTGGCTGAACGAGTCCACCAGGTGCAGGCCGCGTCCCGACTCGGCCACCCAGTCCGGCTCCCTGGTCACCGGACCCGAGCTGCTGGGGTCGCTCACCGCACACACCACCTGCGGCGAACGCCGGACCAGGCTGAGGCGTATCAATGGGGCGGGGGACTGCGCGGCCTCGCCGAACTTCTGGGTGATCGGCCCGGGGGTGCTCGTCCCGGGGCTCGTCCCGCGCTTGCCCCAGGTGCTGGTCCGCTGTTCGGGCACGCTGGCGGCGGCGAGCGCGTGCCTCAGCGCATTGGTCACGAGTTCACTGGTCACCAGGGCGATGTCGTCGAAGAGGTCGCCGAGACCCCAGCGGTTCAACGTCAGCTTGGTGAACTCACGTGCGGTACGCACGGATTCCAGCCGGGGGGCGAGGGCGCAGTTGACCACGTCGGGGTCCGTGGCCAGTGCCGGGCTCAGGCCCATGAAGAGCTCCTCCCATAAGGGCGCTGCAGGCATTGCTGCCGAGGTCTGCCCTGCCGGGGTCGCGCGCGCGACACCGGACTCCGCCGCGTCACCGAACGGATGACGGGGCGGTGGCTCGGAGTGGCGCGAGGGGGGAGCGGGCTCCCCGCAGGACTGCCAGTGGGTGTGCATGTGCACGTGCATCATGCTCCTCCCCGCTCACGCCAGATGCAAGGGTGGATTCACGTGCATGTGCGTATCGGGCATCTGCACGTGCATATTCGTGTGCAGGGAGTAGTCTCATGGTTGCTCGGCGCAGGCGTGACTACTGAGGCCGAGCCATGACGTCCGAGTTCTTGACACAAACCTGTCCGTTTGGGCACCCTTCGCCACCGGACAGTGGCAGACTGTGCGCTGATTTCATTGGGTGGAGGTTCAACGGAATGACCACAGTTCAGCCGGGGAGCGGCTCGATGGTGCGCCGTATCCTCCTCGGCTCTCAGCTGCGCCGACTCCGTGAGGCGAAGGGGATCACCCGTGAAGACGCGGGCTACACCATCAGGGCCTCCGAATCGAAGATCAGCCGCATGGAACTCGGCCGCGTCAGCTTCAAGGAGCGGGACGTGACGGACCTACTGAGCCTCTACGGCGTCGATGACGAGACCGAGCGCGCCGCTCTGGTGACCCTTGTGCGCGAGGCCAACCAGGCCGGTTGGTGGCACAGCTTCAGCGACGCCATGCCCAACTGGTTCCAGACCTACGTCGGCCTGGAGGAGGCGGCGGCGCTGATCCGCACCTACCAGGTGCAGTTCATCCCCGGCCTGCTGCAGACCGAGGACTACGCCCGGGCGATCGTGCTGCTGAACCGTCCGCACATGGAGACCAGCGAGCTGGAACGCCGCATCAATGTGCGGATGCGCCGTCAGAAGCTGGTCGCCGACGGCGACGGGCCCCGGCTCTGGGCGGTCGTCGACGAGGCCGCGCTGCGCCGTCCGGTGGGCGGCCCGGCCGTGATGAAGGCGCAGATCCAGCGGCTGATCGACGCCGCCGACATGCCCAACGTGGTGGTCCAGGTGATGCCGTTCCGCTTCGGCGGCCATGCCGCGGAGAGCGGGGCCTTCACCATCCTCCGCTTCCCCGAGCAGGACCTGCCCGACGTGGTCTACCTGGAGCAGCTCACCAGCGCCCTGTACCTGGACAAGCGCGACGACGTGGACCAGTACGTCCAGGTGATGGAACGGCTCAGCGTCGACAGCCTCACCCCGGAGAGCAGCGTGGAGCTGCTCTCCTCGCTCCTCAAGGAGATCTGAGGAGATCTAGGGCCGCAGGCCGTACCGGGCGAAGAGGTCCGCGCGGATCAGCGCGGGCGAGGTCTCCGCGCCGGGCAGCAGCATGCCCATGCAGGCCCCCATCAGGGCGCTGCGGAGCACCGCGTGCTCCGCGACCGGGTCGGTGGCCCCGCGCCGCCGCAGCACCCCCTGGAGCAGTGCCCCGAACCGCCGCTGCTCCTCGTCCTGGATGAACCCCTCCGCGCTCGGCGCCAGGATCAGTGCCAGATGCGTGCGCATCAGCGTCGGCCGCTCCTGGGTCAGCGTCAGCACCGTGTCGATCGAGGTGGCCAGCCAGAGGTCCGGCGGATCCGTCTCCTCCCGCTCCGCCAGCGCCGCCGCCAGCTTCAGGTGCATCAGCCGGTGCGTCGAGGACTGCAGCAGGTAGCGCTTGCCGGGGAAGTAGTACGAGACCAGCCCCCTGGCCAGCCCGGCCCGCTCGGCTATGTCGCCGAGCGTGGTGCCCGCGAAGCCCCGTTCGTCCACCAACTCGACGGTGGCCTGCATGATCCGCGCCCGGGACCGGGCCCGCATGGCCTCGTTGACTGATGCGCGTCGGGGTGACATGGTGCTCCTGCGTTCATTGGCTGCTGGCCAATATACGGCCAGCCTCGAACGCGTGTGGCCGCCCGGGCGGTTCGCCGACGCGGGGGATCGGCGAACGCCCGGGCGGTCCGCCCGAACCCCGTACGGGCGGGTTCTCAGGGGCGCCGGACGGCCTCCTCAGCCGTCGGCTCGGCAGTGGTCGGCCCCGCCGAACCATGGGCCGGGAGCGGGTAGTCGGGCACCGGGTAGGCCGCGGCCGCTGCCGTACGCGCCGTCCGCCGGTCCTGCATCGCGCCGAACGCGGTGACCAGCAGCCCCAGCAGCGCCACCCCGGCCACCACGGCCACCGCGTTGTGGTCGGCGCCCAGTTGGGCCCGGACGCTACCGCCGCCGCCGGCGGTCACCACCGCGGTCACCACGGCCAGCACCACGGCGCCGCCGATCTGGAACGAGGTGTTCACCAGCCCGGAGGCCAGCCCCTGCTCGGAGTCGGCAACCCCGTCCGTCGCCTGGATGTTGAGCGAGGGGAAGACCAGCGCGAAGTGGATCCCGAGCAGCACCATCGACGGCAGGATCACCGTCACGTAGTCGGAATGGGGCCCGATCCGCAGGAAGTTGGCGTAGCCCAGCAGCGCGGCCGGGAAGCCGAGCAGCATCAGCTTCGTGGTCCCGAAGCGGTCCACCAGCGCCCCCATCCGGGTCGCCGAGGCCGCCACCAGCACCCCGGCCGGCAGGAAGGCCAGCGCCATCTGCAGCGCGGACCAGCCGAGCAGCGACTGCAGGTACAGCGTGGCGATGAACTGGAAGCCGACGTAGGCGCCGAAGCAGGCCAGCGCGCCGACATTGGCCCGGGCCACCAGCCCGTTGCGGAAGATCCCCAGCCGCACCAGCGGATGCGCCGTGCGCTGCTCCACCGTGACGAAGGCCGCGAACAGCGCCGCCACCCCGAGCAGCGACAGCACGGTGCGGGCGCTGCCCCAGCCCACGCCCTGGGCCTGGGTGACGGTGTAGACGAGCAGCAGCAGTGCTCCGGTGCCGGTCACGGCCCCGAGCAGGTCGTAGCCGCGCCCTTCGCGCCGCGGCCGCTCCTGACGCGGGATCAGCCGGCTTCCGGCGGCCAGCGCCAGCAGCGCCAGCGGAAACGGCAGCAGGAAGGTCCAGCGCCAGCCGACCTCGGTCAGCAGCCCGCTGAGCACCAGACCGAGTGAGAAGCCGCTGGCGCCGCAGGTGGTGTAGATGCTCAGGGCCCGGTTGCGCTGATGGCCCTCGGGAAAGGTCGTGGTGATGATGGACAGGCCGGCCGGTGCGGTGAAGGCGGCGGCGACGCCCTTCACGAACCGGGTGGCGATGAGCAGTCCGCCGTCGTTCACCAGGCCGCCGAGCAGCGAGGCGACGGCGAAGACGGCGAGCGCGGCGAGGAACACCCGGCGCCGCCCGAGCAGGTCCGCGGCCCGGCCGCCGAGCAGCAGCAGCCCGCCGTAGCCGAGGACGTAACCGCTGACCACCCACTGCAGCGACGTGGTGTTCAGGTGCAGATCGGTTCGGATGGAGGGCAGGGCGACCCCGACCATCGACACATCCAGGGCGTCGAGGAACAGGGCCGCGCAGAGGACGACGAGAGTGCCCCAGAGACGGGGGCTCCATCGGGTAGTGGCTGTGGTCATGCGGAGGACATTACATGCATGTGCATTCAATGCGCATGAATTAAATGTGAACTCATTAAGTTCCACTGCAACTGCTACACTGCCCTGGTGAGCGTTCCCTCGGACCCCGAGCTCGTCGACGCCTGGCGCACCCTTCTCGCCCGCCAGGCCGCGACGGCCTGCGCGCTGGACCGTGAGCTCAATGAGCGCCACGGTCTGGGCATGAGCGAGTTCGAGGTGCTGGAGCGCCTGGTGGAGGGCACTGCGGGGGACTGCGCCGCCTCGCTCCGGGTCCAGGAACTGGCCACCTCGGTCCACCTCAGCCAGAGCGCGCTGTCCCGGCTGATCGCCCGCCTGGAGAAGGCCGGCCTGGTCGAGCGCTCCATGTGCGCCGAGGACCGCCGCGGCGTCTCCGTCTGCCTCACCCCGGCCGGCCGCGACCGGCACACCGACGCCGTCCCCACCCACCGCAGCGTCCTCGCGGAGATGCTGAGCGGCTGAACACATGCTGACGGGGCGACTACTGCAACTGACGTAGACCCGCGTCGAACGGCCGAACGGGTTTCAGCCCCGCGCGCCGGCCCGCTGGGCGTTCGCGGCCTCGCGCTGCGCGGCCCGGACGGCCTCCTCGACGCAGCTCTCGGCGCAGGCGTCCGGCATCGCCGGGTGCCGTCCGATGATGATCACGCCCAGCACGATGCAGACCAGGCCGACCGCCTCCCCGGCCAGCGCCCCGGGGGTCAACCGCAGCCGGTCCCCGAGAAATCCCACCCCGCAGGCGATCCCCGCCAGCGGCTGGGCGGCGGTCAGCGCCGGCAGCGACATCCGGAGCGGGGCCGACTCGAACGCGCTCTGGACCAGGATCAGGCCGATCACCCCGATCGCCACCACGGTCCAGGTCTGCCAGCTGCTGAACAGCAGTGCGAGGCCGCCGCGCGTGAACCGCTGGCCCGCGGTACGCGTCAGCGCGTCCTGCAGGCCGTAGAGCAGGCCCGCGGCCAGGGCCAGCAGGGTGGCCTCCTCGAACAGCGGCAGCCGCCTGGCGATGGAGACGAGAAGCAGTGCGACCCCGGCCACCACCCCGAACACCAGCCAGTGCCGCAGCACCCCGGCCTCGGTCCCGCCGCCGGTCGGCTCCCCGCTGGTGATGAAGGCGGTCACGCCGGCGGCCAGCAGCAGCACCCCGCCCCAGCCCGAGCGGCCCAGCCGCTGGCCGGTGATGGACCGCGCCAGCAACATGGCGAACAGCAGATTGGTCGCGAGCAGGGGTTCCACCAGCGAGATCCGTCCGGCTGACAGCGCCATCGCGCTGAGCACCTGGCCGCCGACCATGAAGGCGATCCCGAGCAGCCACTCCGGCTGACGCATCAGTCGCAGCAGCAGGCGGTAGGACAGGATGTCGGAGCGCGGTGCGCGCTGCGCCGCGTGCTGCTGGAGCACAAAGCCGAGTCCCAGCAGACATGCCGCGCCCACACCGAGCAGAAACACCGTCACGAAGTGTTCACCCCACGTCCCAGCGCGTCCTGACCAGCCAGAAGTCCTGCATTCCGCCTGCCCACGACGGGTCCGTCCATACGCCCGCGATGACGCGGACGTTTCGGACACCGCCTGTTGTCGCGAAGCCTAGCGTGGTCAGCTGGGAATGGCCTGCGTGCCAACGCAAATCACAGCCGGCCCCGGAAAGCTTCAGAAGCCTCTCAGACGGGATGCGGAAACCCCTCAGAAGAGCACACGCAATCCCGGTGCGAACACCAGTGCCAGTGGTGCGCTCAGCGCGGCCAGGGTCGCCGCCGTGAGCCGGAGCCGTCGGGCCACCGGCAGCCGCGGCTCACCGGCGAGCAGCCGCTCCACCCGTCCGGGGACCTGGTCAAGCAGCCCGGGGCAGTGCGGGACGGGGCCGTGCGCGGTGTTCAGCTCGACCAGGGCGACGGCGGTGGCGAGCCGCCCGTGCCGCCGCGCGGCCGAGTCGTCGGCGGAGAGTTCCACCAGCCTGCCGACCTGTTCGCGGAACAGCCTGAAGATCCCGGCGCCGGGGAAGCCGTTGTTGAGCGCCTCGGCGCACTGCAGCAGCCAGTGGTGCCTGGCCCGAACGTGTCCGCGCTCGTGTTCCAGCACCGCGGCCAGCTCACGGTCGCTCAGCCGGTGCAGCGCGCCGGTGGTGACCACCAGACGGGTGGCCGGGCCGGGCAGGGACCAGGCGTGCGGCTTGGCGCTCTCCAGCACGACCAGCCGCTCGGCGGCCGCCGAGCGGCGGACCCGCTCCAGCCCCGAGGGCAGCTCCGGGGCCCGCAGTCGCAGCTCCCGCAGCCGGTGCCGGCGCAGCGCCCGCGCCGAACGCACCTCGGCGGCCAGCGCCAGCGCGGTACGGGCGCCGCCCACGGCGAGCAGGGCAGCGACGGCTATGGCCCAGGGGCGGGAGAGCGGGATCCCGTAGGCGGCCTCCACGCCGCGCGGCGCACCGGAGAACAGTAGGGTCCGCACCTCGGGCCAGGCCGCGGCCGCGGTGAGCAGCAGCGCCAGACCGCAGCAGAGCAGAGCGGCTACGACCAGGCACTGCCAGGCCCACAGCGCCAGCACCGGTTCGCGCTCGGTCCAGCGTGCCCGTGCCAGCAACCGGGGACCGGCGGTGGCCAGGACCACGCCGAGCAGCAGGAGGGCGGGCAGCGCGTTCAACCAGACCTCCACTGGAGGGACCGCAGGACACGCGACACTGCGTGCGCCCCAAACCTATGCGGCGCCAGGCTGCCGTGGCAGCGGATTGCGGCAGGCGTGACGCACGCCACCCCCGCGTGCGCGGCTGGTCACATGGCCAGCAGCATGGTGAACATGCCCATCCCCAGGACCATCCGGCAGGCCTGCGGCAGTTCCGGCGCGCCCAGCAGCCGACTCGCGACCGAACCGCGCTGCAGTGCGCCGGCACCTGCGGGTACGGCCGCGGGCGCGGCGATCAGCCGGGCCCCGGCCAGCACCGCGTAGCCGCCAAAGAACACCAGCAGCGCCCCGGTGACCAGCGGCCAACCGGCGCCGGCGGCCATCCCGGCCATCCCGGCCATGCCGGGCATCGCCGCGCTCGTCCCGGCGCCCGCCGCCATTGCCACGGCCATGTAGACCATCGCCAGGTGCCCCACCCCGTGGTAGAGGTGATGCCCCCGGTGCCCCCCGGGCGATCCGCCCCCGCGCAGCAGACCCGCTCCGAGCGACCACACCGCCGCGACCCCGAAGAGCACCACCCACACCGCGACCGGCACCTGCCGTCCCAGCCCCAGCGGCACGGCCATCGCCGCCATGCCCAGACCCTTGAGCGCCTCCGAGGCGTCGAGCTCGCGCTCGGCCCGGGAGGCGCTCCTCCGGACCAGTCGGACCAGGCAGTAGAGTCCTGTCGCTCCCATCAGTCCGGTCAGCAGCCATCCGACGGCGGCGGGACCATGCATCCGGTCTCCCCTCGAGTCCTGCTCCCACCATGACGCTGAGTGGCGGAGAACTACAGGGCGCAACAGGGGGCGCACAAGCGCAGTGCTCACAGCCGGCTGTCAGGGTCGTTCCCTGTGCGCGCCCTGAGACCCGGCGTACTCCCAGTGGAGTACACCGGCCCTTTCCTGCCTCTGCGGGACTACGAGGCCGGTGGGGCTGAATCATCCCCGGGTCTGTCTTCCGACGGGACGGAGATCGTTAGGTTGGGTAGGCCCGAGCCCCCAGGCCGCAGCACACAGCACCACCGCCTCGGAGGCCAAGCATCCAGAAGCAGGAACGAGACCTCGACCATGGGCCGACTCATCCGCATCCCCCGGCAGCGCACGGCCAGCGGTCGGAGGGGCACAGCCGCCGCGACCACCCCGCCGCCGCGCGCCGTCATCGTGTCGGCGAGTGTCGGCGCCGGGCATGACCGGGTCGCGGAGGAGCTCGCGGCACGGCTGGAGGAGGCCGGGGTCGCCGTGGACCGGCACGACTTCCTGGACCTGATGCCCGGTTCGACCGGCCGGGTGTTCGTCGGCTCGTACCACGGCATGATCTCGCGGGCCCCGTGGACCTGGAAGCTGCTCTACGGCGGGATGGACAACCCGCGGATGGCCGGCATGCAGGCGTCGCTGTTCACCGCCCTCGCCGGACGCAGCATCCGCAGGGCCGTCCAGGGCGACACCACCCGCATGGTCATCGCGACCTACCCGCTGGCCAGCCAGGTCCTGGGCCGGCTGCGGCAGCGCGGCAAGGTCAGCACCCCGGTGCACACCTATCTCACCGACTTCTCAGTGCACCAGCTCTGGGCCGCCCCCGGTGTGGACGCGCACATGGCGCTGCACCAGGTCGCCGCCACCCAGGCCCGCGCGGTGGGCTGCGCGGACGTCTCCGTGGTCGCCCCGCTGGTGGACCGTCGGTTCACCCCGGCGACGCCGGAGTCCCGTTTCGCCGCCCGGGCCCGCTGGGGCCTGCCGCAGGACGCCAGGCTGGCGCTGCTGGTCGGCGGCTCCTGGGGCGCGGGAGAGCTGGAGCGCACCGTCGCGGACGTCGAGGCGGCCGACCCCGGCATCACCTGCGTCGTGGTCTGCGGCCGCAACGAGGGCCTGCGCGAGCGCCTGCTCGCCGCCGGCGTCAAGCACGCCCACGGCTGGGTGGACGACATGCCGAGCCTGATGCACGCCGCCGACGTCCTGGTGCAGAACGCGGGCGGGATGACCGTGCAGGAGGCCGTCGCCAGCGCCCTGCCGGTGGTGACCTACCGCTCGATACCCGGGCACGGACTCACCAACGCGGCCGCGCTCGACGAGGCCGGCATAGCGCGCTGGGCCCGCCACTCCGGCGAGCTCGCCGCCGCCCTGGCCGGCGCCCTCTCGGACCGCGTCACCCCCATCTCGGCGGCCCGCCGTCCCGGCGCGGACGCCATCCACATGCTGCTCGCGTCCGCGGGCCTGGACTGCCTCGCGGCGGCCTCGGCCGACGCCGCCGTCGCCGCCCTGCCGGTCCCCACAACCCTTCCCGCAGCCGTCCCCGCCACGATGGAGTCCGTCCGTTGAGCCGCGTCGTCAAGGCAGCCGCCGCCCTTGCCGGGGGCCTGGCCCTCGCGCATGCCGCGCCGGCCGTCACCGCCGTCCAGCCGCTGGAAACGCTGCGCACCCGGCTGCTCCCCGGCTACGGAGGGCAGGGAGCTCCCGACCACATCGCGCTGACCTTCGACGACGGCCCCGACCCGCTCTCCACTCCGCGCTTCCTCAGCCTGCTGGAGAACCGGGGCGTGAAGGCGACCTTCTTCCTGCTGGGCTTCATGCTGGAGCGCGATCCCGGCCTCGGCCGCGCGATCACCGACGCCGGGCACGAGATCGCCGTCCACGGCTACCTGCACCGCCCGATGGTGCTCCGTACGCCCGGACAGACCCGCGACGACCTCACCCGCGCCCACGCCCTGGTCACCGACGCGACCGGGGAGACCCCGCGCTGGTACCGGCCGCCGTACGGCGTCGCCACCACCTCCGCGCTGGTCACCGCGCGCAGCCTGGGGATGCGTCCGGTGCTGTGGACCAGCTGGGGCGCGGACTGGCGCGCAGGCGCCACCGGCAGCTCCGTCTTCGACACGGTCACCCGCAATCTGCGCGGCGGCGGCACCATCCTGCTGCACGACTCCGACTGCACCTCGGCCCCGGCCTCCTGGACGGCGACGCTCAGCTCACTGCCGCGCCTGCTGGACCACTGCGAGGAGCAGGGCTGGAAGGTCGGCCCGCTCGCGGAGCACGGACTGTAGTCACCTCTGAGTCACCCCTGACATGTACGACGGCACCCCGGCCCAACGGCCGGGGTGCCGTTCTGCGTCATGGGACCGGTCGGGCGACAGTGGTCTGTGAGGTGTGCCATTTTCGCTCGGTCGATCTTCCCTTGAACAGAAGAACCTTCTGTATATACGGTGTCTTAACAACAGTTCCTTCGGTACAGGCAGGGTTGTCATGCAAAATCTCTCGCCCGAACTCCCTTCGGCAGTCGGCCCTGCCTGGACGCGGCTCAAGGAGGCCGTCGAGGCGATCCGTCCCCTGCAGTCCAAGGACGGCTCCATCGACCTCAACTCCCGCGGCGCCGGTACCCGCGACGAGGCCGACTCGCTGCTCGCCGCCATCACCGGCGCGGTACGGGACCTCGCCCCGCACTTCGCGCACGACGCCGCCTACCTGGACGCCGTCGTCACCGACCTGGACCGCTGGCGCGCCTCCGGCTACGCCGTACCCGACTTCCTGGACTCGCTGCTCGCCTTCCAGCCCGCGGCGCAGCGCGAGGACGGGCTGCTGCACCTGGTCCTCTTCCCGATGTACACCCAGAACGGCAACCCGGACCGCAATATCGAGGCCGTGCTGCTCACCGTCGTCTGGCCGGAGTGGGTCGCGGAGCTGGAGCGCACCCGCTTCGACAACCCGATGTTCGTACCGATCACCTTCATCGACTTCACCTCCGGCTACGACACCAACTCCGCGGTGCTGTTCCCTGAGACCGTCGCTGTCCGCGAGGCCCCGGAGCGCTTCACCTGGGGCGGCATCTTCTGCGACCGCGAGGCCGCCCGCTTCCGCGCCGTCAGCAGCGCCGCCGTCGGCGTCCTCGGCCTGGAGATCCCCGAGGACGCCGCCGCGCTGCTCGACGACCAGAAGCTCTCCCAGGAGACCTTCGTGCTGTGGGACCTGATCCACGACCGCACCCACAGCCACGGCGACCTGCCGTTCGACCCCTTCATGATCAAGCAGCGCAGCCCGTTCTGGATGTACGGGCTGGAGGAGCTGCGCTGCGACCTCACCGCCTTCAAGGCCGCCGTCCAGCTGGAGAAGGAGGGGCAGCCGCACTCCGGCCCGATGGGCCGCAACGTCCAGTACGCCATCCTCTTCGACCGGATGTTCCGCTTCCCGGTCAGCGGCGGCCGGGTCCGCAACTACGACGGCCTAGGCGGCCAGCTGCTCTTCGCCTACCTGCACAAGCACGACGCGCTGCGCTGGACGGACAACCGGCTGCGGATCGACTGGGACCGCGTCGCCGAGGTCACCACCGATCTCTGCACCGAGATCGAGACGCTCTACCGCGACGGGATCGACCGGCCCAAGACCGCGCACTGGATCGCGGCCTACCAGCTGGTCTCCCGCTACCTGACCCCGCACCCCGCCTCGGTCTGGGCGAAGGGCCCGGACGCGCTGCCGCTGACCGAGCACAGCGACGCCAAGTCGCTCAACAAGGCCCTGTGCGACGCCGTCCTGCCGGACGAGTTCCCGCTCAGCATGTTCTTCGAGGCCCTATCCAAGAAGCTCTCCGGGGTCATCGCCTCCACCACCGGGATCACCGGCACCAGCGAGCTCCGGAGCGCGGCATGACCTCCACCCGTAGCCCCCTGCCGATGCAGGGACGTGTCGTCGCCGTCGCCGGCGCCACCGGCTCCGCAGGCCGGGCGACCGTGCGCGCCCTCGCCGCCGCGGGCGCTACCGTCGCCTGCGCCGGGACGGACCCGCGCCGTCTGGACGCGCTGCTCGACGCCACCCGGCGTGCCGTCCCCGGCGCCACCGTCGTCGGCCAGGTGCTCGACCTGCTGGACCCTCAGGCCGCGGGGGACTGGTCCGACCACATCGAGGCCGAGCACGGCACCGTCGACGGGCTGATCCACCTCGTCGGCGGCTGGCGCGGCAGCAAGAAGTTCACCGACATCGACCTGTCGGACTGGGACTTCCTGCACGACCAACTGGTCCGCACCCTCCAGCACACCACCCTCGGCTTCCACGACGCGCTGCTGCGCAGCCCGCAGGCCCGCTTCGCCGTCGTCTCGGCGGCCGGCGCGGCCAAGCCCACCGCAGGCAACGCCTGCTACGCGACTGCCAAGGCCGCGGCCGAGACCTGGACGCTGTCGCTCGCGGACTCCTTCCGCACCCTCGTTGCGGCAGAGGAGCAGCCCGAGCGTGCGGCGGCTGTCATCCTGGTCATCAAGGCCCTGGTGACCGACGAGATGCGGGCAGCCAAGCCCAACGCCAAGTTCGCCGGCTTCACCCACGTCGACGACCTGGCCACCACCATCACCGACCTGTGGAACCGACCCGCAGCCGACCTGAACGGACAGCACCTGTGGCTGACGCCCCGATGACCGAAGCCGCTACGGACGCACAGCGCCGCCATGACCCCTCGGTACGCGGCTTCGCCAGCGACAACTACGCCGGCGTCCACCCGGAGGTCCTCGCCGCGATCGCCCTCGCCAACGGCGGTCACCAGATCTCCTACGGCGAGGACGAGTACACCGCCCACCTCCAGGACGTGTTCCGCAGCCACTTCGGCGAGCGGGCCGAGGCCTTCCCGGTCTTCAACGGCACCGGCGCCAACGTCGTCGCGCTGCAGGCGCTGCTGCCGCGCTGGGGAGCGGTGGTCGCCGCCGAGACCGCGCACATCAACGTCGACGAGTGCGGCGCCCCGGAGAAGGTCGCGGGCATCAAGCTGCTCACCGTCCCCACCCCGGACGGGAAGCTCACCCCCGAGCTGATCGACCGCCAGGCCTGGGGCTGGGGCGACGAGCACCGCGCCCAGCCGCTCGCCGTCTCCATCGCCCAGAGCACCGAGCTCGGCACCCGCTACACCGCCGAGGAGATCCGGGCGATCTGCGACCACGCTCACGAGCGCGGCATGCTGGTCCATGTCGACGGCTCGCGCCTGGCCAACGCCGCAGCCTCGCTGGACCTCCCGCTGCGGGCCTTCACCACGGACGCGGGCGTGGACGTCCTCTCCTTCGGCGGCACCAAGAACGGGCTGCTGATGGGCGAGGCCGTGGTGGTGCTCAACCCGGACGCGGTGAAGAACATCCTCTTCCTGCGCAAGATGTCGATGCAGCTCGCGTCGAAGATGCGGTTCATCTCGGTGCAGTTCGAAGCGCTGCTGAGCGGCGACCTCTGGCTGCGCAGCGCCGGCCACGCCAACGCCATGGCCCGCCGCCTCGAAGCCGCCGTCCGCGACATCGACGGCGTCGAGGTCGTCCGCCCGGTCCAGGCCAACGCGGTCTTCGCGATCCTCCCGCGCGAGGTCAGCGAGCGCCTCCAGAAGAGCTACCGCTTCTACTTCTGGAACGAACACACCGGCGAAGTCCGCTGGATGACCGCCTTCGACACGACCGAAGCCGACATCGACGCCTTCGCAGCGTCGATCGCAGAGGAGATGGGCAGGCGCTGAGCCTGTAGTCCGTCGGTGCCGGCCCCGGGGCTTCGAGCCCCGGGGCCAGTGGGCTCTTGGGCCCAGGTACGTCCGTGGGTCCACGATTTGACTCGACCTGGACGTCCGCGTAGTGTCCTTCGAGTTGCCCTGCTCGTAGCGGTGGCGGCAAAACCCCTGATGAGACGGTGTGGCTGTGTTTTGCCATGCCTGAATTCGGGAATGCGGCGGAATTGGCTTGGATCGAGGAATTCCGCTAGAGTTTCACTCGTCGGAACGGGCCGGAAACGGTCTGGTACGGTAGGAAACGAAGGAAGCGCCCGGAGGGCTGGTGTGAAAGCCGCTCGAAAGAAGCGTCCGTACCTTGAGAACTCAACAGCGTGCCAAAAGTCAACGCCAAATGTTGATACCCCGTCCGCCTGCAATCATGTGGGTGGTCGAGGTTCCTTTGGGAAACTGTTTTAAAACACTAGCGAGGACGCAGTGCACGGGACCGCCTATTCCGGTGGTTGCTGTGCCGCTCTTGCGTGATGACATTCACGGAGAGTTTGATCCTGGCTCAGGACGAACGCTGGCGGCGTGCTTAACACATGCAAGTCGAACGGTGAAGCCCTTCGGGGTGGATCAGTGGCGAACGGGTGAGTAACACGTGGGTAATCTGCCCTGCATTCTGGGACAAGCCTTGGAAACGAGGTCTAATACCGGATACGACGCATCTCCGCATGGGGTGTGCGTGGAAAGCTCCGGCGATGCAGGATGAACCCGCGGCCTATCAGCTTGTTGGTGGGGTGATGGCCTACCAAGGCGACGACGGGTAGCCGGCCTGAGAGGGCGACCGGCCACACTGGGACTGAGACACGGCCCAGACTCCTACGGGAGGCAGCAGTGGGGAATATTGCACAATGGGCGAAAGCCTGATGCAGCGACGCCGCGTGAGGGATGACGGCCTTCGGGTTGTAAACCTCTTTCAGCAGGGAAGAAGCGCAAGTGACGGTACCTGCAGAAGAAGCACCGGCTAACTACGTGCCAGCAGCCGCGGTAATACGTAGGGTGCGAGCGTTGTCCGGAATTATTGGGCGTAAAGAGCTCGTAGGCGGCTTGTCGCGTCGGATGTGAAAGCCCGGGGCTTAACTCCGGGTCTGCATTCGATACGGGCAGGCTAGAGTGTGGTAGGGGAGATCGGAATTCCTGGTGTAGCGGTGAAATGCGCAGATATCAGGAGGAACACCGGTGGCGAAGGCGGATCTCTGGGCCATTACTGACGCTGAGGAGCGAAAGCGTGGGGAGCGAACAGGATTAGATACCCTGGTAGTCCACGCCGTAAACGTTGGGAACTAGGTGTGGGTCACATTCCACGTGGTCCGCGCCGCAGCTAACGCATTAAGTTCCCCGCCTGGGGAGTACGGCCGCAAGGCTAAAACTCAAAGGAATTGACGGGGGCCCGCACAAGCAGCGGAGCATGTGGCTTAATTCGACGCAACGCGAAGAACCTTACCAAGGCTTGACATATACCGGAAACGTGCAGAGATGTACGCCCCCTTGTGGTCGGTATACAGGTGGTGCATGGTTGTCGTCAGCTCGTGTCGTGAGATGTTGGGTTAAGTCCCGCAACGAGCGCAACCCTCGTTCTGTGTTGCCAGCGGGTTATGCCGGGGACTCACAGGAGACTGCCGGGGTCAACTCGGAGGAAGGTGGGGACGACGTCAAATCATCATGCCCCTTATGTCTTGGGCTGCACACGTGCTACAATGGCCGGTACAATGAGCTGCGATACCGCGAGGTGGAGCGAATCTCAAAAAGCCGGTCTCAGTTCGGATTGGGGTCTGCAACTCGACCCCATGAAGTCGGAGTTGCTAGTAATCGCAGATCAGCATTGCTGCGGTGAATACGTTCCCGGGCCTTGTACACACCGCCCGTCACGTCACGAAAGTCGGTAACACCCGAAGCCGGTGGCCCAACCCCTTGTGGGAGGGAGCTGTCGAAGGTGGGACCAGCGATTGGGACGAAGTCGTAACAAGGTAGCCGTACCGGAAGGTGCGGCTGGATCACCTCCTTTCTAAGGAGCACTTCTACCGCTACGGCGGTCAGAGGCCAGGACACCGGCGACTGTCCGGTGCTGGTTCGCTCATGGGTGGAACGTTGACTATTCGGCACGCAGGGTCGTCGGAGATCGCTAGTACTGCACCCCTGGGTGCGTGGAGCGCGGTGTCCGGTGGGTCCTGCGGGTCGGGCACGTTGTTGGGTCCTGAGGGCGCGGCCGTATGGTCGGGTCTTCGGTGCCGGCCCCAGTGAACCTCGCGCTGTTGGTGTGGGGGTGATGGGTGGCTGGTCGTTGCTTGAGAACTGCACAGTGGACGCGAGCATCTGTGGCCAAGTTTTTAAGGGCGCACGGTGGATGCCTTGGCACTAGGAACCGATGAAGGACGTGGGAGGCCACGATAGGCCCCGGGGAGCTGTCAACCGAGCTTTGATCCGGGGGTGTCCGAATGGGGAAACCCGGCAGTCGTCATGGGCTGTCACCCGCTGCTGAACACATAGGCGGTGTGGAGGGAACGCGGGGAAGTGAAACATCTCAGTACCCGCAGGAAGAGAAAACAACCGTGATTCCGAGAGTAGTGGCGAGCGAAATCGGATGAGGCTAAACCGTAGTGGTGTGATACCCGGCAGGGGTTGCCATTGCGGGGTCGTGGGACGTTTCTTGACCGGTCTGCCGGCCGGTCGGAGAGTCAGAAACCGTATGGGTAGTCGAAGGACATGCGAAAGGTCCGGCGTAGAGGGTAAGACCCCCGTAGACGAAATCTGTACGGCTCTCTTGAGACTGTTCCCAAGTAGCACGGAGCCCGAGAAATTCCGTGTGAATCTGGCGGGACCACCCGCTAAGCCTAAATATTCCCTAGTGACCGATAGCGGACAGTACCGTGAGGGAATGGTGAAAAGTACCGCGGGAGCGGAGTGAAATAGTACCTGAAACCGTGTGCCTACAAGCCGTGGGAGCGTCTCTAGGAGGGCTTGCCCTTACTGGTCGTGACTGCGTGCCTTTTGAAGAATGAGCCTGCGAGTTTGCGGTGTGTTGCGAGGTTAACCCGTGTGGGGTAGCCGTAGCGAAAGCGAGTCCGAATAGGGCGATTGAGTAGCGCGCCCAAGACCCGAAGCGGAGTGATCTAGCCATGGGCAGGTTGAAGCGCGGGTAAGACCGTGTGGAGGACCGAACCCACCAGGGTTGAAAACCTGGGGGATGACCTGTGGTTAGGGGTGAAAGGCCAATCAAACTCCGTGATAGCTGGTTCTCCCCGAAATGCATTTAGGTGCAGCGTCGTGTGTTTCTTGCCGGAGGTAGAGCACTGGATAGGCGATGGGCCCCACCGGGTTACTGACCTTAGCCAAACTCCGAATGCCGGTAAGTGAGAGCGCGGCAGTGAGACTGTGGGGGATAAGCTCCATGGTCGAGAGGGAAACAGCCCAGAACACCGGCTAAGGCCCCTAAGCGTGTGCTAAGTGGGAAAGGATGTGGAGTCGCAGAGACAACCAGGAGGTTGGCTTAGAAGCAGCCACCCTTTAAAGAGTGCGTAATAGCTCACTGGTCAAGTGATTCCGCGCCGACAATGTAGCGGGGCTCAAGTACACCGCCGAAGCCGTGTCATTGCAACGGATAGCCCCAACGGGTGTTGTGATGGGTAGGGGAGCGTCGTGTGCCGGGTGAAGCAGCCGTGGAAACGAGTTGTGGACGGTTCACGAGTGAGAATGCAGGCATGAGTAGCGATACAAGAGTGGGAAACTCTTGCGCCGATTGACCAAGGGTTCCTGGGTCAAGCTGATCTGCCCAGGGTAAGTCGGGACCTAAGGCGAGGCCGACAGGCGTAGTCGATGGACAACGGGTTGATATTCCCGTACCCGCTTTGAAGCGCCAACGTCGAACCTCTGGATGCTAAACCCGCGAAGCCGCCCCGGAGTCTTCGGACAAGGGGGAGTGGTGGAGCCGGTGACCCAACAGGGTAGTAGGTGAGCGATGGGGTGACGCAGGAAGGTAGTCCAGCCCGGGCGGTGGTTGTCCCGGGGTAAGGGTGTAGGACGTTGTGCAGGCAAATCCGCACAACACATAGTCTGAGACCTGATGCCGAGCCGATTGTGGTGAAGTGGATGATCCTATGCTGTCGAGAAAAGCCTCTAGCGAGTTTCATGGCGGCCCGTACCCCAAACCGACTCAGGTGGTCAGGTAGAGAATACCGAGGCGTTCGGGTGAACTATGGTTAAGGAACTCGGCAAAATGCCCCCGTAACTTCGGGAGAAGGGGGGCCGGTGCTGGTGACGACATTCACTGTCTGAGCTGGGGCCGGCCGCAGAGACCAGCGAGAAGCGACTGTTTACTAAAAACACAGGTCCGTGCGAAGCCGTAAGGCGATGTATACGGACTGACGCCTGCCCGGTGCTGGAACGTTAAGGGGACCGGTTAGCTCTGTTTCGACGGGGCGAGGCTGAGAACTTAAGCGCCAGTAAACGGCGGTGGTAACTATAACCATCCTAAGGTAGCGAAATTCCTTGTCGGGTAAGTTCCGACCTGCACGAATGGCGTAACGACTTCTCGACTGTCTCAACCATAGGCCCGGTGAAATTGCATTACGAGTAAAGATGCTCGTTTCGCGCAGCAGGACGGAAAGACCCCGGGACCTTTACTATAGCTTGATATTGGTGTTCGGTTCGGCTTGTGTAGGATAGGTGGGAGACTGTGAAGCGGCCACGCCAGTGGTTGTGGAGTCGTCGTTGAAATACCACTCTGGTCGTGCTGGATGTCTAACCTGGGTCCGTGATCCGGATCAGGGACAGTGTCTGGTGGGTAGTTTAACTGGGGCGGTTGCCTCCTAAAATGTAACGGAGGCGCCCAAAGGTTCCCTCAGCCTGGTTGGCAATCAGGTGTTGAGTGTAAGTGCACAAGGGAGCTTGACTGTGAGACCGACGGGTCGAGCAGGTGCGAAAGCAGGGACTAGTGATCCGGCGGTGGCTTGTGGAAGCGCCGTCGCTCAACGGATAAAAGGTACCCCGGGGATAACAGGCTGATCTTCCCCAAGAGTCCATATCGACGGGATGGTTTGGCACCTCGATGTCGGCTCGTCGCATCCTGGGGCTGGAGTAGGTCCCAAGGGTTGGGCTGTTCGCCCATTAAAGCGGTACGCGAGCTGGGTTTAGAACGTCGTGAGACAGTTCGGTCCCTATCCGCTGCGCGCGCAGGAGTCTTGAGAAGGGCTGTCCCTAGTACGAGAGGACCGGGACGGACGAACCTCTGGTGTGCCAGTTGTCCTGCCAAGGGCATGGCTGGTTGGCTACGTTCGGGAGGGATAACCGCTGAAAGCATCTAAGCGGGAAGCCTGCTTCGAGATGAGGACTCCCACCACCATCGAGTGGGTAAGGCTCCCAGTAGACGACTGGGTTGATAGGCCGGATGTGGAAGCCCCGCAAGGGGTGGAGCTGACCGGTACTAATAGGCCGAGGGCTTGACCATAGCTGCTACGCGTCCACTGTGTTGTTCTGAAGAAACGACCCCCCGCTTCCGGCGGCGAGTTGGTTGACATCTTCATAGAGTTTCGGTGGTCATAGCGTGAGGGAAACGCCCGGAAACATCCCGAACCCGGAAGCTAAGCCTCACAGCGCCGATGGTACTGCAGGGGGGACCCTGTGGGAGAGTAGGACGCCGCCGAACAACCATTCCAGGTAAGCCCCCTGACCACCGGTCAGGGGGCTTACCTGCGTTCACCCCCGGGTGGATGGGGGAGGCCGGACGCCGACATAGGCCGGCGGCAGCTGCAGGTGGCTTACATGGCGCCACCGATGCCGGGTGATACGCCCGTGGCTTGTTGCTGTTGCTCGCTCCGCTCGCGGGCCAACAACAGCGGGGGAGCCAGACCGGTGCCGGGCGCCGTTCCCGGACGCGCGTGGCGGGGTGGGGCGTGCAGAAACGTTCCCTCTGTGTGCCTTGAGCTGAACCGGGGTCACTTCTGGGACGCCGGGTCACTTTCGGTACACGAATACCTGGATGAAACGGGCATAACGGCAAGATCAAGTGTCGCCTTGTCCCAAAAGTGACCCCGGTTCACACAAGGCCCCGGCTTTTGGGGTCACTGCCCATACATTCGGGTCACTCATCCGATGGTTCCTGCCCGCTATGTCCGGGTTTGACATCGAAGGAGTGACCCGAACGTATAGGCAGTGACCCCAAAACCACCCCCGGCCCCGGCAGGAACGTTTCTGCACGCCCCCGCACCCCCGCCGACCCGCGCCCAGCAACCGTGCCCCGCCCCGGCCCCGCTCCTCGTAGTTGCCGCGAGCGGAGCGAGCCACCCACACACCAACGCGCCCCACGGAACTGACCAACGATCACCGGGAGCGAACACGCACCGCACACCCGGCCGCTGGAAGGGGGCTCGGCAGCAAAAGGGGTTCTGCACCACCACCCACCTCCTCCTACCGCCGCACCGCCAGCACCACCGACGTCGTGGGGGTGGTGAGGATCTCGGTGGCCTGGAGGTCGGGGTGGGTGAGGTAGAAGAGCCTGAGGTCGTCGACTGCACCGGCGAAGCGGGGTGGCCAGTCAGGGGACGGGGTGAAGTCGTCGAGGAGGAGGATGCCGCCGGGGGCGAGGAGGTCGACCACCTCCTGTGGGGCGTCGCGTTTGCCGCCGCCGTCGCAGAAGAAGACGTCGAAGGGTGCGTGCTGTTCGAGGAGGCGCCAGTCGCCGGTGAGGACGTGTACGCGTTCGTCGTCGGCGAAGAGGGCGGCTGCGGTGCGGGCCAGGGCTTCCTCGCGTTCCACCGTGACCAGACGGGCTCCGCTGCCGAGGCCGCTGTGGAGCCAGGCGGTGCCGACGCCACAGCTGGTGCCGCTTTCCGCGATGGTGCCGGCGGGCTTGGCCGCGGCGGCCAGGCCGAGGAGTCTGCCGACCTCGGGTGTGCAACTGAGCTTGAACCCCGCCGTTGCGGCGGCCCGCTCCGCGGCCGCTACGCGGATCGGGACGGCCGGCGCGGTGGTGACCATGGCATTCTCCCTGCTGGATGGGTGATTGGAGAAACAGGGGCTCAGACTGCTGGACGACGGCGGTGAAGCCGTTGGCGGCGTACTCGTCGGCTGTGAGGGCGGCCAGGCGGTGGCGGAGGTTGAGTTGGGCGCGAGCCTCGCTGCTGAGGTCGGCGTCGGCGTCGGGGGTCATCTCTGCGCGGCCGGAGACGATCATGCGGCGGTCGGCGTCGCCTCTGATGTGGGCCGCGCGTGGCAGCTGCTCGGCGAGGAGTGCGGCGACGGTGGACTTGCCCGAGGCCGTCACGCCGGTGATCAGGATGACGGCTGGGGTCAGTCACAGGAGTCGGCGTGGGCATGGGGTCAGCAGATCGCTGCCGGAGTGATCGCGCAACGGCTTTTGAGTCGGCCCCAGGAATAGTTGAGTGCTCAAGGATGCTGAGGCGGGTGACCGGTCGACCGGTCACCGGACCGAGAGGAGCACGGCGCATGGCGATGCAGTACGTGGAAGAGGCTGTGGCGGAGAAGTGGCGGCGTGCCGGGCTGTTCTTTGACGCCAAGGACTATGCCGAGGCCGCGCGGATCATCGAGGAGATCGTCGCTGAGCTGCCGGAGCAGGTGGACGTGCGGTTGTTGCTGGCGCGGGCCTACTACCACTCGGCCCAGCTGCGGCGGGCCGAGGCGCAGTTGCGCGAGGTCATCGAGCGGGATCCGGTCGAGCACTATGCGCACCTGATGCTGGGACGGACGCTGCAGCGGCAGGGTCGGGCGGAGGAGGCTAAGCCCTGGCTGCGGATCGCGGATGCCTTCGCAGGTGAATTTCCGGAGTCGGTCAGGGCCGTGGACGAAGCCGATGCGGCGCTCTGACCGGTGGGTTCGACGTTTCCGGGCGGCGGTGGCCGGTGCCGCGGCCCGGAGCTGGCGGCCTGGGGGCGTCGACCGTACAGCACGGGCGCTGTACGCTGATGCCATGTCGAAGCACATCACCATTCGGGTGGATGAGGAGTTCCACGCCCGTCTGGCGGCGCGGGCGGCAGCCGAGGGGACGACGATCACGGCACTCGTGACGGAGGTCGCGAAGCGGGAACTGGACGCCGACCGCCAGCGGTCCCTCGATGCGGCTGCGGAGTTCAACACGGCTGAGAACTGGGCCTACTTCCAAGAGCGGTTCGGACGTAAGACCGCGTGACGAGGGAACTGAGTGTGAAGGCTGACGAGGCATGGGCGTGGAACGTCCTGGCACACCACCTTCCCTCCGACCCGACCGTGTGGGATCCCTCGGGGATCAGCGCGGCGATAGCCCGCCATGCGACCGACGTGGTGCTGGTGGCCGATGAGGAGCCGCGCGACATCTGCTGGCGCGCGGCGGCCCTGCTCCACACGTTGGCGGTGTGCCCGCCGCTCGACAGCCCGATGAACGAGTTCTATGCGGCGACGCTGACCCGCTCGTACCTCGCGATGGCGGGGATCAAGCAGCTGCCGAACAGCTTCGCCCTCGCCGATCTGGTCGAGCACGCGAAGGAGCGCCGCGCGGACGTCTTCGCGACGGCGGAGGCGCTGCGGCAGCTCACCGACCTGGACTAACGGGGACTCGCCTCAGCGCGGGTCCGGACGGTCGACGTTCCAGTGGCGGACGACCTGGCAGAACCACTCGTCCTCGTTCGCGCCCTCGCGTTTCGACATGAAGGAGAACCGGCTGATGGTGCGCTGTCCGCCCTCGCCGTCGCCGTACAGCAGGTCGATGTTGACCCGGTCGCGTTCCTTCATCTGCGCCAGCAGTGTCGCGTGGTCGGGGTCGGTGGTCTCGCGTACCGCCGCGTGCCAGAAGCCGGTGTCGCCCGGGGCGATGTAGAGGTCGCGGCCCTGGCGGTGGAAGTCGTCGACGGGCGGGTGCTCGTGCTCCGCGAACTGGGGGCGTTCGCCGATCCGCCAGCCGTGGATGACGGCGAGGCCCGGGCCGACGTTGCGGATCGACGCCGCGAGGTATACGACCTCGTTCGCCAGGGCGAGGTATCCGGCGCTGCCGAGCAGATGGGCCCACTGGCCGTCCTGCCAGAGCACCTTCTGCTTCGGCGCCTCGGCCCGCGAGGTGATCAGCAGCGGCCGCAGCGAGGCCTGGACCGAGCGTTCGGCCGCGCGCGCGGAGCGCTCCGCCGACCGGACGGCCGAGAAAGTGGCGGCGGCCAGGACGAGCGTGCCCGCTGCCGTGCCCAGGTTGGAAAGTGTCGCCCAGTCAGTCATGGGGTGCCACCGCCCGGACCGGAGAGTGAACTCCTGGGGGCGACATGTGTGCGATCGGCGACGTGAAGACAGGCATAAAGGCAGGGTAAAGGAACACGAGGCGGGCCACCGGCGGGTTTGGGTGCTCGGTACAGCGATTCTATGTGCGTACTGTGGGGTCCGAGTGAGATCGTCGGCCCGCAATCCGGGACGAAACCGGCTGGCCGTTCTCTGCGTCTCAGTCGTCAGACTCCTCCCAGTAATCGCACAGCAATGCAGTCGAACTAGCCGGAAGGCCTGGTGAACCCCCATGGGCGCTCTGTCCCGCAGGAACGTACTCTCTGGAGGTGCCGTCGCGGCGGCCACTGCCCTGGGGGTGACCGCCTGCGCGGACGGTTCCGGTTCGGTGAGAGGCTCGGCCGGGGACGGCAAGGCCGGCGGGGCCACGGTCTCCGCGCGTCCCGGCTCCGCCGACGGCTCCGCGGCGCCCAGCTCCGCGGGCGCCGTTCCGATCGGTGACGGCTCGACCTCCGACACCGGGCCGCAGCCGCACCAGCCGGTCGCCGAGCGGCTGAAGCCCGGTCAGCGGCCGCCGCAGTTCGTCATCTTCTCCTGGGACGGCGCGGGCGAGGACAGCAAGAAGCTGTTCTCGCACTTCCGCCAGGTGGCCCAGGAGACCAAGGCGACCATGTCCTTCTTCCTCTCCGGCATCTACCTCCTGCCCGAGAGCAAGAAGGACGTCTACCTGCCGCCCGGCCACCAGCCGGGAGCGTCCGACATCGGCTACCTGGCCGACGAGCACATCCGGATGACGCTGCAACAGGTCGGTGCGGCCTGGCTTGAGGGCCATGAGATCGGGACCCACTTCAACGGCCACTTCTGCAGCCCCAGCAACGGAGTCGGCACCTGGAACTCGGCCCAGTGGCGCAGCGAGCTGGAGCAGGCGGTCGGCTTTGTCACCAAGTGGCGCACCAACACCGGCTTCCAGGACCTGCCGGCGCTGCCCTTCGACTACCGCAAGGAGCTGATCGGCGGGCGCACCCCCTGCCTGCTGGGCCGGGACGCGATGCTGCCCGCAGCCAAGTCCATGGGCTGGAAGTACGACGCCAGCTCGCCGGGCGGCAACCAGGTCTGGCCCGGGTTCTACAAGGGGCTGTGGGAGTTCCCGCTGCAGTCCATCCCGTTCCCCGGGCACAGCTTCCAGGTCCTGTCGATGGACTACAACATGCTCGCCAACCAGTCCAACGCCAGCGTCAACGGCGATCCCGCCAAGCGACCCGGCTGGCAGCAGCAGTCCTACGGCGCGTACATGGCCGGATTCAACCGCGCGTACACCACCAACCGCGCCCCCTACTTCATCGGAAACCATTTCGAGAGCTGGAACGGCGGCATCTACATGCGGTCGGTCGAGGCGGCGCTGCGCGAGATGGCGTCCAAGCCCGACGTCCGGCTGGTGTCCTTCCGGCAGCTGGTGCAGTGGCTGGAGGCGCAGGACCCGGCCGTGCTGGCGAAGCTGCGCACGCTGAACGTCGGACAGACGCCGACCAGTTGGGCGGACTACACCACTCCCGCCGCGGCCAGGTCCAGCGCCTCGGCCAAGCCGTCGCCCTCGCACGCCTGACACGGCTCGCACAACACGATCCGCCCGGTCTGATCCGTCAGGCCGGGCCCGGGCCGCCCCTGCTGACGTGCACCAGGCCGGTGCCGTAGCGGGCGTCGAAGGCGCGCTGGTCGGCGCCGGTGCCCCGGACGGTGGTGACCAGGACCGCGCAGTGGACCCCGTTGCTGGCGGTCCAGGAAGTGATCCGGATGCCCTGGCGCCGCCAGTAGCCCAGGTCGGCGCCGATCCGGTCCAGCAGTTCGTGCTGGCGGCCGTAGGGGTAGTGGGAGTTCACGAAGAACAGCCGGGTGCGGCCCGCCACCGAGTGCGCGGCCGCGTCGAGGGCCGGGTCGGGGACGCGGTAGACGACCAGCCGGTCGTGCGGGCTGTCGATCACCACCGTGGTGTAGCTGCCGGCGAAGTGTCGCTCCAGATAGGGCGCCAGCCGCAGCACCACCGGGTCGAGCCGGCTCGGACGGCGGTCCCTGGAGTGCCCGCCGCGCGAGCCGCCGTCGGGGGACCCGCCGGCCGCACCCGTGTGGGCGCAGGCGCCCGCGCCCATGGTCAGCAGGGCCGCGATGACTGCTGCTGCAACGGCCCGTCTCGTCGTCCCCGGGTCGTCCATGCTCCCCCCGTTTCGTACTTCGGTTCGATGGTCGAACCGAGGCGAGTATGGGACGAAGCCGCCGCCCCCCACGGTTCCGTCTGCCTGCGGGAAAAGCGCTGAGGGGGTGCAGGACCAGCCGATCGGCGGGGGCCCGAGCAGGACTCTGGAGGGACGTGGGACCAAGATCGACACGGCAGTATTCAACCTGACCGTCCTTCTGTCGCAGTCCAGTTGTGTCCGCTATGGAGCCGTAGCATGCATCGACCCCCAGTCCCAGCCTCAACCCCGGCAGCGCCGCGCACGCGGCGCATCGCTGCCCGAACCGTCGTCTGGTACCTGAGAGCGGTCGGCTTCCTCAATCTCTTCGCCGCGGTCTCGGTGACCCTGCGGGAGCAGGTCCGGCACCACAACACCGGTGACTACTACACCCCCTACCTGCTCACCGCGGGGTTCACCTCGGGGGTGTTCGCGCTGCTCATGGCGGTGATGATGAACCGCCGAAAGCGCGCGGCCTGGATCGCCAACGCGGTGATCTGCGGACTGCTGCTGGTCGACCTGACGGTCGCGATGGTGCGGCGCCCGGAGATCCGGGAGCACGGCTTCAACTGGGCCACCGCCGTGGTCACCGCGCTGTTCGCGGTCGCGCTGCTGGTGGGCCGCCGCGAGTTCCGGGCCAAGGGCGACCGGGCCAATCCGCGGCTGGCCGCGGGGGTGCTGGTCGGCGGCGGCCTGCTGACCCTGCTGGCCGGCACGCTGCTGGTCGGCGCGGCCAACACCGAGGCCGGCTCCTCGCTGGTCGGCCGGATGCACTACGTGCTGCTGCGCGCGATCACCCTGGGCTTCAACAGCGACGTCGACCTGCATGTGGACGTGCCGGGCTGGGTGGACGTCACGGTCAACGTGCTGGGCGTGAGTGTGCTGCTGCTGGTGCTCTACGCGCTGTTCCGCTCGCCGAAGGGCAAGGAGTTCCTCGGCGCTGAGGACGAGGCACGGCTGCGGGCGCTGCTGGAGCGGCACGGGGAGCGCGACTCGCTGGGCTACTTCGCGCTGCGCCGGGACAAGTCGGTGGTCTTCTCCCCATCCGGCAAGGCCGCGGTGACCTATCGGGTGCTCGGCGGGGTGTCGCTGGCCTCGGGGGACCCCATCGGTGATGTGGAGGCGTGGCCCGGCGCGATCGAGGCCTGGCTGGCCCAGGCGAGGGAGCACGCCTGGGTCCCCGCGGTGACCGGTGCCAGCGAGGAGGGCGGCACCGTCTACGCACGGCATGGATTTGACGCCCTCGAACTGGGGGACGAAGCCATCGTCGAGGTGGACCGGTTCAGCCTCGAAGGGCGCGCGATGCGCGGCGTGCGCCAGGCGCACAACAAGGTGCGGCGCGCCGGTTACAGCGTGATGCTGCGCAGGCACGGCGACATCGCCGAGGCCGAGATGGAGACCCTGGTCCGGCGGGCCGACCAGTGGCGTGACGGCCAGACCGAGCGCGGTTTCTCGATGGCCCTGGGACGGCTCGGCGACCCCGCCGACGGCCAGTGCGTGATGCTGGAGTGCCGCGACGCCGACGGCGAGCTGCGGGCGCTGCTGAGCTTCGTCCCCTGGGGCGAGCACGGCCTGTCGCTGGACCTGATGCGCCGTGACCGGGAGGCCGACAACGGCCTGCTGGAGTACATGGTCATCGAGCTGCTCCAGGGCGCCGGGCAGTTGGGCATCGAGCGGGTGTCGCTGAACTTCGCGGTGTTCCGGGCGGTCTTCGAACGGGGATCCCGGCTCGGCGCGGGACCGTTCCTGCGGTCCTGGCGCTCGGTGCTGATGTTCTTCTCGCGCTGGTGGCAGATCGAGTCGCTGTACCGGGCCAACGCCAAGTACCGGCCGCAGTGGGAGCCGCGCTACGTGCTGTTCGAGCGCACCCGGGACCTGCCCAGGATCGCCATGGTCAACGCCTGCGCGGAGGGCTTCATCGCCGCGCCCCGGCTGCCCTCGCTGCTCGGCCGCCGCCGTCGCGGCCAGGCCGCGCTGCCGGAGCCTGACCGGGAGCTTGAGCGAGTGGCCTGACGGACCGGCCTGACAGATTGGCCTGACGGGCGGCCGTCCCGCTAGTCGTCGACCGGCTGGGCCGGGATCTGGCCCTCGGGGCGCAGCGGGAGGACGGCGCTGACCAGGTAGCCGCCCTCCTGGGTGGGCCGGGCCAGCAGGCTGCCGCCGAGTTGCTGGGCCCGTTCGCGCAGGCCCACCAGGCCGTGGCCGCCGCTCGGCAGGACCAGCGGCTCGGCCCCGGGCGCGGCCGGACCGTTGCGGATCTCGACCTGCAGCCTGCCGCCGTCCGCCCGCACCCGCACGGTCACCGAGGCCCCGGGCGCGTACTTGCGGATATTGGTCAGCGACTCCTGGACGGTGCGGTACGCCGCCCGTTCCACCGGCTCGGGCCAGACCACCGGGGGCTGCTGCTGCGGAACGGCGTCCAGGACTGCGCCGTCCAGGCCTGCGGCGTCAAGGACCGCGTCCAGCCCGCTGGCGGCGACCAGCCGCGGCAGGTCGGCCAGGGTCGGCTGGGGCGACAGCTCCCGTCCGTCGCCGCCGGCCGCCCGCAGCACCCCGACCATCTGCCGCAGCTCCTCCAGGGTCTTCACCGCCAGCTGACGGATCGCCCGGGCGCCCTCGGCGGTGGCCGCCGGGTCGTCGGCCCGTACCTGCAGCGCGCCCGCCTGGATGGAGATCAGACTGACCTGGTGCGAGACCACGTCGTGCATCTCCCGGGCCAGCCGGGCCCGCTCGGTGGACAGCACGCTGTGCGCCAGCAGCCGCTGCTCGCGCTCCTGGCCCCGGGTCAGCTCGTCCAGCCTGACCGCCAGCTCGCGCCGGGTCAGCACCAGCAGGCCGAGCACCACCGGGGCGATCGCGGTCATCAGCGAGTACATCGCCGCCAGCGCGGTGGTCCGGTCCCACTGCACCGGCACATCGCTGTAGGGCCAGGGCAGGAACTGGGCAACGGCCAGCAGCAGCGCGCAGCCGCCCACCACCCAGCGTCGGCGTTCGGCCGCGGCCAGGGTGTAGAGCGCGATCATCGGGGCCAGCCAGATGTAGCTCAGCTGCAGTCCGGGCAGGGTCAGCAGCATCACGGCCAGTGGCCAGCGGCGACGGAACAGCAGGGCGGCCGCGGCCAGCAGGGAGGTCGACATCTGGACCACGGAGGTGAGGTCGTTGGCGAGCAGCGCGTCGAAGACGGACAGCAGCACGGGGACCGGGACGGCGAGCCAGGGACTCAGGTACCAGTGGCCCGGGTTCTGCGGGTTCGATGGACGACGGAGCGGCTCGGCGGTGGTGCTCATCCAATCACCTCATGCCCGCGGCGCTGATCCGCCGCCGAGCAGTCCGGCCTGGTGGGCGAAGACGGCGGCCTGGACCCGGTTGGAGGTGCCGAGCTTGGCGAGGATCGCGCTGATGTGGTCCTTGACCGTGCCGGTGCTGAGGAACAGCCGGGCGGCGATCTCCGCATTGGACAGGCCCTCGCCGAGCAGGGCGAGCACGTCCAGCTCCCGGGTGGTCATGGTGCGCAGCCTGGCCGCGGTCTGACGGTCGGGCCCGGCGTCCAGGTATCCGGCGATGACGGTGTCGGTCACCGCGGGGGAGAGCACCCGGCCGCCGCCGGCCAGCACCCGTACCGCGTGCATCAGCTGTTCCGGGTCGGTGTCCTTGAGCAGGAACCCCGCCGCGCCGCCGCGCAGCGCCGTCCCGATGTACTCGTCGGTGTCAAAGGTCGTCAGCATCGCCACGGCGGGCGGCCGCGGCAGCGCCCGCAGCGAGCGGAGCACGGTGATGCCGTCCACGTCCGGCATGCGGATGTCGAGCAGGACGACCTGCGGGGCGTGCCGGTCCACGGTCTCCAGGGCCTCGGCGCCGGAGCAGGTGGCGACGACTTCGATGTCAGCTGCCGAGCCGACGATCAGGCTCAGGCCCGACCGTACGAGTGTCTCGTCGTCGACGATGACCACACGGATCAACTCGGTGACCTCTTCTTCTGGATGGACCTCTGGGACGAGAGTACGAGAGGCAGGGGGTGCGGGGAGCACGGGCTTGCCGAACGCTCACCTGACCGGGGCGGCTATGTTGTCTGTCCATCGATCATATGGACGAACGGATGGTGGGGATGACGACGGAGCAGCGGGACGACTCGGCGCGCAACACGGTCTTCGGCGAGGTCGCCGATCTCTATGACGCAGTCCGTCGCGACTACCCGGCCGCGCTGGTCGACGAGGTGCTGCGCTACGCGGACCTCGGCGGCCGGGGCGCGGTCGAGATCGGGGCGGGGACCGGGAAGGCCACCGTCGCCTTCGCCGAGCGGGGCGTGCCGATCGTCTGTGTGGAGCCGGATCCGAGGATGGCGGAGCTGCTGCGCCGCAAGACCGCGGGCTACCCGGGCGTGCGGATCGAGCAGGCCGGCTTCGAGAGCTGGGAGCGCGGCGGCAGGACCTTCGGGCTGCTCTTCGCGGCCACCGCCTGGCACTGGGTCCCCGAGGAGGTCCGCTGGGACCTGGCCTACGAGGCGCTGGCCCCGGGCGGCGCGGTCGCGCTCTTCTGGAACCACCACGGCGTGATGGACCCGGAGATGCACGCCGCGCTGGCGGAGATCGACGCGCGCTACGGGCTGACCTTCACCCCGCACACCATGGCGGGCTGGAACATGAGCGACACCATCGAGCCCCCGGAGGGCGACGAGTCCGTCTGGTCCTCGCAGGAGGCGCTGATGCGGGGGCGCTTCACCGATCTGCGGGACCTCCGGTTCAAGACGCCGGTCCACTATCCGACAAAGCGTTATATCGACTACCTGACCTCGATCTCCGCCTACCGGATCATGAGCGACGAGGCCCGCGCGGCCGTGCAGACCGAGGTGGCGGCGCTGCTGGACGCCCATGGCGGCGGCATCGACATGGTCACCCGCAGCGACCTGCTCCTGGCCAGGGCTGTCAGAGCCGATTGACCCCGGTGACCCGCAGCACCGCGCGTCCCTCCTCATCCGAGGAGGCGAGATCGACCTCGGCGCTGATGCCCCAGTCGTGGTCCCCGGCCGGGTCGTCGAAGATCTGCCGGACCAGCCAGGCGCCCTGCACCGACTCGTCGTCGATGATCAGCATCTTCGGTCCGCGGGCGTCCGGTCCGGTGCCCAGGTCCTCGTGCTCGTCCCAGTAGGCGTCCATGGCATCCGCCCAGGCATCCTGGTCCCAGCCGCCGTCCTCGGAATCGAGCTCACCCAGGTCGTAGTACCGCTCCAGCGCGGCCAGCTCCACCCGTCGGAACATGGCGTTGCGGACCAGGACGCGGAAGGCGCGGACGTTGGCGGTGACCGGCGCGGTCTTCTCGTCCAGCATCTGCTGCTCGCGCTCCTCCTCGTCTTCGGGGTTGGCCAGCTTCTCCCACTCGTCCAGCAGACTGGAGTCGACCTGGCGGACCAGCTCGCCGAGCCAGGAGATGAGGTCCCGCAGGTCCTCGGACTTCAGGTCGTCCGGGATGGTGTGCTCCAGCGCCTTGTAGGCGCCGGCCAGGTAGCGGAGCACCAGGCCCTCGGTCCGCGCGAGCTCGTAGAAGCCGACGTAGTCGGTGAAGGTCATCGCGCGCTCGTAGAGGTCGCGGGCGACGGTCTTGGGGCGCAGCGGGTGGTCGCCGATCCAGGGGTGGACCCGCCGGTAGACCTCGTAGGCGTGGCCCAGCAGCTCCTCCAGCGGCTTGGGGTAGCTGATCTCCTGCAGCCGCTCCATCCGCTCCTCGTACTCGACGCCGTCCCGCTTCATCTCGGCGACGGCCTCGCCACGGGCCTTGTTCTCCTGGGCGGCGACGATCTGGCGCGGGTCGTCCAGGGTGGCCTCGACCACGGACAGCACGTCCAGGGCGTAGGAGGGGGACTCCAGGTCCAGCAGTTCGAAGGCGGCCAGGGCGAAGGTGGAGAGCGGCTGGGTGAGCGAGAAGTCCTGCTGGAGGTCGACGGTGAGCCTGACGATGCGTCCGGTCTCGTCGGGGGTGTCCAGCCGCTCGACCACGCCGCCCGCCAGCAGCGAGCGGTAGATGGCGATGGCCTCGCTGATGTGCCGGCGGCGGGCCTTCGGGTCGTCGTCGTTGTCCATCAGCAGATGCCGCATGGCCTCAAAGGCGTTGCCGGGGCGGTTGATGACGGACAGCAGCATCAGATGGCTGACCCGGAACTTGGACACCAGCGGCTCGGGCTGGGCGTCGATCAGCTTGTTGAAGGTCTCCTCGCCCCAGGAGATGAAGCCGTCGGGGGCCTTCTTGCGGACCACCTTGCGCTTCTTCTTGGGGTCGTCACCGGCCTTGGCCAGGGCCTTCTCGTTCTCGGTGACATGCTCCGGGGCCTGCGCGACGACCGTGCCGACGGTGTCGAAGCCGGCCCGTCCGGCGCGCCCGGCGATCTGGTGGAACTCCCGGGCCCGCAGCAGCCGGACCCGCTGCCCGTCGTACTTGGACAGGGCGGTGAACAGCACCGTGCGGATCGGGACGTTGACGCCGACGCCCAGGGTGTCGGTGCCGCAGATGACCTTGAGTAGTCCGGCCTGGGCCAGCCGCTCCACCAGCCGCCGGTACTTGGGCAGCATCCCGGCGTGGTGCACCCCGATGCCGTGCCGGACGAAGCGCGACAGATTGCGCCCGAACTTGGTGGTGAAACGGAAGTTGCCGATCAGTGAGGCGATGGCGTCCTTCTCGGCCTTGGAGCACATGTTGATGCTCATCAGCGCCTGGGCCCGCTCCACGGCGGCGGCCTGGGTGAAGTGAACCACATAGACCGGTGCCTGCCCGGTGGAGAGCAGCTGCTCCAGGGTGTCGTGGATGGGGGTGCGCTGGTACTCGTAGAACAGCGGGACCGGCCGGGTCACCGAGCTGACGGTGGTGGTGGGACGGCCGGTGCGGCGCTTGAGGTCGGCCTCGAAGCGGCGGACGTCGCCGAGGGTCGCCGACATCAGCAGGAACTGCGCCTGCGGCAGCTCGATCAGCGGCACCTGCCAGGCCCAGCCCCGGTCCGGCTCGGCGTAGAAGTGGAACTCGTCCATCACCACCTGGCCGACGTCGGCCTGGGCGCCGTCCCGCAGCGCGATGCTGGCCAGCACCTCGGCGGTGCAGCAGATGATCGGCGCCATGGGGTTCACACTGGCGTCGCCGGTCATCATGCCGACGTTCTGGGTGCCGAACATCTTCACCAGGTCGAAGAACTTCTCCGACACCAGTGCCTTGATCGGGGCGGTGTAGAAGGTCCGCTGCCCGGCCGCCAGTGCGGCGAAGTGGGCGCCTGCTGCGACCAGGCTCTTCCCCGAGCCGGTGGGGGTGTTCAGGATGACGTTGGACCCGGAGACGATCTCGATCAGCGCCTCCTCCTGCGCCGGGTAGAGGGTGATTCCGCGCTCCTCCGCCCAGCCCGCGAACGCGGTGAAGAGGTCGTCGGGCTGGGGGTCGGCGGGGATGAGATCAGTCAAGGTCACGGCTCCATCTTGCCTGGTTCCCGTCGGTCCGTGGTCCATCGGTGCGCCACGGGACGTTCCATGATCTGAAACCTGACGGCAACATCCCGGGTCTATCGCGGCGCAGGGGTGGCGGTGCAGACTTCTACGCGCGTCCATCTACGCGCGTCCGGCGAGATGGTGCCCACCTCATCCTGCCCTCCTGTCCTCTGGAGACCCAGTGCCCCTGAACCGCCGTGACTTCGTGGCCCGCTCCGCGGCCGTGGCCGCCGGAACCGCCGTCGTCGCGGGAGCGACCTCGGCCAGCGCCGAGGCCGCCTCCCCCGAGCTCCAGTCCGCGGGGAAGCAGCCCAAGCCCAATCCCACCTACAGCTTCACTGTGCTGGGCACCACCGACGTCCACGGCAACTGTGTGAACTGGGACTACTTCAACAACGCCGAGTACGACGACAAGGCCCAGAACGACGTGGGCCTGGCCAAGATCTCCACCATGGTGAACGGCCTCCGCGACGAGATCGGCCACCACCGTACGCTGCTCATCGACGCCGGTGACATCATCCAGGGCACCCAGCTCAGCTACTACTTCGCCCGGGTGGACCCGATCACGGTCGGCGGCCGGAAGGCGCCCAAGCACCCGATGGCGCTGGCGATGAACCACATCCGCTACGACGCGGCCGCCCTGGGCAACCACGAGTTCAACTACGGCATCCCCACCCTGCGCGCCTTCGAGCGGCAGTGCGACTTCCCGCTGCTGGCCGCCAACGCCCTGGACCCCAAGACCAACAAGCCGGCCTTCCGCCCCTTCATCATCAAGCGGATCTGCGTCCCGAACCTGCCGGACATCAAGGTCGGCATCGTCGGTCTGACCAACCCCGGCATCGCGATCTGGGACAAGGCCAACGTCAGCGGCAAGATGACCTTCGGCGGCATCGCCGAGCAGGCCGCCATCTACGTGCCCAAGGCGCGCAGCGCCGGCGCCGACGTCGTGGTCGTCTCCTCCCACACCGGGATCGACGAGGCCAGCTCCTACGGCGACCAGATCCCCTGGCCGGAGGACGCCGCCGCCGAGATGGCGCAGCAGGTGCCCGGCATCGACGCGATCCTGGTCGGCCACACCCACAAGGAGGTGGACCAGCGCCTGGTCACCAACACCGCCACCGGCAAGACCGTGGTGCTCTCCGAGCCGCTGAAGTGGGGCATGCGGCTGAGCCGCTTCGACTTCGAGGTCGAGCTGGTGCACGGCAGCTGGGAGGTCACCTCCTGCGTGGCCAGCGTGCTCAACTCCAACGCCTACGAGGAGGACCCGAAGGTCGTCAAGCTGCTGGCCGACGAGCACGCGGCCGTGGTCGCCTACGTCAACCAGGTCATCGGCACCTCCACGGTGGATCTGAGCATCGCCCGCGCGCCGTTCCAGGACGTGCCGATCGTCGACCTGATCGGCAAGGTCATGGTGGACGCGGTGACGACCGGGCTGGCAGGCACCTCCTACGCGAGCCTGCCGGTGCTGGCCCAGGCCGCGCCGTTCAACCGGACCGCCGACATCCCGGCCGGCACGGTACGGCTGCGCGACGCCGCCGGCCTCTACATCTACGAGAACACCCTGGCCGCCATGGTCCTGACCGGCGCCCAGCTGGTGGACTACATCGAGTTCTCGGCGAACTACTACAACACCCTGGCGGTGGGCGCCCCGATCGTGGAGTCCGCGCTGACCAACGCCAACAACCTGCCCGACTACAACTACGACGAGGTGTACGGGCTCAGCTACGACATCGACGTGTCACAGCCGGCCGGCTCCCGCGTCCTCAATGTGACCTACAAGGGTGCGGCGCTGGACCTGACCCAGCAGTTCGTGCTGGCGATCAACAACTACCGCGCCAACGGCGGCGGCAACTTCCCGCACGTCGCCACGGCCACGCAGATCTGGACCAGCTCGGACGAGATCCGCAACACGATGATCGCCTGGGTCAAGGCCAAGGGCCAGATCAACCCGGCCGACTTCGCGGCCAGCCCCGCCTGGCGCCTGGTCCGCGCGGGCGTGCCGCTGTACTAGGCCGCTGCAGGAGGAGTACGGAGGGGTGTCCGGTCCTGGCTTGCACAGGGGCGTAGCCGGGCTGGACACCTTACCGAATCCTGAAAGCGGGCCGTTTTTGCTGGTTGTGCGCGGTTTCGCGTGGTGAACTTGAAACATGAACAAGGACGGCAGGCCGGTCGGGCGCAGGGTCGTGCTCGGCGTGGCCGCGCTCGGGGCCGCCGGGGTGGCCTTCGGGGCGCGGTTCCAGAACGGCATCGACAGCGTCCTCGCCACGATCGAGACCAAGGACCCCACCGGTCTGACCGGGCTGCTGCCCGGCGGCGGGGGCTTCCAGATCTACAACGTGGCGAACTCGCTGCCGCACAAGAGCGACCAGGACTACCGGCTCACCATCGACGGCCTGGTGGACCGCCCCGCCACCTACACCCTGGCCGAGCTGCAGGCGATGCCGCAGACCACCCTGGTCAAGGACGTGCAGTGCGTGACCGGCTGGCGGGTGCCCAACACCGAGTTCGGCGGGGTGCTGCTGTCGCACCTGCTGGACACGGCCGGGGTGAAGCCGGAGGGCAAGGCGCTGCGCTTCACCTGCTTCGACGGCGTCTACAGCGAGAGCCTGACCCTCGACGAGGCCCGGCGCCCCGACATGATGGTGGCGCACCGGATGAACAGCGCGCCGGTCACCGACGCGCACGGCGGACCGGTGCGGCTCTACGCCGCGCCGATGTACTTCTACAAGTCGGCCAAGTGGCTGTCCGGCATCACCGTCACGGACCGGGTCATGCCCGGCTACTGGGAGCAGTACGGATATGACGTCGAAGCCTGGGTCGGGAAGTCCAACGGGCGCGACGATGCACCGACCTCCGGCTGACCCCGGCGAGCGCTACCGGTTCACCACCGTGGAGCGGTGGGTGCACCGGACCACCTCCACCCTGATGATGACCGCGATCGTCACCGCCGCCTGCCTCTATCTGCCGTTCCTGGCCGAGATCGTGGGGCGGCGCCGACTGCTGGTGATCATCCACGAGTGGTCCGGGATCCTGCTCCCGGCGCCGCTGCTGGCCGGGATCTTCTTCCGTTCGCTGCGCGCCGACCTGACCCGGTTGAACCGGTTCGGCACGCAGGACAGGGGTTGGGCCTGGCGGGCGGTGCGCCACGGCACCAGGGCGGCCGGACCGGCCGGGAAGTTCAACGCCGGGCAGAAGCTGTTCTCGGCCTTGATCGCCGGCGCGGTGCTGGTGATGGTCGGCACCGGTCTGATCATGTGGTTCCCGCACCTCTCCGCACTGACGGTGCGGACCGGGGCCTCCTTCGTCCACGACTGGCTGGCGCTGGTGGTCGGCATCCTGGTCATCGGGCACATCCGGATGGCGCTCAAGGACCCCGAGGCCCGGTACGGGATGCGCACCGGGCGGGTCTCCCGCGCCTGGGCCAAGCGCGAGCACGCGCTGTGGACCGAGGAAGAAGAGGAACAGGGCGAGGGGGGCCAGGGGTCCGCACGGACGAGCAGCCATGTCGACCTGTAGTCCTGTAGTCCTGTAGTCCTGTAGTCCTGTAGTCCTGTAGTCCTGTAGTCCTGCCGACATGTCGAAGGGTAGGCAGGTGTCCGTCCCCGCCCTAAGCTGACGACCTGTCTTACAGGGCGCGGCAGTCGGGGGAGACCGTCATGGGCAGTACCGGAGCGGCGGAAACGATCAGCCCCGCGGTCCGGTACGCGATGCTGGTTCCGCTGGCGCTCGGGGCCGGCGGAAGCGCGCTGGTGCTGGGGCTCGTTCCCGGCTCCTCGGCTGCGGTCTTCGCCTGGACCATGGCCTCGCCCACCGCGACCCTGCTGGCGGCCGGGTACGCCGGCAGCTGCGTGATGCTCTGGCTCGCCGCCGCCCGCGCGACCCGGTGGCCCCAGGCCCGGGTGAGCGTCCTCAGCTCCTCGCTGTTCATGCTGCTGATGCTGGCGGCCCTGCTGCTCGGCCGGGGCACCCTGCACCTGCGCTCCGGCGAGCTGGTCGGGGTCCTGGCGGCGTGGGGATGGCTGGCCGTGCACCTGGTTGCCCCGCTGATCGGCGCGGTGGCCCTCGGCCTTCAGCTGCTCACCGCCGGGGCCGCTCAGGGCCGGCCGGAGCCGCTGCCCTGGTGGGTGGCCGCACCGATGCTGGCGTCCGGTACGGTGCTGGGCGGGCTCGGGATCGCGCTGTTCGCGGCTCCGGCCGCTGCGGCCCGCCAGTGGCCTTGGCAGGTCAGTCAGTTGGACGTCCGGGCGCTCGGGGCGTGGTCGCTCGCCTTCGGCGCGGCCACGCTGCTGAGCCATCGGGAACGCGATCTGCGCCGGGTGCGCCACGGGATGGCGGCGCTGGTCGTGACCGGGCTGCTGGGCCTGGCCGGCCTGGTGCGCTGCGCGGGGCAGGTGCACTGGGGATCCCTGGGCACCTGGGTGATCGTCGCGGTGCTGCTGGACCTGCTGGGGCTGGGGCTGTCCGGATTCGGGATCTCCGCGCTGCTGTCGGGGCCGGTGCCCGCGCGCCTGCCGGCGAAGCGGGCGTGAACTTCCGCACCGCGCGCCCTGGGCGGAGGTCAAGCGCCCCCGCGCGGAGGGGTTTCCGCAGCTGGGATCGGGCCAGGATCCATGCTGAGGGGACCTCCCGACGCTGCCCTGGACAGGACGGGTAAGGTGCTCCTGGACGGAACAGTTGCACACCGACCTCACTAGGCGGATAGTCTTCGCTCCACGGCCCTGGTGCCTTCCAAGGGGTGGGATATGAATCAAATGCAGCATGCGCGCAGTAGGCCGCGGGTTCCCGCGGTCCAGTGCGGCGTTGGAGCGGCGAGCCGACGGCTCGACCGTCATCTCGCCGTACTCGGCGCGCCTGCGCTCCCGCAGGTGGATGTGGCGGAAGCGGTCGGCCTCATAAGGGAGCTGACGCCCCGTGGGGTCAGTACTCCAGCGGCGCGCCCCAATCAGGGTGCCCGTATGGTGCTTCTCGCGCCGCTCAAGCGTCTTACCCGCTCGCTCTTCGGCGGCCGCAAGTAGTTCGCCGTCAGCCCGGCCACGACCACTCAGGTCCTGGCCGGGTTTGGCATGCTCGGGAGCGTACCGGCTGCCGCAGCCTTGTGAGTCGGCCTGATGCTCCAATTCTCCGGGGAGCGACCCCCCGTACCCCCACGAAACCCCGAGCTGGCGGGGCATTGTGGACCGGACTCCGCTGGATTGCGGCTGAGTGAAACCCGTGTGAACAGAGTCGATCTACCCCTCGGTATCCGAAAGTATGGATCAATCGGGCGGCATGGGGATCGAACACCCGTCTGCTGGGCAAGGGTATCCCTGCACGGACGGCGGCCTCGGTCATGCGGAGGTGGGGCGGGCGATGGACGGCACGGCGCGCGGGGAGCGGCTCAGGGTCGGGCTCCTCACCAGAGAGTTCCCACCCGATGTGTACGGCGGGGCCGGCGTCCACGCCGAGTTCCTGGCAAGGGAGTTGCGCGGAATCGTCGACCTGGAGGTGCACAGCTGGGCGCTGGGCGGCACGGCGTGGCCGGGACAGACTCCGGACACGCTGGGACTGCACCGGCACGCCTCGGCCCCGGATCTCGCCGACGCCAACGCCGCGCTGCGCACCCTATCCGTCGACCTCGCCCTGACCGCGGCCGTCGCCGACCGCCAGCTGGTGCACTCGCACACCTGGTACGCCAACCTCGGCGGCCACCTGGCGAAGCTGCTCTACGGCATCCCCCATGTGCTGACCGCACACTCGCTGGAGCCGCTGCGGCCTTGGAAGGCAGAGCAGTTGGGCGGCGGCTACGCGGTCTCCAGCTGGGTCGAGCGCACCGCCGTCGAGGCCGCCGACGCGGTCATCGCGGTCTCCCACGGCATGCGCAGGGACCTGCTCGCCTGCTACCCGGCCCTGGACCCGGCCAGGGTCCCGGTCGTCCACAACGGCATCGACACCGCGCTCTACCACCCCGACCACGGCACCGACGTGCTCCAGCGGCTGGGCATCGACCCGGACCGGCCCACCGTCCTCTTCGTCGGCCGGATCACCCGGCAGAAGGGCGTGCCGCATCTGCTGCGCGCGGCCCGGAGGTTCGACCCGGACGTGCAGCTGGTGCTGTGTGCGGGCGCCCCCGACACCGAGGAGGTGGACCGCGAGTTCCGGGAGCTGTTCGCCGAGTTGAGCGCGGCCCGGGAGCACGTGCACTGGATCGCCGACATGCTGCCGCGTCCCGATGTGGTGCAACTGCTCTCCAGGGCCTCGGTGTTCGTCTGCCCCTCGGTCTACGAGCCGCTGGGCATCGTCAATCTGGAGGCCATGGCCTGCGGCACCGCCGTGGTCGCCTCGGCCGTCGGCGGCATCCCCGAGGTGGTCGACGACGGCCGCACCGGCCTGCTGGTGCCCTACGAGGGCCGGGACGCCGAGGAGTTCGAGAAGTCGCTGGCGACCGCGGTGGACAGCCTGGCGCTGGACCCCGAACGCGCGGCCCGCTTCGGCGCGGCCGGGCGCGAGCGGGCGGTCGCCGAGTTCGGCTGGGACGCCATCGCCCAGCTCACCGTGCAGGTCTACCAGGACGCGCTGGGGCGGGCGTCTTGAGAGACAGCCGTGTCGACACCAACAGCACCAACAGAGGGAGCGCCCATGGCCGGTAGCCCGTCAGTTCTCGGCATCGTCCTCGCCGGCGGCGAGGGCAAGCGGCTGATGCCGCTCACGGCCGACCGCGCCAAGCCCGCGGTGCCCTTCGGCGGCGCCTACCGCCTGATCGACTTCGTCCTCTCCAACCTGGTGAACGGCGGCATCAACCGGATCTGCGTGCTCACCCAGTACAAGAGCCACAGCCTGGACCGCCACATCACCCAGACCTGGCGGATGACCGGGATCCGAGGCGACTACGTCACCCCCGTCCCGGCCCAGCAGCGGCTCGGGCCGCGCTGGTACCTGGGCAGCGCCGACGCCATCTTCCAGTCGCTCAACCTGGTCTACGACGAGCAGCCGGACTACATCGTGGTGTTCGGCGCCGACCACGTGTACCGGATGGACCCGCAGCAGATGCTGCGCCGCCACCTGGAGTCCGGCGCCGGAGTGACCGTGGCCGGGATCAAGGTCCCGCGCAGCCAGGCCTCCGAGTTCGGCGTGATCACCACCGCCGCCGACGGCCGCTCGGTCGAGGGCTTCCTGGAGAAGCCCGCCGCGCCGCCCGGGCTCCCCGGCGACCCCGACCGGGTGTTCGCCTCCATGGGCAACTACATCTTCACCACCAAGGTGCTGCTGGACGCGCTCCAGCGGGACGCCGAGGACGAGGGCTCGGTGCACGACATGGGCGGCAGCATCCTGCCGATGCTCACCGCGAACGGCCAGGCCGAGGTCTACGACTTCGACGACAACCAGGTCCCCGGCGAGACCGACCGCGACCACGGCTACTGGCGCGACGTCGGCACCCTGGACGCCTACTACGACGCCCACACCGATCTGATCTCGGTGCACCCGGTGTTCAACCTCTACAACCGGCACTGGCCGATCTTCACCCACCCCGCGCAGCGGCCGCCGGCCAAGTTCGTCGCCGGCGGGATCGCGGCCGAGTCCATGGTCTCGACCGGGTGCATCATCAGCGGCCAGGTCACCGGCTCGGTGCTGGGCCCCGGCGTGGTCGTCGAGTCCGGCGCGGTGGTGCAGGAGTCGGTGCTGATGGACGGGGTCAGGGTGGGCCGGGGCGCGGTGGTGCGCAAGGCGATCCTCGACAAGAACGTCGTGGTGCCGCCGGGCGCCGTGATAGGCGTGGACCCGGGCCGGGACCGCGAGCTCTACACCGTCTCGTCCGGGGGAGTGGTGGCGCTGGGGAAGGGGCTGCAGGTGCGCTGAGGGGTCGTCGACCGGTGGGCGCAGGTCACCGGACCGGCGTAACGCGCCGAGCGGCGGGGTGGCGGCGCACCTACGTTCGAGGAGTCACGCCCGGTGTCCGGGCATCCGGCTCTGAAAGGGCGTTACCCATGCGCAGTTCCCGCCGTTCGGTCGCAGCCGCCTCAGTGGGGCTGGCCGCGCTGGTCCTCACCTCCACGGTCGGCTGCTCCAGCAGCACCAAGAACAGCGTCAGCAGTGCGGTGAGCGGCCAGGCCAGCGCGGCCGTGTCGGCCGCCAAGGCCAAGGCGGCCGCCGCTGCCGCGAGCGTCGCCGCGAGTCTGTCGGCGAAGGCCGCCGGGGCCGCCGCCACCGCAGAGTCGAAGCTGGCCTCGGCCCTGCCCGGCGCCTCGTCCACGGCGGTGGCCAAGAACGTGACCGCCGGCGCCTACTGCTCCACCGCCGGGGCCGCCGGGGAGACCGCCAAGGGACTGGCCGTCACCTGCGCCGCGGACAGCAGCGGCAAGGACCGCTGGACCTCCGCCGCCGTCTCCGCCACCAACGCCAAGGCGGGCGCCTTCTGCGCGACCACCGGCGCCAAGGCGACCGGCAGCAACAGCACCACCCTGGTCTGCAAGGCCGGCTCGGACGGCCGCGACCGCTGGACCAAGCAGTAGCAGGAGTCACGGCGGCGTTGCTGGGGAGGGAAGGAGGGGTGTGCCCCGTTCGGGGTGTACGGCGAGCAGAAGGAGGGCACAGCCGATGGCGCTGCACACGGGTCGTCAGGAGAGCCACGACGGCAAGGGCGGGCACCGGGTCTCGGTGAACCCGTTCCTGGGGGCGGCCAACCCGGAGGTGGGCAGCATGGTGACGGCGCCGCCCAAGCACCGGCTGCCCTCCGGCCCGATGGCGGCGGACATCGCCTATCAGATCGTCAGGGACGAGCTGATGCTCGACGGCAACGCCCGGCTGAACCTGGCCACCTTCGTCACCACCTGGATGGAGCCGCAGGCGACCCTGCTGATGGCTGAGTCGGTCGACAAGAACATGATCGACAAGGACGAGTACCCGCAGACCGCCGAGCTGGAGCGCCGCTGTGTCGCCATGCTCGCCGACCTCTGGAACGCCCCCGACCCGGCCGGGGTCGTCGGCTGCTCGACCACCGGGTCCAGCGAGGCCTGCATGCTCGCCGGGATGGCGCTGAAGCGCCGCTGGATGCTGCGCAACGCCGAACGCTACGCGGCCGGCGCCCGTCCCAACCTGGTCATGGGCGTCAACGTCCAGGTGTGCTGGGAGAAGTTCTGCAACTTCTGGGAGGTCGAGGCGCGCACCGTGCCGATGGAGGGCGACCGCTACCACCTGGACGCCGCCTCGGCGGTCGCGCTGTGCGACGAGGACACCATCGGCGTGGTCGCCATCCTCGGCTCCACCTTCGACGGCAGCTACGAGCCGGTGTGGGACATCTGCGCCGCCCTCGACGAGTTCCAGGGCAGCAGCGGGCTGGACATCCCGGTCCATGTCGACGGGGCGTCCGGCGCGATGGTCGCGCCCTTCCTCGACCCGGAGCTGCGCTGGGACTTCCGCCAGCCCAGGGTCGCCTCCATCAACACCTCGGGCCACAAGTACGGACTGGTCTACCCCGGGGTCGGCTGGGCGCTGTGGCGCGACCGCGCGGCGCTGCCGGAGGAGCTGGTGTTCAAGGTCAACTACCTGGGCGGCGAGATGCCCACCTTCGCCCTCAACTTCTCCCGCCCGGGGGCCGAGGTCGTCGCGCAGTACTACACCTTCCTGCGGCTGGGGCGCGACGGCTACCGGGCGGTCCAGCAGGTCAGCCGGGACATCGCGGTCTCGCTGGCCCGCCGGATCGAGGCCATGGGCGTGTTCCGGCTGCTCAGCTGGGGCGACGAGCTGCCGGTCTTCGCCTTCACCACCACGGACGACGTCACCGCCTTCAATGTCTTCGACGTCTCGCGGCGGCTGCGCGAACGGGGCTGGCTCGTCCCGGCCTACACCTTCCCGGCGAACCGCACCGACCTGGCGGTGCTGCGCATCGTCTGCCGCAACGGCTTCTCCAGCGACCTCGCCGACCTGCTGGTCGAGGACCTGAGCCGGCTGCTCCCGGAGCTCCAGGCCCAGCCGGGGCCGCTGCAGGGATCAGGCGGCCCCTCGGGCTTCCACCACTGAGCCTTCTAGGGCCAGAGCTGCTCGCGGGTCCAGCCCGCGTCGGTGGCGGTGTAGCGCAGCCGGGTGTGGCCCCGGCCGGGGGAGCCCTGCCAGAACTCGGCGGTGACGGGTCGTAGCACGAACAGGGCGTGGGCCGGGGTGGTGAGGTCGGGGTCGGCCGTGACCCGGGCCAGGGCCTCGGCGTAGGCGTCGGCCAGCAGGGCGCGGTCGGGCAGCGGCTCGCTCTGGTGGCCGACCAGGATGGCCGCGCGGGAGCCGGGCAGTCGAGAGCGGAAGTCCTCGGCGGCGGTGACGTCGTCGGCACGGACGACCGGCCCGCGGAGCCGGATCTGCCGGCCCTGCTCGCGCCAGTGGAAGCCGAGGGCCGCCTCCGGGCGGTCGGTGAGCTGACGGCTCTTGGGGCTGTCCGTGTCGGTGGCGAAGACCCAGCCGTCGGCGGTGGCGTCGCGCAGGGCGACGATCCGCAGGTCCGGGCGGCCTTCGCGGTCGACGGTGGCCAGGGCCATCGCATGGGGCTCGCTGACGTCACTGCGGATCGCTTCGCTCAGCCAGTCGAGGAACAGCGGAAACGGTTCGGCGGGGGCTGCCGTGGGCTCGAAGGACGGGAGCGGCTCCCTGAGCATGGGGACACCGAACAGCAGGGCGCGTACGGGTGAGGGCACAGGGTTCAGCGTACTCAGGGGCCGGATTTCGGCTGCGGCGTGTGCCTGGTTGTTCGCGCAGTTCCCCGCGCCCCTGGGGGGCTGCAACTGACCCACTGTCGGTCAGTGGCAGCTAGCTAGGGGCGCGGGGAACTGCGCGACAAGCTCACTACGGTCCGCAGTCAAAGTACGGCCTCAGTCACGGGCGCCCAACGCCGCCGCGACAGATGCGGCGAGGCGGTCCAGGTAGTCCCCGTTCACCGGCGTCCGCACCACCGCCAGGCGCCAGTACAGCGGGCCGGCGATCAGGTCCAGGGCCAGGTCCGGGTCGGTGGACTCGGGCAGCTCGCCGCGGGCCACCGCCTTCCGCACCAGCGCCGCGCTGCTCTGCCGCTGGGCCGCGTCCAGCGCCGCGGCCAGGGTCTCCGCGATCTCCGGGTTGCGCGCCGCCTCGGCCAGCAGGTCCGGAACGATCTGCGCGGCCAGCGGATGCCGCAGCACCCGGGCCAGTACATGGACGAACATCCGCAGGTCGTTGCGGAGCGAGCCGGTGTCGGGGAGGATCAGGCCCAGCGCGGCGACCTCGGAGACCACCTCGATGACCATGGGGAGCTTGGAGCGCCAACGGCGGTAGACGGCGGTCTTGCCCACCCCGGCCCTGCGGGCCACGGCCTCGATGGACAGGCGCCCGTAGCCGCTCGCGGCGAGTTCCTCGAAGACCGCGGTGCGGATAGCCTCGGTGACGTCGTCGCGGAGCACCGCCGCGCCGGCCGGGGCCCGTTTGATCCCCTCCGACCTGTCGGTTCTCTTTGAATCCCCAGTCAGCATGGCGTCATTGTAGCGTCAGGACGATACGGTTGCGTTCTCACGTGGTACCCCCTAGTTTTTCACTTATCTACGACGAGACGCTACCGTTCCGTCGTATCGGTCGGGGGCAAAGGGCTTGGGAGTAGCGTGTCCACGGTGTACGAGCAGCGGCTGGTCGGTGTCGCCGGTCCCGATGGGGACTCGGGCTTGAGCCCTGGCGACTTGGCGGCCAAGTACGGACTTGCAGTCAGCGGTAAGCGGCCGTCGCTGGGTGAGTACACCCGGAGACTGTGGTCGCGGCGCCATTTCATCGTTGCGTTCGCCACCGCCAGGCTGACCGCGACCTACACGGCCGCGCGGCTGGGGCAGGTCTGGCAGGTGATGACGCCGCTGCTGAACGCGGCCGTCTACTACCTGATCTTCGGTCTGCTGTTGGGGACCAACCGCGGTATCCCCAACTTCATCGCGTACCTCTGTACCGGTGTGTTCGTGTTCCAGTTCACCCAGTCGGCAGTCCTTTCGGGCACCCGTTCGATCGCCGACAACCTGGGCCTGATTCGGGCGCTGCACTTCCCGCGGGCCTGCCTGCCGATCGCCTTCACCGTGATCCAGCTCCAGGAACTGCTGTTCTCGATGGGCGTCCTCGGAGTGATCGTGCTGGCCACCGGCGAGCCGCTCACCGCGCGCTGGCTGCTGGTGCTGCCGATCCTGTTCCTCCAGTCGGTCTTCAACGCCGGACTGGCGATGTTCATGGCCCGGATCGGGGCCAAGACCACGGACATGGCCCAGCTGATGCCCTTCATCATCCGGACCTGGATGTACACCTCGGGCGTGTTCTGGAGCGTCAGCACCTTCACCCACAAGGCCCCGCACTGGGTCGCGGTGATCCTGGACAACAACCCGGCACTGATCTTCAACGACCTGATGCGCTACGCGCTGATGGACTCGGTGTCGTCGGGCAGCCTGCCGCACCATGTCTGGATCATCACACTGGCCTGGGCTGCCGTGGTCGGTCTCGGCGGTTACATGTTCTTCTGGAAGGCCGAGGAGGAGTACGGACGTGGCTGAGACCTCGACGAACGAGCGCGGCACGGCGCCGGACGCGGCAGAGTCCGTCGACTCGGAGGAGCTGCAGCGACAGGCGCAGGAGGAGGAGCTGCGGAGGGTCGCTGCCTCCAGGCGCGCCGAGAAGGTCCCCACGGTGATCGTGGACGACGTCCACATCATCTACAAGATCTACGGGGCCGGGGCCGGGCGCGGGTCGGCCACCTCGGCGCTGTCGCGGATGGTGCGCCGCAAGGCGTCCCCGGCGATCTCGGAGGTGCACGCGGTCCGCGGCATCAGTTTCACCGCCTACAAGGGCGAGGCGGTCGGCCTGATCGGCTCCAACGGGTCCGGCAAGTCGACCACCCTGGCGGCGGTGGCCGGGCTGCTGCCCACCGCGTCCGGTTCGATCTACACCGACGGCCAGCCGTCGCTGCTGGGTGTGAACGCGGCCCTGATGAACGACCTGACCGGCGAGCGCAACGTGGTGCTGGGCTGCCTGGCGATGGGCATGTCCTACGCCGAGGTGCGCGAGAAGTACCAGGGCATCGTGGACTTCTCCGGGATCCAGGAGCGCGGGGACTTCATCTCGCTGCCGATGCGCACCTACTCCTCGGGCATGGCGGCGCGGCTGCGGTTCTCCATCGCCGCGGCGAAGACCCATGACGTGCTGCTGATCGACGAGGCGCTGTCCACCGGTGACAGCGCCTTCCAGAAGCGCAGCGAGGACCGGATCCGGGAACTGCGCAAGGAGGCCGGCACGGTCTTCCTGGTGTCGCACAACAACAAGTCGATCCGGGACACCTGCGACCGCACCATCTGGCTGGAGAGCGGCGTGATCCGGGCCGACGGTCCGACCGAGGAGATCGTCGCCGAGTACGAGAAGTACATGAAGAGCCGGTAAGCGCAGGTAAGAGCCGTACCGGCCGGATCTGACGCCGTGACGAACCCGCCGCCGCCACCCCCGGAGGCGGGTTTGTCACACCCCAGTTCTAAGCTATGAGCAAGATCCCCGGGATCGCCCCGGGTGGAGCCGACCGGATGCGGCGCGGGCGCGGCAGTGGGAGGCTGGCGTGTCCGCTGTGGGCAGGCCGTGAAGATCGGTGTAGAACGGGGGGGTGGCGGTCATGACAGTGCGTCGACAGGCAGCAGACAAGAAGCGGGCGACGGGCGAGCAGGCGGGGAGTCAGCAGTCCTCCGCGGTCGTGCTGGACAAGGCGGCCCGGGAGAACTTCCCGGTGGCCCCGTTCTTCATGCCCGCCGCCATGCGGGCCGGGCTGATGGCCGTCTACGGCTTCGCCCGGCTGGTCGACGACGCAGGGGACGGCGATCTGGAGGACCCGGCGGCCACCGCGGCCGTCCTGGGCGCCGCGGACACCGGGGCGCTCGCGCTGCTGGACGCGCTGGAGGCCGACCTCGACCGGGTGTTCGAGACGGTGCTGGGTACCCCGGGGGCGGAGCCGCCGCGGCATCCGCTGCTGGCCGACCTGGTGCCGGTGGCCGACCGCCATGCGCTCACCCCGGAGCCGTTCCGGGCGCTGATCCAGGCCAACCGGTTCGACCAGACCACCAGCCGCTACCCCGACATCGACGCCCTGATGGGCTACTGCGAACTCTCGGCCAACCCGGTGGGCCTGATGGTGCTGCAGCTCGCCGGGCTGGCCACCCCGGAGCGGGTCCGGCAGTCCGACGCGGTCTGCAGCGCGCTGCAGATCATCGAACACCTGCAGGACGTCGCCGAGGACCGCGCCCGGGACCGGATCTACCTGCCCGCCGCCGACATGGCCGCGTTCCAGGTCACCGAGGCCGACCTGGACGCCGAGCACGCCGGACCCGCGCTGCGCGCCCTGGTGGGCTTCGAGGCGCAGCGGGCCCGGGTGCTGCTGGACCAGGGCGCGCCTCTGGTCGGAACGGTGGGCGGGCGGCTGCGGCTGCTGCTGGCCGGCTTCGCCGCCGGCGGCTACGCGGCCCTCGACGCGATCGCGGCGGCCGACAACGATGTGCTGGCCGGGGCGCCCAAGCCCCGCAAGAGCCGCCTCCTGCGGGAGGCGGCGGCGACTCTGGTGAGAGGACGGTGAGTCGGCGCATGGAGGTGGCCTCAGAGCTTTCCCTGCCGGTGTCCCCGCAGGCGGCAGCGGCGTACCGATACTGCGAGGCGGTGACCGGGGCGCAGGCCCGCAACTTCTCCTACGGCATCAGACTGCTCCCCGCCGAGAAGCGCAGGGCCATGTCCGCGGTCTACGCGCTGGCCCGCCGGATCGACGACATCGGCGACGGCGACTGGTCCGACGAGCGCAAGGCCGAGCATCTGGGCCTTACCCGGGCGCTGCTGGACGAGATCCGCGAGGGCACGGTCGAGGCCGAGGACACCGACCCGGTGAAGGTCGCCCTCGCCGACGCCTGCTCCCGCTTCGCCATCCCGCTCGACGCCTTCGACGAGCTGATCGACGGCGTGGAGATGGACGTCCGCGGCGCCGAGTACGAGACCTTCGACCAGCTGCGGGTCTACTGCCGCTGCGTCGCCGGCACCGTCGGCCGGCTGTCGCTGGGCGTGTTCGGCTGCACCGACCCCAAGCGCGGCGCCGAGTTCGCCGACACCCTGGGCCTGGGGCTGCAGCTCACCAACATCCTGCGCGACGTCCGCGAGGACGCCGCCAACGGGCGCACCTACCTGCCCGCCGAGGACCTGGCCAGGTTCGGCTGCGAGCAGGGCTTCCTGGGGCGCCCCGCGGCCGGGGCGGACTTCACCGGCCTGGTGCTCTTCGAGGCCGCGCGCGCCCAGGAATACTTCGACGAGGGCCTGTTGCTGCTGCCGATGCTGGACCGGCGCAGCCGGGCCTGTGTGGCGGCGATGGCGGGCATCTACCACCGGCTGCTGCAGCGCATCGTCAGCGACCCGGAAGCGGTGCTCCGCGGAAGGGTGTCGTTGCCGGGCTGGGAGAAGGCGTATGTGGCACTCTCGGGGCTGGCCGGAAGGCAAGCCTCTTGAGTGACCGTCGGAATATGACGACGGAACGTGGTGCGTTTGTCACACAGGGTCGTTGGGGAGTCACAGAGGCAGGCGCGCAGGCGCGCCGGCACGGAGCGGAGAGGCACATGAACGGGCGGACGGCGGTGGTCGTCGGCGGGGGGCTCGCGGGGATCACGGCCGCGCTTCGCCTCGCCGACGCGGGTGCGGCGGTGACCCTGGTCGAGGCCCGCCCGAGACTCGGCGGCCTGGCCTTCTCGTTCAGGCGCGGAGAGCTGTGGGTCGACAACGGCCAGCATGTGTTCCTGCGCTGCTGCACGGCCTACCGGGGCCTGCTGCAGCGGCTCGGGGTCACCGACCAGGTGGAGATCCAGCCGCGGCTGGACGTCCCGGTGCGGGATGTGACGACCGGTCGGACCGGATCGCTGAGCCGGGCCGGACTGCCGGTGCCGCTGCACCTCGCCAAGAGCCTGGCCCTGTACCCGCACATGAGCACCAGGGAGAAGCTGGCCACCGGCCGCGCCGCGCTGGCGCTGCGCGGCCTCGATCTTGACGATCCCGATCTCGACCGGCACTCCTTCGGCGACTGGCTGCGCCGGTACGGGCAGTCGCCCCGGGCCGTCGACGCGCTGTGGGACCTGGTCGGTGTGGCCACCCTGAACGCGACCGCCGACGACTCGTCACTCGCGCTGGCGGCCATGGTCTTCAAGACCGGGCTGCTCAGCGATCCGGGCGCGTCCGACATCGGCTTCGCCAAGGTCCCGCTGGGGGCGCTGCACCACGACGCAGCGCACGCGCAACTGGAACGCGCCGGTGTGCGGATCCTGCTGCGCACCAAGGTGACGCAGCTGAAGTCGGCAGAGGGCGGCGGCCACCGGGTGGAGCTGGCGGGCGAGCGGCTGGACGGCGGCTCGGAGCTGCTGGACGCCGTGGACGCGGTGATACTGGCGGTGCCTCAGGACGCCGCCCACGGACTGCTCCCGCCCGGCAGCATCGACAACCCCGAACGGCTGCTGGAGCTGGACCACGCGCCCATCCTCAACGTCCACGTCGTCTACGACCGGAAGGTCCTGGACCGTCCGTTCCTGGCCGCGCTGGGGTCGCCGGTGCAGTGGGTGTTCGACCGCACCGCGCACTCCGGGCTGCGCGGTCCCGGGCAGTACCTGGCCCTGTCCCAGTCCGCCGCGCAGGACGAGATCGACCTGCCGGTGACCGAGCTGAGGAGTCGCTACCTACCGGAACTGGAGCGGCTGCTGCCCGAGGCGCGCGGCGCCCGGGTCACCGAGTTCTTCGTCACCAGGGAGCGGACCGCGACCTTCGCGCCCGCGCCGGGCTCCGCGCGCCTGCGCCCCGCCGCCCGTACCCGTACCCCCGGCCTCTACCTGGCGGGCGCGTGGACGGCCACCGGCTGGCCCGCGACCATGGAGAGCGCCGTCCGCAGCGGGAACTCCGCTGCCGGGGCCGCGCAGGCCGACCTCGCCGGGGCGCACGGCCCGGCAGCAAGCAGTGCCGCCCGAACCGGCTGACGAAACCGCAGACAGGTTGGTTATGACAGCGACAGCAAAGCCCCGGACGAACAGTCAGAACGGAGAGGGAGCCAGCGTGGTTTCGAGCCCTGAGGAGACTCGCCCGGCACGACCGGCGGAGCCGTCCGCCGACGCGGCCGGTGCCGGAGATTCCGCAGATGTGCGGTTCCTGCTCGAACGTGGCAGATCGCTCTGTACTCCCGTGCTGCGGGAGGCCGTCGGACGACTGGCGCCACCCATGGACCGGGTCTCCGCCTACCACTTCGGCTGGACCGACGCCGAAGGCAGGCCGACCGAGGGCGACGGCGGCAAGGCCGTGCGCCCGGCGCTGGCCCTGCTCTCCGCCCAGGCGGCCGGCGCGCCGGCCGAGATCGGCATTCCCGGCGGTGTTGCCGTCGAACTGGTGCACAATTTCTCGCTGCTCCATGACGACCTCATGGACGGCGACGAGCAGCGCCGCCACCGGGCCACGGTCTGGACCGTGTTCGGCCCGGCCCAGGCGATCCTGGTCGGCGACGCCATGTTCGCGCTGGCCAACGAGGTGCTGCTGGAGGCGGCCGACAAGGGCGGCGCCACCGGCGTGGACGCCGGCCGGGCCGTGCAGCGGATCACCCTGGCCACCCGGAAGCTGATCGACGGTCAGGCCCAGGACCTCTCCTTCGAGCACCGGGACCGGGTCAGCGTCGAGGAATGCCTGGAGATGGAGGGCAACAAGACCGGCGCGCTGCTGGCCGCCTCCGCCTCGGTCGGCGCCGTGCTGGCCGGCATCGACGACGCCGGTGCCGACGCGCTGGAGCGCTACGGCTACCACCTGGGGCTGGCCTTCCAGGCGGTGGACGACCTTCTCGGCATCTGGGGCGCCACCGAGGTCACCGGCAAGCCCAACTTCGGCGACCTGCGCCAGCGCAAGAAGTCCCTTCCGGTCTCGGCGGCGCTGGCCGAGGGCGGCCCCGCCTCGGTGCGGCTGGCCGAGCTGCTGGCCGACCCGGAAGGACGCGGACACGAGGACGAGGAACAACTCGCGGTCCGCGCGGCTTTGATCGAGGAGGCGGGCGGACGCGCCTGGACCGCCGAGGAGGCGCGCCGGCAGCACCGGACCGCGCTGGCGGCCCTCGACGAGGTGCCCATGCCCGCCCAGATTCGGGAGCAGTTCGCAGCGCTCGCCGAATTCGTCGTGGTCAGGGAGAGGTGACGAGATGACAGCAACCGCGGACGGCCGGCTCGACCCACAGTACGAGGCAGAGCCGGCCGCGGAGAGTGGACAGGAAGCCGGGGGAAAGGCGGTCGCCAAGGCCGGAAAGAACGTTCCGGTGGTGGGGGAGGAGGTGGCGCCTGACGAGGATCCGGGGGAGTCACAGACCCCGTCCCCGGAGGGCCTGCCGGAGGACGTGCGCGCGCTCGCCGCGCAGACCCTGGAGCGCGCCACCGCGCATCTGCTCGGCCTCCAGGACGAGCAGGGCTGGTGGAAGGGCAACCTGGAGACCAATGTCACCATGGACGCGGAGGACCTGCTGCTCCGTCAGTTCCTGGGGATCAGGACCGAGGAGCAGACCAGGGCCACCGCCGACTGGATCCGCTCGCAGCAGCTCCCGGACGGCACCTGGGCCACCTTCTACGGCGGCCCGCCGGAGCTGTCCACCACCATCGAGGCCTATGTCGCGCTGAAGCTGGCCGGGGACGACCCCGAGGCCCCGCACATGCGCCGGGCCTCGGCCCACATCCGCAGGAACGGTGGCATCGCCGCGGCCCGGGTGTTCACCAGGATCTGGCTGGCGCTGTTCGGCTGGTGGCCCTGGGACCGGCTGCCGGAGCTGCCGCCCGAGGTGATCTTCCTGCCCCGCGGCTTCCCGCTGAACATCTACTCCTTCGGCTGCTGGGCCCGGCAGACCATCGTGCCGCTGACCGTGGTCTCCGCGCACCGCCCGGTGCGTGAGGCCCCGTTCGACCTGGACGAGCTGCACACCGACCCGGCCGACCCCTACCCGGTCCGGCCCTTCGCGGCCGCGCACACCTGGGACGGCTTCTTCGAGCGGCTCGACCGGGTGCTGCACCTCTACCACCGGATGCCGGTGCGGCCGGTGCGCAACCTGGCCCTGCAGCAGGCGGCCCGCTGGATCGTGGACCGCCAGGAGGCCGACGGCTGCTGGGGCGGCATCCAGCCGCCCGCCGTCTACTCGCTGATCGCCCTGCACCTGCTCGGCTATCCCCTGGACCACCCGGTGATGAAGGCCGGCCTGGCCGCCTTCGAGCGCTTCACCGTGCACACCGACGAGGGCCACCGCTGGATCGAGGCCTGCCAGTCACCCGTCTGGGACACCTGCCTCGCGGTGGTCGCACTGGCCGACGCCGGGCTCCCCAAGGACCACCCGGCGCTGGTCAGGGCCAGCGACTGGATGCTGGACGAGGAGATCGTCAAGCGCGGCGACTGGGCCGTGCAGCGGCCCCGGCTGCAGCCCGGCGGCTGGGCGTTCGAGTTCGACAACGACAACTACCCGGACATCGACGACACGGCCGAGGTCGTGCTCGCCCTGCGCCGGGTGGACCACCCCAGGCCCGAGCGGGTCGAGGCGGCGGTCGGCCGCGGCGTCGACTGGACCCTGGGCATGCAGTCCAAGAACGGCGCCTGGGCCGCCTTCGACGTCGACAACACCAGCACGCTGCCCAACAAGCTGCCGTTCTGCGACTTCGGCGAGGTGGTCGACCCGCCGTCGGCCGATGTCACCGCGCATGTGGTGGAGATGCTCGCCTCGGTCGGCATGACCGACGACCCCCGGGTCCGGCGCGGCGTCGACTGGCTGCTGCGCGAGCAGGAGGAGGACGGCTCCTGGTTCGGCCGCTGGGGCACCAACTACATCTACGGGGTGGGCTCGGTGGTCCCGGCACTGGTCTCGGCCGGCATCCCGGCCTCGCACAGCTCGGTCCGCCGGGCCGTCAGCTGGCTGGAGCAGCACCAGAACGCGGACGGCGGCTGGGGCGAGGACATGCGCTCCTACAGCGACCGCAGCTGGGCCGGGCGCGGCACCTCCACCGCCTCGCAGACGGCCTGGTCGCTGATGGCCCTGCTGGCGGCCGGCGAGACCGGGGAGACTGTGGACCGGGGCGTGCGCTGGCTGGCGGCCACCCAGCTGCCCGAGGGCAGCTGGGACGAACCGGAGTTCACCGGCACCGGCTTCCCCTGGGACTTCTCCATCAACTACAACCTCTACCGCCTCGTGTTCCCGGTGACGGCCCTGGGCCGCTATCTGCACGGAACCCCGGAGCTGCACGCGGGCGTCCCCGTACAGGAGGAGCGGATCCGCCACCAGCGGCCGCTGCTGACGGGGAGGCGATCGCGGTGACAGTCCTGGACACCGCCCGGAGCACCACATGACTCCAACCATCCGGGGAGCGACCCCCCGTACCCCCACGGAACCCGAGCCGGTGCGCGTCCGACGGACCGGTCCCGCCCGGAGCACCACATGAGTGCGGAGCCCGCCAGACCGGGCCGTCCGGACGGGCGGCCGCTGCTGCTCGCCTGCGCGCTGGGGGCCGAGCAGGCCGCCCTGCGCGCGGGCGTGCGCGCGGCGCCGTCGGTGCGGCTGATCCGTACCGGCATGGGCGGGGAGAAGGCCCTTCGCTCCGTCAGCAGCGCACTCGCGCAGGAGGAGTACCCGCCGGGCGCGTTCCTCTTCGCGGGATTCGGCGCGGCGGTCGGGCCGGGAATACGCCCCGGAGACGTCCTGGTTGCCACTGAGGTGCGCGATGCCAGCAGTGGCGCCGGTGGCGCCGGCGACGGCGGCGCCGACGGACGGGTCGGCGGCGTGACCGGGCTGCCCTGCCCGGACGCGCTGGCCGCCGCGCTGCGCTCGGTCGGGCTGACCGTGCACACCGGACCGCTGTTCAGCGCGGACGCCGTGGTGCGCGGCGACCGCCGGGCCGAACTGCACGCCGCCGGGGTGCTGGCGGTCGACATGGAGACCGCCGGGGCGCTGCGCGCCCTGCCCGCCGGGCTTCCCGCCGCGGCCGTCCGCGTCGTCGTCGACACCCCCGAGCACGAACTGCTGCGTCCCGGCACCCTCGTCCACGGCCTGCGCGCCTGGCGCGCCCTGCGCACGGCCGCACCCGTACTCGCCGCTTTCGGCTCGCCGTTCTCAGAAAGGGCTCTGGTGACCTCCTCATGACCGCGATCTCGCTCGGAATGCCGTCCGCTCCGCTCAAGCCGCTTGCCGTGCGGCGTAGGAGTCGTCAGATCATGGTGGGGAGTGTGGCGGTCGGTGGTGATGCGCCGGTGTCGGTGCAGTCGATGACCACGACGGTGACCTCGGATGTGAATGCGACGTTGCAGCAGATCGCGGAGTTGACGGCGTCGGGGTGTCAGATCGTGCGGGTGGCGTGTCCGTCGCAGGATGATGCGGATGCGTTGGCGACCATTGCGCGCAAGTCGCAGATCCCGGTGATCGCGGACATTCACTTCCAGCCGAAGTACGTGTTCGCGGCGATCGATGCGGGGTGTGCGGCTGTGCGGGTGAATCCGGGCAACATCCGGCAGTTCGACGACAAGGTGAAGGAGATCGCGAAGGCGGCGGCGGGGGCGGGGGTGCCGATCCGGATCGGGGTCAACGCGGGGTCGTTGGACCGCAGGTTGTTGGAGAAGTACGGGAAGGCGACGCCGGAGGCGTTGGTGGAGTCGGCGTTGTGGGAGTGCTCGCTGTTCGAGGAGCACGGGTTTAGGGACATCAAGATCTCGGTGAAGCACAACGATCCGGTGGTGATGATCGCGGCGTATCGGCAGTTGGCGGCGGCGTGCGACTATCCGCTGCATCTGGGGGTGACCGAGGCGGGTCCGGCGTTCCAGGGCACGATCAAGTCGGCGGTGGCGTTCGGGGCGCTGCTCAGTGAGGGGATCGGGGACACGATCCGGGTGTCGTTGTCGGCGCCTCCGGCGGAGGAGGTGAAGGTCGGCAATCAGATCCTGGAGTCGTTGAACCTGCGTCAGCGGGGGCTGGAGATCGTGTCCTGTCCGTCGTGCGGGCGGGCGCAGGTGGATGTGTACAAGCTGGCGGAGGAGGTCACCGCGGGGCTTGAGGGCATGGAGGTGCCGCTGCGGGTCGCGGTGATGGGCTGTGTCGTCAACGGTCCGGGCGAGGCGCGTGAGGCGGATCTGGGGGTGGCGTCGGGCAATGGCAAGGGGCAGATCTTCGTGAAGGGCGAGGTGATCAAGACCGTGCCGGAGTCGAAGATCGTGGAGACGCTGATCGAGGAGGCCCTCAAGCTGGCGGAACAGATGCAGGACGAGGGTGTCGCCTCCGGCGAACCCGTCGTCGCCGTCAGCTGATCGCAGCCCCCAGCCGAACCGGCCAACTGCCCGACTGCTGAACGAAGGTGATCACATGTCGCTGCTGGAGTCCATTCAGAGCCCCGCCGATCTGCGGCTGCTCCCCGCCGACGAGCTGCCGCGCCTCGCCGAGGAGATCCGTGACTTCCTGATCGAGGCCGTCACCCGAACGGGCGGACACCTCGGACCGAACCTGGGCGTGGTGGAGCTCACCATCGCGCTGCACCGGGTCTTCGACTCCCCGAAGGACCGGATCCTCTTCGACACCGGCCACCAGAGCTATGTCCACAAGCTGCTCACCGGCCGTCAGGACTTCAGCCGGCTGAAGGCCTTTGGCGGTCTGTCCGGCTATCCGTCCAGGGCCGAGTCCGAGCACGACGTGATCGAGAACTCGCACGCCTCCACCGTGCTCGGCTACGCCGACGGCCTGGCCAAGGCCAACGAGCTGCAGGGGCGGGAGGACCGCAGCGTGGTCGCGGTGATCGGTGACGGCGCGCTGACCGGCGGGATGGCCTGGGAGGCGCTGAACAACATCGCCGAGGCCAGGAACCGGCCACTGGTCATCGTGGTCAACGACAACGAGCGCTCCTACGCGCCGACCATCGGCGGCATGGCCAACCATCTGGCCACCCTGCGGACCACCCAGGGCTACGAGCGCTTTCTCTCCTGGGGCAAGGAGGCGCTGCAGCGCACCCCCGGCGTCGGCGCCCCGATCTACGATGCGCTGCACGGGGCCAAGAAGGGCTTCAAGGACGCCGTTGCCCCACAGGGCATGTTCGAGGACCTGGGCCTGAAGTACATCGGCCCGATCGATGGACACGACCCGCAGGCCCTGGAGTCCGCGCTGAAGCGGGCCAAGGGCTTCGGCGGCCCGGTCATCGTGCACTGCCTGACCGAGAAGGGCCGCGGCTACCGCCCGGCCGAGCTGGATGAGGCCGACCACTTCCACCAGGTCGGGGCGATCGACCCGATCACCTGCGAGCCGCTGCGCCCGTCCAGCGGCATCTCCTGGACCTCGGTGTTCGGCGCCGAGCTGGTGGAGATCGGCAAGGAGCGCGCCGACGTGGTGGCGATCACCGCAGCCATGCTCCAGCCGGTCGGCCTGGGCAAGTTCGCCAAGGAGTTCCCGGACCGCATCTACGACGTCGGGATCGCCGAGCAGCACGCCGCGGTGAGCGCGGCCGGCCTGGCCACCGGCGGGCTGCACCCGGTGGTCGCGGTCTACGCGACCTTCCTCAACCGGGCCTTCGACCAGGTCCTGATGGACGTCGCGCTGCACCGCTGCGGGGTCACCTTCGTGCTGGACCGGGCCGGGGTCACCGGCACCGACGGCGCCAGCCACAACGGCATGTGGGACATGTCCATCCTCCAGGTCGTCCCCGGCCTGCGGATCGCCGCGCCGCGCGACGCCGACCAGCTCCGCGCGGAGCTGCGGGAGGCACTGGAGGTGCACGACGCGCCGACCGTGGTCCGCTTCCCCAAGGCCGAGGTCGGCCCGCCGATCCCGGCCGTCGAGCGGATCGGCGGCGTGGACGTGCTGATGCGCACGGCCGAGCCGGGCACCGCGCCCGACGTCCTGATCGTCGCCGTCGGCACCATGGCCCCGGCCTGCCTGGACGCGGCGGCGCTGCTCACCGCGGACGGACTGACCGCGACCGTGGTCGACCCGCGCTGGGTGAAGCCGGTCGACCCGGCGCTGACCGAGCTGGCGGCCCGACACCGGCTGGTCGTCACGGTGGAGGACAACGGCCGGGTCGGCGGCGTGGGCTCGGCCGTGGCGATGGCGCTGCGGGACGCCGAGATCGACATTCCGACGCGCGAGCTGGGCATCACCCAGGAGTTCCTGGCGCACGCCTCACGCAGTGAGATCCTGGACCGACTCGGCCTCACCGGCCCCGGCGTCGCCGCCCAGACCGCGGGCTTCGCCAAGGCGATCGGGCTCGGACGGCACCGGCAGCAAGCAGTCGTACCGACTGGAGGGGAAGCCCCACGTGGCATCTGACATCGTGACTCCTGACCACAAGACGCCTGACCACAAGACGCCTGACCACAAGACGCCCGGCTCCGACGAGGAAGCGCTCGCGACCGGTGCCAAGCCCTTCGACGTCGCGGCGCTGCTCGCCGAGCGCGGGGCCGAGCGGTACCAGCTGCACAGCGACCACCTGAACCACCAGCTGCCGCGGATGCTGCACACCATCGGCTTCGACAAGGTGTACGAGCGGGCCCAGGGTGCGTACTTCTACGACGCCGAGGGCAACGACTACCTCGACATGCTGGCCGGCTTCGGCATCTTCGCCCTGGGCCGGCACCATCCGGTGGTCCGTCAGGCCCTGCACCAGGTGATGGACCTGGAGCTGGCCGACCTCACCCGTTTCGACTGCCAGCCGCTGCCGGGCCTGCTCGCCGAGAAGCTGCTCTCCTACGCCCCGCACCTGGACCGGGTCTTCTTCGGCAACAGCGGCACCGAGGCGGTGGAGACCGCGCTGAAGTTCGCCCGCTACGCCACCGGCAAGCCCCGCGTCCTCTTCGCCGACCACGCCTTCCACGGGCTGACCACGGGCTCGCTCTCGGTCAACGGCGAGGAGGGCTTCCGCAAGGGCTTCGCCCCGCTGCTGCCGGACACCGCCCTGGAGCTCGGCGACCTCGCCGCGCTGGAGCGCGAGCTGAAGAAGGGCGACGTCGCGGCCCTGATCGTGGAGCCGATCCAGGGCAAGGGCGTCCACCCCACGCCCCCCGGTTACCTCAAGGCGGCCCAGGACCTGCTGCACCGTCACAAGGCGCTGCTGATCGCCGACGAGGTGCAGACCGGGATCGGTCGCACCGGCGACTTCTTCGCCTACCAGCACGAGGAAGGGGTGGAGCCCGACCTGGTGTGCGTGGCCAAGGCCCTCTCCGGCGGCTATGTGCCGGTCGGCGCCACCCTGGGCAAGCAGTGGATCTTCGAGAAGGTCTACTCCTCGATGGACCGGGTGCTGGTGCACTCCGCCAGCTTCGGCTCCAACGCCCAGGCCATGACGGCGGGGCTCGCCACCCTGCACGTCATGGAGGACGAGCAGGTGGTGGCGAACGCCCGCCGGGTGGGGGACCTGTTCCGCGAGCGGCTGGCCGAACTCAAGCCGAAGTACGAAATGCTGGCCGACGTGCGCGGCCGGGGCCTCATGATCGGCATCGAGTTCGGCCGCCCCCAGTCGCTCAAGCTGCGCACCGGATGGATGGCTCTGCAGGCGGCCCGCAAGGGGCTGTTCGCGCAGATGGTGGTGGTTCCGCTGATGCAGCGGCACCGGATCCTCACCCAGGTCTCCGGGGACTACCTGGAGGTCATCAAGCTCATCCCGCCGCTCACCATCACCGAGACCGAGGTGGACCGCTTCGTCGCGGCCTTCACGGAGATCATGGACGAGGCCCACAGCGGCACCGGCCTGATGCGGGACTTCGGCAAGACGCTGATCAAGCAGGCCGTCGCCAACCGGTAGGTCCTCGGACCCCGCCGTCAGAGACCTCGCCGTCAGACCTCCAGGTGCTCCTCGATCTGCTTCATCCGGTGCCGCGCCATCGCCAGATTGGCGCGGTGCCGGTCGAGGGCCAGGTAGAGGAAGATCCCCTTGCTGCTGTGGCGGGTCAGCGGCCGGATGATGTGGTACTGGTTGGTGAGCGTGATCAGAATGTCCTCGATCGTCTCGTTATGGAGATTGAGCATCTCCATGGTGCGCATCTTGGCGCGGACGACGTCGGTGTTCCCGGCGGCTGCGACGTTGAGGTCCAGCTCCTTGCTGGCGCCGAGGGTCCCGAGGGCCAGGCCGCTGCTGTAGTCGACGATCGCGACGCCCAGGGCTCCCTCGACACTCATGGCCTCTTTGAGCGCGGTCTCCATGTTCGGCATGTGCGGGCATCCTCCTGAACGGGGTCGGACGGGGGGACCCGTTCGTGGTCCCCGCAGTCCAAGACCCTAGGAGCGGAGGACTGGGGCACATGCCGCTTGGTCGAAAGTGATCAGGAGAGGGTGATGGATGAACCTCATCGGATCACTACTGGGCTCTTTGTGATCGCTGAAAGTCCGATGGGGATCGCGGAATCGGCGGGCCTGCCCTTCCGGAGACCATCCGCACCGCCGCGAAAAGCAGCGGAGCTGCACCGGTATTCAGCGGTCCGAGCGAATTCACGGCAGCTCGGGCTGTCGCCGGAGTGACGAACGCCATATCCGCGTGACCGCGGGAAGTGACGAAGGCAACAGTTTGCGGCTGGAGTAGGCCGTGTTTCACGGGGTCGATCCCGGTCAGGCCCGCCACTTCGGGGTTTCGCAGGGGTGCGGGGCGTCGCGCCCCGAAAGGTTGGAGTAGTCGCCGGAATGCGAATGGGGGCGGGATGCCGACAGGGATATCGATCGGCTCGGTTCCCTGCGTGCCTCGGCAGGGGCCTCGGTACGGGCCTCTGTGAGCCAGGAGGGGTGCGACGGCGCGGTCACGGTGGCGTAGAGCGCCCTGCGCCGGGTCCACAGGGCGCGCATGCGCCCGTCCGCTGTGGTGATCACCGGCTCGAAGAGCGGCAGCGCCAGCAGCACCAGGACCCCGGCCGCCCAGCCGGCCAGCACGTCGCTGACCCAGTGTGTGCCCAGGTACACGGTCGTCAGGCCGACGGTGGCGCCCAGGAATCCGGCCAGCACCGCCGCGATCCGGCGGTGCCGGACCGCGAGGTAGGCCAGCACGCCCCAGGTCACCACGGCGTTGGCGGTGTGCCCGGAGGGGAATATGCCGCCGCCCTGGAACAGTGCGCTGGAGTCGATGACATGGGCGTAGTGCGGGCCCAGTCGTCCCATGCCGATCTTCACCGCCCCCACGGTCATGTTCAGCAGGACCAGCCCGACGCCCAGCACCAGCAGCGGCCGCCAGCTCCGGGTACGCCAGCTGCGCCGGCCCAGCCACACCGTGGCGATGATCGCCGAGGGGCCGCGCTGGCCCAGCACCACATAGGAGTTGAGGAACCCCTGGGCGTCGGGCCAGTGCTCGTACGGCTTGTAGAGCATCACGTCCCAGTCGAGCGCGACCAGGCGCGAGGTGGCCAGTACCGCCACGATCACGGCCAGATAGAAAGTGGATGTGAAGAGAAAGAGGGCTTTGTGTGCGCGACTCAGCGGGGTCCACGGATTCGCCGCTGAGGCGGGCTGTCGCGGGGCTGCTGACCTGGTGGACTCTGCTCGGGAGGCCTCTCTCTGCTGATTGCGCACCTCTTCGACATTACATGGGCCGTCCGGGGTGGTCCGCAGCCGGTAGGCCTTCTTAATAACGCTGTTACCTGTCCGGTCGTAAGTTCCGTATAAATGGTCCAGGAGTGATGGGAGTGGCGTGAGAGATAACGTGAATAGTGATCAGAAGTGAATGCAATCGGTCCTTCGAAGGTTTGACCGGGGGAATTTCGGGGCAGCCGGAAAAGCCTGGCGCGGGAAATGCGAGGGGCCCCGGACCAGATCGTCTGGTCCGGGGCCCCTCGCGGCCGGCATGGGAGGCGGGTGTCAGACGGTGCCGCCGCCCAGCGTCAGTCCGCCGTCCAGCACCAGGATCTGACCGGTGATCCAGGACGCCTGCTCCGACAGCAGGAAGGCCACCGCCCCGCCCACGTCCTCGGGCACCCCGAGCCGCTTCAGCGGGTAGGTTGCCGCCACCTGCTCCTCGTGGCCGACGAACAGGGCCTCCGCGAACTTGGTGCGCACCACCGCGGGCGCCACCGCGTTCACCCGCACCGTGGGGGCCAGCTCGTAGGCGAGCTGCTGGGTGAGCTGGATCAGCGCCGCCTTGCTGGCCCCGTACATGCCGATGCCGGGCGCCGGGCCGAGCGCGCTGACCGAGGAGACATTGACGATCGCGCCGCCGCGCTCGCGCAGCGAGGCCTTGTGGACCAGCTGCACCCAGCCCAGGGTGGAGACCAGGTTGATGTCCAGGATCTTCCGGGCCGCGTTCAGGTCCAGATCGACCATCGGGCCGTAGGCGGGGTTGGTGCCGACATTGTTGACCAGGTGGTCGATCCGGCCGAAGCGCTCCATGGTCCGGTCCACGACCTCGGCGCGGTGCGCCTCGTCATGGCTCTTCCCGGCGATGCCGAGGGCCACGTCCGGGCCGCCGAGCCGCTCCACGGCGGCGGCCAGGCTCTCCGCGTCCCGTCCGGTGATCACCACCCGCTCGCCCCGGGCCACCAGCGCCTCGGCCACGGCGAAGCCGATGCCACGGCTGGCTCCGGTCACCAGCGCGACCTTCTCGTTCGGCGTGTTGTCGGTACCCGTCATGCGTCAATCCCTTTCAGAGTGTGAGGTCGACCAGCTGCGCGAGCGCGGCGCGGTGCCGGTCGGCGGTGCCGAGAGCGATCGAGTCGCTCTTGGCCCGCTTGAGGTACAGATGGGCCGGGTGCTCCCAGGTGAAGCCGATGCCGCCGTGCAGCTGCACCGCCTCCTCCGTGGCGACCACCGCGACCTGCGAGGCGAAGGCCTGCGCCAGCGCCGCCGACACCGGCAGGTCCGGCGACCCGGCCGCCGCGGCGCCGGCCGCGCTGCGGGCCACGGCGCGCAGCTGCGCCACCGAGACCCAGAGGTCCGCCAGCCGGTGCTTCACCGCCTGGAAGGAGCCCACCGGACGGCCGAACTGGTGACGCTCCTTCACATAGGCGGTGGTGGTCTCCAGCGCCCACTCGGCGACCCCCAGCTGCTCGGAGGCCAGCAGCGCGGCACCGGTGGCGAGCGCGGCCTCCACTGCGGCGACCGCGCCGTCCCCGGCGGCGATCCGGCGGCCGGCCGCCCCGTCGAGGGCGAGGTCGGCCAGCGGCCGGGTCATGTCCAGGCTCACCACCGGCGTGGCGGTGAAGTCGGTGACGACGTAGAGGCCCGGCTGCCCGTCCTGGTCCAGTGCCGGGACGACCAGGGCCCCGGCCGTGCGGGCGTCCGCGACCAGGTGCACCGTCCCGTGCAGCAGACCGTCGGCCTGCTGCCGTACGGACGAGGGGAAGGGCGACCGCGGCGGGGTGGCGAAGGGCACGGCCAGGGCGGCCACCAGCTCGCCGGAGGCGACCCGGGGCAGCAGCTCGGTCTCCGCCGCCAGCAGCGCCGCCGTGGCGAGCACGGCGCTGCCGAGGTACGGGACCGGCGCGGCGGCGCGGCCCAGCTCCTCCAGCACCACGGCGGTCTCCCGCCAGCTCGCCCCGGCGCCGCCCCACTTCTCCGGCACGGCAAGGCCGGTGACGCCCAGTTCGTCCGCCAGCGCCCGCCACAGCGCGGTGTCGACGGGCTGCTCGCTCTCGGTCCTGGCGAGCGTCGCCGACTGCGGGGCGCGGGCCGCCAGCAGCGCCCGTACGTGGCCGCGGAGCTCCTGCTCCACCTCGGAGTACTGCAGGTCGGTCTGCGTGTCGGTCGAAGCGCTCATCGCGGCAGGTCCTTCCAGGCGACGTCCTTGTCGACGCGGATCTCCTGGGGCAGCCCCAGGACCCGCTCGGCGATGATGTTCCGCAGGATCTCGGAGGTCCCGCCCTCGATCGAGTTGCCCTTGGCCCGCAGGTAGCGGTAGCCGGGGGTGCCGCCCTCCATCGAGGGGTGCGAGGGGCGGCGGAAGGTCCAGTCGTCGTAGACCAGGCCCTCGCCGCCGAGCAGCTCCAGCTCCAGGCCGGAGATCTGCTGGTTCAGCCGGGCGAACGCGAGCTTGGCGGCGGAGCCCTCCGGGCCCGGCTGCCCCGCGGCGAGCTGCTGGCGCAGCCGTTCGCCGGTGAGCCTGGCCGCCTCGGCGTCCACCCACAGCCGCAGCAGGCTGTCCTGCAGCCCGGGGGTGCGCAGTTCGGGCCGTTCGCGCCAGGTCCGGGCGACCGTGCCGATCAGTCCGCCTTCGCGGGGGAGCGCGCTGCCGCCGATGGCGACCCGCTCGTTCATCAGCGTGGTCTGGGCGACCCGCCAGCCGTCGCCGACCTCGCCGAGCCGCCGGCTGTCGGGGATCCGCACGCCGGTGAGGAAGACCTCGTTGAACTCGGCCTCGCCGGTGGCCTGCCGCAGCGGGCGGACCTCGACGCCGGGCGCGGTCATGTCGCAGATGAAGTAGGTCATGCCGCGGTGCTTGGGCACCGTCGGGTCGCTGCGGGTGACCAGGATCGCCCACTGCGCCTCGTGCGCCAGCGAGGTCCACACCTTCTGCCCGTCCACCACCCAGGAGTCGCCGTCGCGGACGGCGCGGGTGCCGAGGGCGGCGAGGTCGGAGCCGGCGCCGGGCTCGCTGAACAGCTGGCACCAGACCTCCTCGCCGGTCCACAGCGGGCGCAGGAAGCGCTGGTGCACGGCGGCGTCGCCGAAGGCCAGGAGGGTGGGCGCGGCCATGCCGAGGCCGATGCCGTGCCGGCCGGGGTCCAGGGTGGGGGCGCCGGCGGCGGCGAACTCGTCGTTGACGGCCTGCTGCAGGGCGCGGGGGGCCGCGAGGCCGCCGAGGCCTTCGGGGAAGTGGATCCAGGCGAGGCCGGCGTCGTAGCGGGCTCCCAGGAACTCTGCGACGGGGGTGCTCGTCGGGTCGTGCTCGGCCAGCAGTTTGCGCACGGCGGTGCTGAGGCCCGTTTCGGTGATTTCAGGTGTGCTCATGGTGGGTGGGACCCTCTCGACGGTGAGCGGGGGATCTTTGGCTGCGGACCGTAGCGGGCTTGTCGCGCAGTTCCCCGCGCCCCTGGGGGGCTGCAACATGCCCTCAGAGGTTCAGTTGCAACTCCGTAGGGGCGCGGGGAACTGCGCGACCAGCCACCTACGGTCCGCAGCCGACAAACTGCCTAGTCCAGCGGTCCACCGGCGACGTACACAACCTGGCCGGACACAAACCCGGCCCCCTCGCTGACCAGGAAGGAGACCGTGTGCGCGATGTCGTTCGGAACGCCGACCCGGGCCACCGGGATCTGCGTGGCCGCCGCCGCCTTGAAGTCCTCGAAGCCCATGCCCACCCGCTCCGCGGTGGCTGCGGTCATGTCGGTGGCGATGAACCCGGGGGCGACGGCGTTGGCGGTGACGCCGAACTTGCCGAGCTCGATGGCGAGGGTCTTGGTGAAGCCCTGCAGCCCCGCCTTCGCGGCGGAGTAGTTGGCCTGGCCCCGGTTCCCCAGCGCCGACGAGGAGGACAGGTTGACGATGCGTCCGTAGTGCGCGTCCACCATGTGCTTCTGGACCGCCTTGGACATCAGGAACGCGCCCTTGAGGTGCACGTTCATGACGGTGTCCCAGTCCGCCTCGGACATCTTGAAGAGCAGGTTGTCCCGCAGCACGCCGGCGTTGTTGACCAGCACGGTCGGCGCGCCCAGCTCGGCGACGATCCGCTCGATCGCCGCGGCGACCTGCGCCGCGTCGCTGACGTCAGCGCCGACGGCGAGCGCCCGGCCGCCGGCGGCGGTGATCTTCTCGACGGTGTCCTTGCTGCCGGCCTCCTCCAGGTCCACCGCCGCCACGGCGAAGCCGTCGGCGGCGAGGCGGATCGCGGTGGCGGCGCCGATGCCGCGGGCCGCTCCGGTGACGATGGCGACGCGGGGGGTCTGTTCGGTCATGGCTGCTGTCATTCCTTCGGTGAGGGGAGCGTCTGTGGTCAGTTTGCTTGTACGGCAGCGGATTCGGCCGCTGCGGCGAGGTAGGGCTTCAGCTCGCGGTGGGCCAGCGAGCGACGGTGCACCTCGTCGGGGCCGTCCGCGAATCGCAGCGTACGGGCCGAGGCCCACAGGTTGGCCAGCGGGAAGTCCTGGGAGATCCCGCCGCCGCCGTGCGCTTGGATCGCCTTGTCGAGGATCCACTCCACGGTGGACGGCGTGGCGATCTTGATGGCCTGGATCTCGGTGTGGGCGCCCTTGTTGCCGACGGTGTCCATCAGCCAGGCGGTCTTCAGCACCAGCAGCCGCAGCTGCTCGATCCGGACCCGGGACTCGGCGATCCACTCCTGCACCACGCCCTGCTCGGCCAGCGGCTTGCCGAAGGCGGTGCGGGAGACGGCCCGACGGCACATCAGCTCCAGGCCGCGCTCGGCCATGCCGATCAGCCGCATGCAGTGGTGGATCCGGCCGGGGCCGAGCCGGGCCTGGGCGATGGCGAAGCCCATGCCCTCCCCGGCGATCAGGTTCTCGGCCGGGACCCTGACGTCCTCGAAGACGATCTCGGCGTGGCCGCCGTGCGCGCCGTCGGTGTAGCCGAAGACGTGCATGCCCCGGAGGACCTTCACCCCGGGCGTGTCGCGCGGTACCAGGATCATGCTCTGCTGCTTGTGCTTCGGCGCGTCGGGGTCGGTCCGGCCCATCACGATGAGGATTTCGCAGGTCGGGTCCATGGCGCCGGAGGACCACCACTTGCGTCCGTTGATCACATAGCTGTCGCCGTCGCGCTCGATCCGGGTGGCGATGTTGGCGGCGTCGGAGGAGGCGACCTCGGGCTCGGTCATGCAGAAGGCGCTGCGGATCTCGCCCTCCAGCAGCGGCTCCAGCCAGCGCTTGCGCTGTTCGGGGGAGCCGAACTCGGCCAGCACCTCCATGTTGCCGGTGTCGGGCGCGGCGCAGTTGAGCGCCTCGGGCGCGAGGTGCGGCACATGGCCGGTGATCTCGGCCAACGGCGCGTACTGGAGGTTGGTCAGCCCCGCGCCGCCGTGCTCCGTACCCGGCAAGAAGAGATTCCACAGGCCACGACGGCGAGCCTCGGCCTTCAGCTCCGCCATCACCGGCGGCCGGGTCCACTCGGTGCCGGCCTCGGCGAGCTGCCGTGCGGCGACCGCCTCGGCCGGATAGACCATCTCGTCCATGAAGGCGAGCAGTCGTTCCTGCAGTTCAACGGTGCGTTCGTCGTACCGGAAGTCCATCAGTCTGCCTCCAGCTTGAGAAGGGTCTCCAGGGCGGAGGTGACCAGTGGCGCGACCATCGCGCCCACGTGCGAGAAGCCCTCGCCGACGGTCTTGCCCTGGGTGTAGCGGAAGTGGATGCCCTCGGCGATGACCGCCAGCTTGTAGCCGGCGAAGGCCGTGTACCAGGGGAGCGGGGCGAGGTCCAGGCCGGTGCGCTCGGCGTAGCGGTCCAGCAGGTCGTCCATGGCGGGGAAGCCGGCCGCGGCGCTGACCGCCCCGGCGACCGGGTTGCCGGGCAGGTCGCGGGAGATGTCCCAGTAGACCTTCATCAGGCCGACGTCGGCGAGCGGGTCGCCCAGGGTCGCCATCTCCCAGTCGAGCACCGCGGCGACGCTGTCGTCCTCGGCGATCACGGTGTTGTCCAGGCGGTAGTCGCCGTGCACGATCGCGGGCCGCTGACTGGCCGGGACGCCCTGGCCGAGCCGCCGCTGCAGTTCGTCCATGCCCGGGATCTCCCGGCTCCGGGACGCCTCGAACTGCCGGAACCAGCGTGCGACCTGACGTTCCAGGTAGCCCTCCGGGCGGCCGAACTCGGCCAGCCCCACCGCTGCCGGGTCGACGGCGTGCAGCTCGGCCAGCACGTCGACCAGCCGGTAGGAGAGCGCCCTGGCCCGCTCGGGGCCGAGGCCGGCCGAGTCCCCGGCGAAGCGGTAGACCCGTCCGGGGACCTCGTCCATCAGGTAGAAGGGTGCGCCGAGCACCTCGGCGTCGGTGCACAGCAGGTGCACCCCGGGCACCGGGACCAGGCTGTCCGCCAGCGCGGCTATCACCTGGTACTCGCGGGACATGTCGTGCGCGGTCGCCAGCACATGGCCCAGCGGCGGGCGGCGCAGCACCCAGCGGTGCCGGTCGTCGTGCAGCCGGTAGGTCAGGTTGGACTTGCCGCCGGTGATCAGCTCCGCGCCGAGCGGCCCTTCGACCAGCGCGGGACGAACCCGGTCGAGGTGGTCGCGCAGGCGGCCCAGGTCGAGGCCGGGGGGATCGAGCGATTGCTCGGGCATGCGTACCTCCTGGCTCGGGATGCGGCAGAGTGGTGCGCATGGTGGGGCACCGGTGCCGCTGCCCGCCACCATACCGACTGGTAGGTATGTCGGCTAGAGTGGTCCCGGACACACGCCGGGAGCACGCCGGAGAGGAAGGCCATGGCCACAGCGACACGCGGTACGGCCGCGCCCGTGCAGGAGCGCCTGCTCGCCGCCGCCAGCAGGCTGTTCGCCGAGCGCGGCTTCGCGCTGACCTCCGTCCAGGAGATCGTCGAGCGCGCCGGGGTGACCAAGGGGGCGATGTACCACTACTACGCGTCCAAGGACGACCTGCTCCAGCAGATCTACACCCGGCTGCTGGACGTGCAGTCGGCCAGGCTGGAGGCGATAGCCGGCACCGGCCTGCCGGTACGCCGGCGGCTCCGCGCCGCCGCGGCCGACGTGGTGGTCAGCACCCTGGAGAACCTGGACGACGCGATGGTCTCCTGGCGTTCCATGCACATGCTCCCGCAGGAGCGGCTGGCCCAGGTGCGGCTGGAGCGGCGGCGCTACCACGAGCGGTTCCGGGCGCTGATCGAGCAGGGGCAGGCCGAGGGCGTGCTCAGGACCGACGTCTCCGCCGACCTGGCCACCCACCAGTTCTTCGGTGGGGTGCACCACCTCGGCAGCTGGTACCACGCCGACGGCGAGCTCACCCCTTCCTCCATCGGTGAGACCTTCGCCGATCTTCTGCTCCGTGGACTTGATCCGTCCGGATGATCGTGTATGACCGGAACGGACCATCCCGGATCACGATTAGGCTGCAGGTCCGATCGGCGTGTCGTCTGGCTTCGGTTGGTTTGTATAGTGTGCGCCAGCAGCCGTCGGTTGCTCGGTGAAACCTCCCCGCACGACCGGCCCCGGCCGGGAGCCAGCGGGAAGCAGGTACGCCGCTGCCATGCCGCGTGTCACCCTCCCACGGGGGGCGTGCGAAGGCGTTTTACTAGGGACGGTTCTCTATGGTGCTGGGGGAGATCGATATGACGGGTGCTCCGCTCCGCCTCTCCCAGTCACCGGGACAGCTGCTTCGGATAGCCCAACAGGTCCATACCCGGCTCTGGGCCGAGCACGTCGGCCAGGACCTGACCGCGCCGCAGTACGCCGCGCTGATCGCCCTGGCCGTCGAGCCCGGCGCCGACCAGCGCACGGTGGGCGAGCGGGCGTCGCTGGACAAGGCGACGATGGCCGAGATGGTGGGCCGGCTAGTACGGCGCGGCCTGGTGCTGCGCCGCCGCGACCCGGCCGACGGGCGGCGCAAGCTGCTCACCCTGTCCCCGTTGGGCGTCCGGATCGTCGACGAGGTGTCCCCGGGCGTGGCCCGGGTGCAGCAGGGGCTACTGGAGCCGCTCACCGAGCCGCAGCGCAGCGACCTGATGTCGGCGCTGGCCCGGATGGCTCGGATGGAGGACGTGGCGCTGGAGACCATGGTCGAGGCCAGGCCCATCCTGGACGCGCCCAGGGTCGTCGGCTACCTGATCCGGGTGGCCCAGCAGGTGCACACCCGGCTGTGGACCGAGCTCGCCTCCGGCGAGCTCACCGCGCCGCAGCACGCGGTGCTGGCGGCCCTGGCCGAGGAGCCCGGCATCGACCAGCGCACGGTGGGGGAGCGCGCCTCGCTGGACAAGGCGACGATGGCCGAGCTGATCAGCCGGCTGGTACGGCGCGGCCTGGTGCTGCGCCGCCGCGACCCCTCGGACGGCCGCCGCAACCTGCTGGCGCTGGCCCCGGCCGGGGCCCAGCTGCTGGAGCAGGTCAACCCCGGGGTGACCGAGGTGCAGAACCGGATGCTCGCCCCGCTGGAGCCCGCCGAGCGGGAGCGCGTCGTCGAGCTGCTGGCCGTGGTGGCGCGCATCGCGCAGTAGCGGAGCGGTAGCGCAGCAGAGCAGTAGCGCGGCTGTGAGGTAGTGCAGCAGTGACGTAGTGCGGCCCCGGTACCGGATCGGTACCGGGGCCGCGCCGCGTTTAATTCGGTTGCCGGAGGGCGGCGGCAGGCGTCATCGTCAATGGCTATGCGCAGCTTCTGACGTGATGTCAACCCCGCCCTCCCCGTGACCACTCCGGCGAGCGGCTGTTCCTGCCCGCACACCGCATCGACGGAGCGTCATGCCGCTTGTCAAACTTCCGCTGTCCGATCCGGGCAGCCCCGATCTGCGTTCCCCGGGCCGGTTCCTGGCCTGGCTGGCCCGCTCCCAGCGCCGGGGCCAGTGGATGTCCATGCTGTGGGGGACGCTGTTCCTCGGCTGCCGCAGCGCGGTTCCGTTCTGCATCGGCGCCGGAATCCAGGCCGTCGTGGAGCACCGCCGCGGCGAACTGTGGGCTGCGGGGGCCGTCGCGCTCGCGCTCGGCGCCGTCCAGACCGCCGCCTCCTCGCTCTGGCACCGGCAGGCCGTGTGGAACTGGATCCACGCCGCCGCGCAGACCCGCCAGCTCGTCGCCCGCCAGGCCTCCCGGCTGGGCTCGGGCCTGGCCCGCCGGATCGCCACCGGTGAGATGGTCGCGGTCAGTTCCGGCGACGTGGAGAAGATCGGCTGGTTCGTGGAGACCAGCTCCCGCTGCGCCGCGGCGCTGACCACCTGGCTCGGCCTGTCCGCGGTGGTGCTCTACCGCGAACCCAGGCTCGGCCTGGCCGTGCTGCTGGGCGTCCCGCTGCTGGCCGTCGCCGTCTGGCCGCTGCTCGGCCCGCTGGAGCAGCGCTACACCCGGCAGCGCGAACTCGGCGGCAAGGCGGCCGAGTTGGCCGCCGACACGGTCGCCGGGCTGCGGGTGCTGCGCGGGATCGGCGGCGAGCAGCTGTTCCTGGAGCGCTACCGGGCCGCCTCGCAGCGGGTCCGCGGCGCGGCCGTCCGCACCGCCCGGACAAGCTCCCTGATGCAGGCTCAGCAGCTGCTGCTGCCAGGGCTGTTCATCCTCGGGGTGACCTGGTACGGGGCCCGGCTGGTGGTGTCCGGTGACATCGGCGTCGGTGAACTGGTCGCGGTCTACGGGGCCGGCGCCTCGCTGTCCTGGCCGCTGATGCTGATCGGCGAGACCGCGGAGTCCTGGACGGCGGCCCGGGTCGCCGCCGCGCGCGCCGTCCGGGTGCTCGCAGTGACCCGCGACGACGCCGTTGCCGACACGCCGACGGACCCGGCGACTGACACGGCGCCGCTGTCCGCGCCCGAACGGTCGGACCTGCACGACCCGGTGACCGGTCTGACCGCCGTCGCAGGCCGACTCACCGCCGTGGTCTGCGGCGACCCGGACCAGGCAGGTGCGTTGGCGGCCCGGCTCGGCGGGCATGTGGCCGGCAGCGGCGGCGCCGAAGGCGGCGAGCCGTCGGCGACCCTCGGCGGGCGCGCGCTGGACCGCGTGCCGCTGGGGGCGGCCCGCGCGGCCGTCCTGGTCCACGACAAGGACCCGGTGCTGCTCTCCGGGACCCTCGCCGAGCTGTTCGACGTCCCCCGGTCCGGCGGGGTCACCCCCGGGCGCGCCCTCGCCGCCGCCTGCGCCGACGACGTCCTGGCCGCCCTGCTCGACGCCTCGCCCGATGCCGTCGGCGACCCGATGCGGGCCCGGATCACCGAACGCGGCCGCTCCCTCTCGGGCGGTCAGCGGCAGCGCCTCGCCCTGGCCCGCTCGCTGGTCGTCGACCCGCCGGTGCTGGTCCTGGACGAGCCCACCAGCGCCGTCGACTCCCACACCGAGAGCCGGATCGCCGCCGGCATCGCCGAACTGCGCCGGGGGCGCAGCACCGTGGTGCTGGCGACCAGCCCGCTGCTGCTGGACCGGGCCGACCAGGTCGTGCTGATCCAGGACGGCCGGGTCGCGGCCCGGGGCACCCACCGCGAGCTGATGCACGACGAACCGCGCTACCGCGCGGTGGTGACCCGCGAGAGCACTGAGGACCAGGTGACCGCATGAAGGCCCCGGAACGGCACGCGACCCAGACCACGGCGCTGCTCCCGGTCGGCTCGCCCGCCTCGGTGCGCCGCTACCTGCTGCTGCTGGCCCGCCGGCACCGCGGCGGCTTCGGCACCGCCGTCGGCCTGCACGCCGTCGGCGCGGCAGCCGGACTGGTCGGCCCCTGGGTGCTGGGCGAGGTGGTGCAGAGCCTGAGCACTGGCAGCACCGACGCGTACATCACCCGCGCCGTCCTCTTCTATCTGGCCGCGCTGCTGGTGCAGTCCGTGTTCACCGGGCTGTCCCGGCTGCGCGGCGGCATCCTCGGCGAGGAGATCCTCGCCGACCTGCGCGAGGACTTCCTGGTCCGCTCGATCGCGCTGCCGCCCGGAGTACTGGAGCGGGCCGGCACCGGCGACCTGGTCTCCCGGGCCACCACCGACGTGGACCGGCTCGCGACCACCGTCCGCGACGCCGTCCCCGAACTGTCGGTCGCCGTGGTCTCGCTGGTGCTGATGCTCGGCGCGCTGTTCGCCACCTCCCCGCTGCTGGCGGTCACCGCGCTGGTGGGCACGCCGATCATCGCCTGCGGCTGCCGCTGGTACTTCCGCCGGGCCCCGCAGGCATACCGGGACGAGTCGGCGGCGTACGCGGCGATCAACACCGTGCTGGCCGAGACCGTGGACGCCGGGCACACCGTCGAGGCGCTGCGGCTCGGCCCGGAGCGGGTCGAGCTGACGGACCGCCGGATCAGCCACTGGATCGACTGGAGCCGCTACACCTTGTGGCTGCGGGCCAACGTCTTCTTCCCGTCCATCGACTTCCCCTACGCGCTGAGCCTGGTGGCCACCCTCACCCTGGGCGGCCTGTACACCCTGCACGGCTGGACCACTCCGGGCCAGCTCACCACCGGCGTGCTGTACGCGCAGATGCTGACCGGGCCGATCGACCTGATCCTGCGCTGGTACGACGAGATCCAGGTCGGGCAGGCGTCGATGGCCCGACTGGTCGGCGTCCGGGAGATCCCCGACGCCGAGTCCGACGACAGCCTGCGGCCGCAGGGCCGGGAGGTACGGGCGGACCGGGTCAGCTTCGGCTACCGCGAGGGCGCCGACGTGCTGCACGACATCACTCTCGGCGTGGCGCCGGGCGCTCGGATCGCCCTGGTGGGGCCGTCCGGTGCGGGCAAGTCCACACTGGGGCGGCTGCTCGCGGGCATCTACACGCCGCGGGCGGGTGAGGTCACCCTGGGCGGGGCGAGGCTCTCCGAGATGCCGCCCGAGCGGGTGCGGGCCGAGGTGGCCCTGGTCAACCAGGAGCACCACGTCTTCGTCGGCACCCTGCGGGACAACCTGCGGCTGGCCCGTCCCGGCGCGGACGACCAGGAGCTGCGTGCGGCGCTGGACGCGGTGGACGCGGGGCACTGGGCTGACGCCCTCCCTGACGGCCTCGACACCGCGGTGGGCTCCGGCGGCACCCAGCTCACCCCGGCCCAGGCCCAGCAACTGGCACTGGCCCGGCTGGTGCTGGCCGACCCGCACACCCTGGTCCTCGACGAGGCCACCTCCCTGCTGGACCCCCGCGCGGCCCGCCACCTCGAACGGTCCCTGGCCCGGGTGCTGGACGGCCGCACGGTGATTGCCATCGCCCACCGCCTTCACACCGCGCACGACGCAGACCACATCGCCGTCGTGGAGGACGGCCGCATCACCGAACACGGCAGCCACCCCGACCTCATCGCAGCCGGCGGCGCCTACGCTGCGCTATGGCAGAGCTGGCGCGACGACGGCACGTGAACGCAGGTGCATGGTTGTTCGCGCAGTTCCCCGCGCCCCTGGGTAGGTGCAACTTCCCCTCGGCGGTTCAGTTGCAGCCCCTCAGGGGCGCGGGGAACTGCGCTGCCAACCATGCACCTTCGTAGAGGGCTGGTCGCGCAGTTCCCCGCGCCCCCTACGTGGTTGCATGGTCCGCGTTGTGGGTGTCGAAGACCTTGGGGCGGGCTGAGCGCAACGCAGTTGTTATTGCGCCGAGGAGGACGGCGTCGTCGCCGAGTTGGCTGGGGGCGACGCGGGGGCGGAGTGGGGTGAGCAGGTGGAGGGTGTCCTCCACCGTCTGCAGCAGCAGGTCCGCGCTGTGGCCGACGCCGCCGCCCAGGACCACCAGGTCCGGGTCCAGGACGGAGGACACCGCCGCGACGACATGCGCCAGCCGCTCCCCCTCCTGCCGCACCGCGGCCACCCCCGCGGGGTCGCCCCTCCGCGCCGCCTCGAACACCTGCTTGGCGGTCAGCGCCTGCGCGCCCGTCATCCCGAGCTCGCGAGCCCCACGGACCACCGCTTCGCCGGAGACCGCGTCCTCCAGGCTGCCCCGCCGCGGCGCGCCCTCCACCGGGGAGGGGCCGGACGGCGGCATCGGGTTGGTCAGCAGCGGCAGGAAGCCGATCTCGCCGGCCGCGCCGTGCGCCCCGCGGAACAGTTCGCCGTCGGCCACCACGCCCATGCCGAGCCCGGTGCCGATGAGGATGTAGACGAAGAGCCGGCTGTCCTTCCCCGCGCCGCAGGCGTACTCGCCGATCGCGGCCAGGTTGGCGTCATTGTGCAGGGTCAGCGAGGTGCCCAGGCCCTCCCGCATCCCGGCGACCAGGCCGCTGCGGCCCCACCCGGGGAGGTTGACCGCGTAGCGCACCCGTCCGGACTGCTCGTCGAACACACCGGGCGCGCCGACCACGGCCTCGACGATGTCGCCCCGGTCGAGACCGGCCGCCGCGGTGACCCGCCCGGCCGCGGCCAGCACCGCGTCCGCGACCGCGCTGCCGCTGCGGCCCTTGTTGGGGACGTCCTCGCGGGCCACCACGGTGCCCGCGAGGTCGGCCACGGCCAGCCGCAGCCAGGCCCGGCCGATGTCGACGCCGAGGACGTACCCCGCGGTGGGGTCGGCCTCGTAGAGCACCGCGGTACGGCCCCGGTCGGGTGCCACGGTGCCGGCCTCGCGGGCCAGTCCGGCCTGCTCCAGGGCGGCCAGGGCGGCGGAGACGGTGGGCTTGGACAGCCCGGAGTCGCGGGCGAGCTGCGCCCGCGAGGCGGGCCCGGCCGTCCGCAGCCGCTCCAGCAGCAGCCATTCGTTGTTGCTGCGCAGCCGACGCCGGTTCCAGCGCTGGTCGACCGGTGGATCGGCGGGGTGCTCGGTCATGCCTGCTTGGCTGCCTCTCCGGTCCGACGACCAGTCCTCGACTCCTGCGGTGGTAAAGATACGTAACTTTTCCCGGGCGGCGGAATCCAGCGAGCGGGGCCGGCTGTGCCTGCCCAGAATGAGTGCATGGCCAGGAAGAGCGACACCGCAGAGGGCCGCAAGATCGGCGGGCTGACCGTCAACGCGCGGATGGTGGTCTTCGCGGTCGTCGCGATCCTCGCCCTCTGGTTCATCCTGATGAACACCTCCTCGGTGAAGATCCACCTCTGGGGCCTCTCCACGGTCAGCTCGCCGCTGTGGCTGGTGCTGGCGGTGATCCTGGTGGCCGGGATGCTGCTGGGGTGGTTCGTGCGGCGGTACCGGGACCGCGGCTAGGGGTGCCGGAAGAGGCGTGCGAGGCTCCGGTTGCGCCCCCGCGAGGTGACCCCCGCCACATGGCCGGGGTCGTCCACGAAGCCCGATAGTTGATCCTTTCCTCACCTGGGAACAACCTGTCGTTCACCTGGGGGAGAGCTGTCCCCCACTTCGCCGAGGTCGGCGCCCAGCAGGTGTTTATCCCCTGCTCACACCTGTATGTCCGGATTTCGAAACAAGTGGAATCCGGTGTTTCGGTTGCCTCGGGGCGGGGTACTCCCGCGCCCGGAACGGCCTCACGAACGGTGTTCGACTACGGAGTCGCATAGTAATAGGGGCCTTGGACCTGGGCCGACGACCCGCTAAGAATGGCGAAGTCGTCACGGCGGCCCCGCTGATCGCAGTACCGATCGGAGTACTCATCCAGCGGGGTCGCCTTCATCCGGCACCAGCCGAAACCGGGGTGCCCCAGGCGCTGATCCGACTCCCCAGGGCACCTGTCCCGCCCTGAGGAATCAGTCGGCCAGTCGTCGAGCCAGCCGATTGAGGTCCTCTCCCATGCACCGCAAGCCTGTTCTTCGTGTGCCCAGGCGCACGGCTGCCATCATCGCCGCAGTCTCCGTGAGCGGCCTGGCCGTCGCCGGCGTCGTGGTCGCCGAAACCTCCGCCGCGACCCCGACCGCAGCCGTCTCGCAGGCCGACAGCCTGCAGAAGGTCGCCGACCTGCAGACCGCCGCTTCCGCCTCGGCCTCTGCGTCCGCCCAGGCCGCCGCCGAGAAGGCCGCCGTCGCCAAGGCCGCGGCTCTGAAGGCCGCCGCTGTCCGGGCCTCCGCGTCCGCCTCCGCCGCAGCCAAGGCCGCTGCCGACAAGGCTGCCGCGGAGAAGGCTGCCGCTGCCAAGGTCGCTGCGGAGAAGGCCGCCGCCGAGAGGGCTGCCGCCGCCAAGGCCGCCGCCGACAGGCTCGCCGCGGAGAAGGCCGCCGCCGCCCGCGCCGCAGCCGCCGCCACGCAGGCCGCCTCCCGCTCGCAGACCCGGACCACCATCAGCGGCAGCCCGCAGTCGATAGCCGCGCAGATCGTCCCGGCCGACCAGCTGGCCTCCTTCGACGAGATCATCTCCCACGAGAGCGGCTGGGACGTCCACGCCACCAACGCCTCCTCCGGCGCCTACGGCCTGGGCCAGGCCCTGCCCGGCTCCAAGATGGCCTCGGCCGGCTCCGACTGGCAGAACAGCGCCGAGACCCAGATCCGCTGGGCCCTCAGCTACATGAACGACCGCTACGGCAGCCCGAACGCCGCCTGGCAGTTCTGGCAGGCCAACAACTGGTACTGACAGCCCTGTTGCTGCCGTCACCCCGCCGCCGCCCCGGACGGACCCGCAAGGGTCCTCCGGGGCGGCGGCGTTCCGGGTCATCAACTGCCGTGCGGGTGCTACCCATTCCGAGTGATGTCACTAAAAGTGAGATAGCTGTGACGGAAGGTGATGTAGCATCATCCCTGGTTCGCCCACGACCCAAGGAGTGGAACGCATGCGCAGTACCCGAATGTTGGCCCTCACCGCTGCCCTCACCGTCCTGTTGGCGCTCACCGGTACAGGCACTGCGGGGGCGGCGGCCCTCGCCTCGCCGCGCAGCGCCGTGCACGCCGTCGCCGGCCACGCCCCGGTGCCCGGCCGACGGGACGGAAGTGCCCAACCGACCCTGGAACGTGCCGAACTCTTCACCCTCACCGGTGACAGCGACAACAAGGACCACGACACCGGTATCTACATCACCGTCAAAACGCATGACGACAAGAGCCTGCTGGCCTCGGTCAACAACGCGGACAGTTCGGGCAAGGACATGACGACCTACAACGACGACTCGCACCACATCGTGCCGCTGGTCGTCGAGGGCCCCGGCACGTCCAAGGCGGACTGCGGCGGGTTCAAGGTCCGGATGTGGATCAAGACGAACGGCAACGACACCTGGCCGATCGACGACGCGCGCGTCACCCTCTACTTCAGCGACGGCACCACCCTCGTCGCCGAACAGCAGGGCATCACGCTCAAGAACGACGGAGCCAGCACCGAGTTCGCCGCCTCCTGACGCCCGACCGCCCCGTCCCCCCGAAGAACCCTGCCTCCAGCAGGGTTCTTCGCACATGCGGTCACCTGCTCGACGAACTCCCTCTGCTACGAAGGGTCCTCCGCGGCGGCTTCGTCCTCGGCTTCGTCCTCGGCCGGCGCCGTCTCGGACCTTGACGCGGCGTCGCGCAGCTTCAGCGCCTCCTCCAGGGTGGGCGACTGCTCCCAGATGCTGTGGAAGGCCAGCCGCAGGGTCTCCGCCAGCGAGGGGTGCCGGATCACCAGTGCGGTGGTGGCGCCGGTCCTGGCCACCGGGTCGGGCATGTCGCACAGCACCGTGGAGCCGTCCGTGACGATCAGCTTCAGCGGCAGGCTGTCGGCGATCCTGATCTCCTCGCCGACCTCGGCGAAGCGGCGGATGACCTCCAGCATCGCCGGGTCGTCCAGCACGTCGCGGCTGTAGAGCGCGCGGTTGGTGCGGCCGGCGGCGTGCATCCGGGCGGTGGCCTCCAGGCCCGCGGTGTTCTCGGACGGGGTCACCCACGGCGGGCGGGAGAAGCTCAGCAGCTCGCGCTCGGCCTCGGACTGGATCCGGGCGAAGCGCTCGCTGATGTCGGCCGCGTCCCGCAGCACCTCGACGTAGTCCAGCGGGTCGGTGTGGGTGCGGCCGCTGTCCCAGGTCGGCAGCAGCTCCCGGGCGAGCTCGTCGGAGAGCCGCTCCAGCCGGCCAAGGGACCGGCGCTGCTGCTCCATCAGCCGGTCGACGGCGATCTCGGGGGCGACCGCGGAGTAGCCCGCCACCCGTCCCGGGTGCAGGACCGCGAGTTGGCGCCGGGTCAGGCCCTCCAGCACGTCGTACACCCGCTGCCTGGGTACCTGCGCCTCGCGGGCGACCTCCGCTGCAGTGAACACGTCACGCCGGATCAGCGCGAGATACACCCGCGCCTCGTAGTTGGTGAGGCCGAGCTCTTCGAGGTCCGCTGCGCGCCTGTCGTCCGTTTGCATGGAGGCACCGTAGCGGCGATGGTCCCCGCTTTGGCAAGCCGTGTCCACGTCCTGGTTGAAAGACCCCCCTCACAGGATTTTCCCAGGGAAGTGTGCTGATCGCTGAGAACTTCTTGTGGGCTTGTCATGTGTTCGCTAATCTTCTCGGCGCTGAGCACCACTCAACGGGGTGTCAGGTACCATGCGTTGTCATGTGCCTGACGCTACCCCCGGTCGGTGGCGGGCCGCCCCACGAGGGCGTCCCGGATGCCGGCCTCATCCCCCTGGAGGGCCGTCTGTTGCACACCCCCAGCACCACTCGTCGAGGACTGCGCAGAGCCGCAGTCGCCGCAATCTCCGCCGCCGCGCTCGTCGGCGGGTTCTTCGCGGCTGCCGCCCCGGCGGGCGCGGCCACCAGCCAGAGCGGGTCATCCGCCGCGGTTCACGTCAAGCGGCTCTGCTCCGCTCCGGCGCACACGCACCAGATGGCCTGCCTCGCGCTGGCCAGGACCGACGTCACCCAGCCCTCGGCGTTCAAGGCCAACGCGGTCTCCCCGCTGGCCACCCCCTCGGGCTACGGCCCCACCAGCCTGAAGAGCGCCTACGCCCTGCCGTCCAACGGCGGCTCCGGCGCCACGGTGGCCATCGTGGACGCCCTGGACGACCCCAACGCGGAGTCCGACCTGGCCGCCTACCGCAGCCAGTACGGGCTGTCCGCCTGCACCACCGCCAACGGCTGCTTCAAGAAGGTCAACCAGACCGGCGGCACCAGCTACCCGACCGCCGACTCCGGCTGGGCCGGGGAGATCTCGCTGGACCTGGACATGGTCTCCGCGATCGCCCCCGCCGCCCACATCATCCTGGTCGAGGCCAGCTCGGCGACCATGAGCGACCTGGGCACGGCCGTCAACGAGGCCGTCGCGCTGGGCGCCAAGTACGTCTCCAACAGCTACGGCGGGTCCGAGGACTCCACCGACACCAGCTCCGACTCCAGCTACTTCAACCACCCGGGCGTGGCGATCACCGTCTCCGCCGGTGACAGCGCCTACGGCGCCGAGTACCCGGCCGCCTCCAAGTACGTCACCTCGGTCGGCGGCACCTCGCTGTCGACGTCGTCCAACTCCCGCGGCTGGACCGAGAGCGTGTGGTCCACCAGCAGCACCGAGGGCACCGGCTCCGGCTGCTCCGCCTACGACGCCAAGCCGACCTGGCAGACCGACACCGGCTGCACCAAGCGCACCATCTCCGACGTCTCCGCCGTCGCCGACCCCGCCACCGGCGTGGCCGTCTACGACAGCTACGGCGCCTCCGGCTGGCAGGTCTACGGCGGCACCAGCGCCTCCTCCCCGATCATCGCCAGCGTCTACGCCGACGCGGGCACCCCGGGGTCGAGCGACTACCCGGCCAAGTACCCGTACCAGCACACCAGCGCCCTCAACGACGTCACCAGCGGCAACAACGGCAGCTGCTCCCCGGCCTACCTCTGCACCGCCGAGGTCGGCTACGACGGTCCCACCGGTCTGGGCACCCCCAACGGCCTGACCGCCTTCACCGCCGGGACCAGCACCGGCAACACCGTCACCGTCACCAGCCCCGGCACCCAGAGCACCACTGTCGGCACCGCGGTCTCGCTGCAGATCAGCGCGTCGGACTCGGCCAGCTCCACGCTGACCTACTCGGCCACCGGCCTGCCGGCCGGCCTGTCCATCAGCTCCTCCACCGGCCTGATCTCCGGCACCCCGACCACGGCGGGCACCTCCTCGGTGACCGTCACCGCCACCGACGCCACCGGGGCCTCCGGCAGCGCCTCCTTCAGCTGGACCGTCTCGACCACCGTCACCGGTGGTGTGACCAACGGCGGCTTCGAGACCGGCAGCCTGTCCGGCTGGACCTCGACCGGGATCACCGCGGTCACCGCGTCGGCGGCCCACAGTGGCAGCTACGGTGCGATGGTCGGCTCCACCAGCCCGTCCAACACCTCCTCGGTGGCGCAGACCTTCACCGCGCCCACCGGCAGCACCAAGCTGTCCTTCGACTACAACGTGACCTGCCCGGACACCGTCACCTACGACTGGGCCACCGCCACGCTGAAGGACAACACCTCCGGGACCACCACCACGGTGCTGGCCAAGACCTGCGTGTCCTCCTCCGGCTGGATCACCAAGTCCGCCACGATCACCGCGGGCCACTCCTACACCCTCACCCTGACCAGCAAGGACGACAACTACGCGGGTGACCCCACGTACACCTACTACGACAATGTGACTGTCTCCTGACACTCACCTGACCTGCGCCGATGTCACACAGGCTGCCCCTGCCACGGGTTTCCCGCGGCGGGGGCAGCCCTGCTCGTCCCCCTGGGAAAGGACGGCGTTCCGGATTGTCGGTGCCGCACGATACGGTGCCCACCTGCTCACATCCGAGCAGCGAACGGTGAACCACCCAGGAGCACAGCCACCCATGTCCGACTCCCCGGTCGACACAGCGACCGAACCCACCGCGACCCCGCCCGAGCCCGTACCGGAGGCGCCCGGCGACGGTCCCCACTACCTGAGTCACAAGCAGATCATGGTCGTCATGGGCGGCCTGATGGCGGGCATGCTGCTCGCCGCCCTCGACCAGAGCATCGTCGGCACCGCACTGCCGACCATCGTCAGCCAGCTCGGCGGCATCGACAAGCTCTCCTGGGTGGTCACCGCCTATCTGCTCACCTCCACCGCGGCCACCCCGCTCTGGGGCAAGATCTCCGACCTCTACGGCCGCCGGATCATCTTCCAGTCCGCGATCGTGATCTTCCTGATCGGCTCCGCGCTCGCCGGGCTCAGCCAGAACATGGGCGAGCTGATCGGCTTCCGGGCGGTCCAGGGAATCGGCGGCGGCGGTCTGATGTCGCTCGCCTTCGCCATCATCGGCGACGTGATACCGCCTCGGGAACGGGGCCGCTACCAGGGGCTGATGGGTGCGGTCTTCGGCCTGTCCAGCGTGGCCGGACCGCTGCTCGGCGGCTGGTTCACCGACTCCATCGGCTGGCGCTGGATCTTCTACATCAACCTGCCGATCGGCCTGGGCGCGCTGGTGGTCTGCTCCTTCGCGCTGAAGCTGCCGGTCGACCGCCGCGAGCACAGCATCGACTACCTGGGCTCCGCCGCCATCGTCACCGGCGTCACCAGCCTGCTGCTGTACCTGAACTGGGCCGGCACCAGCTACGGCTGGGCCTCCTGGCAGGGCCTGCTGCTGCTCGGCGCCGCGGTGCTGCTGACCGCGGGCTTCATCGTGATCGAGCGCAGGGCGGCCGAGCCGATCCTGCCGCTGCGGCTGTTCCGCAACCCGATCTTCTCGGTGGGCAACGGCTTCGGCTTCTTCGCCGGGTTCGCCATGTTCGGCGGCATCATCTACCTGCCGGTCTATCTCCAGGCCGTGCAGGGGATGTCGGCCACCAAGTCCGGGCTGGGCATGCTGCCGGCCGTCGCCGGGATCATGGCCACCGCGATCAGCTCGGGCCGGCTGATGGCGAAGACCGGGAAGTACAAGATCTTCCCAATCGTGGGCGTCGCGGTGATCATCGGCTCGCTGCTGCTGCTCAGCACGCTCAGCAACACCACCGCCTACTGGCAGGTGGCGCTGTACGCCTTCGCCTTCGGCGCGGGGCTGGGGCTGACCATGCAGACCATGGTCACCGCCATCCAGAACTCGGTGGACTTCCGCGACATGGGTGTGGCCACGGCCTCGGCCACCTTCTTCCGGCAGATCGGCGCGTCGATCGGCACCGCGATCTTCGGGACGGTGCTGACGAGCCGGCTGGCCCACTACATGAAGCAGGAGTTCGCCGGCGGCGGGGCCGGCAGCGGCGGTGGCGGCGGCGCGAAGCTGGATGCCAACAACGTTCAGGCGATACAGCACCTGCCGGCCGCGGTGAAGGAGCATGTCACGGCGGCGTTCGCGCACTCCATCGGAGACCTGTTCCTGACCGGCGTTCCGTTCATCGCCGTGGCGCTGGTGTTCGCGCTGGTGCTCAAGGAGAAGCCGCTCGCCACCGCTGCGGGGGCTCCGGTGCACTAGGGTTTTCGGCTGCGGACCGTAGATGGCTGGTCGCGCAGTTCCTCGCGCCCATACCCCCCAGGGGTGCGGGGAACTGCGCGACCGGCCAGGCATACGGCTAAGCGGATGCTCGGGCCATTTCGTCCAGGGCCTTGAGCAGGACGGTGAACTGCGGGCCGCAGCCGACCGGCAGGACCTCGTGAGGGGTGTCGTCGAAGAGGAGGACGATCAGGTCGCCCGTGCAAGCGGTCATGCTCCAGCCGGGGCCGTCCGCGCGGACCAGGCGGGTGTCCTCGCCGGCCGGGGAGGAGCGGACCCGCCCGGCCGGCGGCGGGGTCTCTGTGTACTCGCGTATCTCGGCCAGCACCCTGGCGATCCGCTCCGGGACCTCGTCGGGATGCTCGTCGAACTCCACCGACTCGGTGATCTGCTCGCGCCACAGCCGCCACTGGTGGGCGATGTCGTCGGCGCCCATCCGGCGCTGCGCCGGCCCCCACTCCTTGGGGTCGGGCGGGGTCAGCAGCGGGTGGTCGTCCTCGCCCGGCTCGGGGTCGTGCGGCTCGGGCAGCCCGGTGGTGCTCACGGTCAGTGACAGCGGCCAGCCGGGCAGCGAGTCCACCACGGTGCGCTCGGGCGGGGTCAGGTCGTAGGGCATCCCGCAGTCCCAGGCGGCGATGGCGCAGCCGACCAGGGCGGCGTCGTCGGAGACCACGGTCCACCGGGCGCCGGCCGAGTCCTGACCGAAGAGCAGCCCGTAGCCGTCGGCCCAGGCCTCCAGGCCCAGGGCGGCGCAGGCGGCCGGGTAGTCGTCCCCGAGCAGGCTCGGGAACTGCCCTGGCGTCAGCAGCACCGCGCTGAGCACGTAGAACGCGTCGTCGTCGACCTCCGCCATGGGGGAGCCCCCACCTCTCTGCGCGTGTGCCTCCTGCCCCAGCGGCCCCGGGGTCGGCTCAGCCTAGTGAGCCGACCCCGGAAACGGCCAGAGGTTGCCACCCGCGCTCGGTGCGCGCTCAGCCCGCGGTGATCGCCCGGAGGCTCTCCTTGAGCGAGCCCATCGTCGCCAGCACGGCCGTCGGCTCGTAGCCGCAGTGCGCCATGCAGTTGTCGCAGCGGGGGTCCTTGCCGCGGCCGTAGTTCTCCCAGTCGGTGGTGTCCAGCAGCTCCTGGTAGGTGTCCACATAGCCGTCGGCCATCAGGTAGCAGGGCTTCTGCCACCCCTTCAGCGAGTAGGACGGGATCGCCCAGGGCGTGCACTCGAAGTCGGTCTTGCCCTCCAGGAAGTCCAGGTAGAGCGCCGAGTGGTTGAGCCGCCAGCTCTTGCGGCGGCCGTCGGCGAACGCCTTCTTGAACATCGCCCTGGTCTGCTCCACGCCCAGGAAGCGATCCTGGTCGGGGGCCTTCTCATAGGCGTAGCCGGGCGAGATCTGCATCCGGTCGACCTTCAGGTCGTCGTTGAGGTACTGCAGCACCTCGATGACGTCCTGCGGGCTGTCGTTGTTGAAGAAGGTCGAGTTGGTGAAGACCTGGAAGCCGGCCGCCTTGGCCTGCTTGATGGCCTCGATCGCCTGGTCGAACACGCCGACCTTGCTGACCGACTCGTCGTGCCGCTCGCGCAGCCCGTCGATGTGCACCATCCAGGCGAAATTGCGGTGCGGCTTGAACTTGTGCAGATGCTTCGGGAGGAGCACGGCGTTGGTGCAGAGCACCACGAACTTGCCCTTCGCCAGCAGCGCCCGGGTCATCTCGTCGATCTGCGGGTGCATCAACGGCTCGCCGCCGGCCAGCGACACCATGGGCGCCCCGGCCTCCTCGACGGCCTTGACGACCTGTTCGACTGGCATGCGCTGCTTGAGGACGCTCGCCGGGTGCTGGATCTTTCCGCATCCGGCACAGGCGAGATTGCAGGCGAAAAGGGGTTCGACCTCCACGATCAACGGGAACTTTTCCCGCCGAAGGAGCTTCTGCTTGAGGAGGTACGTGCCCATCTTGACGGTCAGATTAAGTGGGAGTCCCATGATCACTGTCTCCGTTCCCCCGGGCCCCAGGTTTGGTGCCCCCCACTAACATACAGACTGTATGGAACAGGATGTAGGTATGTCAGTACCCCGGATCAGGCGGAGTCGTAGCGCGGAGCACGTCGCGGACACCCGGCGTGCGCTCCTGCGCGCTGCGCGTGAGCTGTTCGCCGAGCGTGGCTACGCCGCGACCGGGACCGAGGACATCGTGGCCGCCGCCGCGGTGACCCGTGGTGCGCTCTACCACCACTTCAAGGACAAGGCGGACCTGTTCCGGGCAGTGATGGCGGAGTGCGCCCAGGAGATGGCGGAGCGCCTGGTCGCCCAGGAGACCGCCCGCGCCGAGGAGCACCCCGGCGACGCCTGGCAGCTGCTGCGCAGCGGCTTCCAGTCCTTCCTGGACGCCTGCAACGACGCCCAGTTCCAGCGCATCGTACTGATCGAGGGCCCGGCTGTGCTGGGACACAGCGCCTGGGACGCGCTGGTGGAGGAGCACGGGTACGTGCTGCTGGCCGAGGCGCTGACCGACGCGATCCGCGAGGGCAACGTCGAGGAGCTGCCGGTGGGGCCGCTGACCCGGATGCTGGCGGCGCTGATCTCCGAGGCCAGCCTCTACATCGCCCGCGCCGAGGACCATGTCAGGGCGCGCCAGGAGGCGGGTCTGGTGCTGGAGCGACTGCTCATCGGATTGGGCCGCGTCCCGGGCGTGTCGCCCGCGCTTGTTACCGGCCAGTCATAAGTCTTCCCGGGCGGGCCGGAGTGCCCTACCCTCCTGATTGCGCCACTGATTACTGGCACAGTGGATCAGGTCCGCGTGCTTGCAGGTCCGCTGGGAGGAATGCGATGAGCAGCAGTGCCGAAGAGCCGGTGCAGCACGTCAGGGTCGCCGTCGTCGGCTCCGGCTTCGGCGGTCTGGGGGCCGCGGTGCGGCTGCGCCAGGCGGGCGTCACCGACTTCGTCGTGCTGGAGCGCGACACCTCCGTCGGCGGGACCTGGCGCGACAACAGCTACCCGGGCTGCGCCTGCGACGTCCCCTCGCACCTGTACTCGTTCTCCTTCGCGCCCAACCCCGACTGGCCGCGCACCTACTCGGGGCAGCCGGAGATCCGGGCCTATCTGGAGCGCATCGCCGACCGCTTCCAGCTCCGCCCGCACCTGCGCTTCGACCACGAGCTGCGGGGCGCCCGCTGGGACGCCGCGGCGGCCCACTGGGAGCTGGACACCAGTCAGGGCCGCTACACCGCCGAGGTGCTGGTCGCCGCCTGCGGGGCGTTGTCCGACCCGGTCGTCCCGGACCTGCCGGGCATCGCCGACTTCCCCGGCGAGGTGTTCCACTCGTCACGCTGGAGCCACGACTACGACCTGGCCGGCAAGCGGGTGGCCGTGGTCGGCACCGGGGCCTCCGCGATCCAGATCGTGCCGATGATCCAGCCGCAGGTCGAGAAGCTGGTGCTGCTGCAGCGCACCCCGCCGTGGGTGATGCCCCGGATGGACCGCGACATCGCCCCCGCCGAGCGCTGGCTCTACCGGCACGTCCCGGCCACCCAGCGGGCCCTGCGCACCGCGCAGTGGGCCATCAGGGAGAGCCAGACCGGGATGTTCGTGAAGCGTCCCGCGCTGCTGCGGCTCGCCGAGCGGATGGCCAGGCGCAATCTGGACCGCCACATCAAGGACCCGGCGCTGCGGGCCGGACTGACCCCCGACTACCGCTTCGGCTGCAAGCGGGTGCTGCTGTCCAACACCTACTACCCGGCGCTGGCGCAGCCCAATGTGGAGGTGGTCGCCTCCGCGCTGGAGCAGGTGCGCGGCAGCAGCGTGGTCGCCGCGGACGGCAGCGAGCACGAGGTCGACGCGATCGTCTTCGGCACCGGGTTCCACGTCACGGACATGCCCATCGGCAGCCGGATCACCGGCGCGGCCGGGCGCACCCTGGCCGAGGAGTGGAAGGACGGCATGGCCGCCCTGCGCGGCACCACCGTCAGCGGCTTTCCCAACCTGCTGTTCGTCGTCGGCCCCAACACCGGTCTCGGCAGCAGCTCCATGGTGCTGCAGATCGAGTCCCAGCTGAACTACCTCGTCGACTACCTGCGCCGGCTGGACGCCACCGGCTCCGCCGCGCTGGACGTCACGCCCGAAGCCCAGCGGCGCTGGAACGAGGAGGTGCAGCGGCGGATGGCCGGCACCGTCTGGAGCACCGGCGGCTGCCACAGCTGGTACCTGGACGCCAACGGCACCAACACCACGCTGTGGCCCGGCACCACCGCCCAGTTCCGCCGCGAGACCCGGACCGTCGACCTCGCCGAGTACCAGCCCGTCCGCAGGCAGGCGCCGGTGACCCCCACGGCCCCCGTCCGCGCAGACGCCTGAAAGGACCCCACCGGCATGCCCAAGAAGTCCCTCGAAGGACAGGTCGCCGTCGTCACCGGCGCGGCGCGCGGCGTCGGCGCCGAGCTGGCCCGCGCTCTGGCCGCGCGCGGCGCCACCGTCGCCCTGGTCGGGCTCGAACCGGAGGTGCTGGAGCGCGCCGCCGCCGAGTGCGGCCCGAAGGCCGGCTGGTGGGAGGCGGACGTCACCGACCTGACGGCGCTTCAGGCCGTCGCCGACCAGGTCGTCGCGCGCTTCGGCCGGGTCGACGTCGTGGTGGCCAACGCCGGGATCGCCATCGGCGGCACCTTCCTGGACTCCGACCCCGCCGCCTTCCAGCGGGTGATCGAGGTCAACCTGCTCGGCAGCGCCACCACGGCCCGGGCGTTCCTGCCCGCGCTGGTCGCCTCCCGGGGCTACCTGCTGCAGATCGCCTCGCTGGCGGCGATGGTCCCGGCGCCGCTGATGACCGCCTACTGCGCCAGCAAGTCCGGCGTGGAGGCCTTCGCCCACGCGCTCCGCGGGGAGGTCGCCAACCAGGGCGTCAAGGTCGGCGTCGGCTATCTGAGCTGGACCGACACCGACATGGTGCGCGGCGCGGACGAGGACGAGGTGATGCGCGAGATGCGCTCCCACCTGCCCTGGCCCACCAACCGCACCTATCCGCTGGCCCCCGCCGTGCAGCGGATCGCCGACGGCATCGCCCGCCGCTCGGTCCATGTCTACGCCCAGGGCTGGCTGCGCTCCTACCAGCTGATCAGGGGTCAGGCCCCGCTGGTCATCGGCCGGTTCGCACCGACGCAGCTGCGCTCGCTGGAACCCCGGCTGCGGGCCACCGCTGCGGACCGCCGCGGCCTGGTGGGGCGCGGCGGCGCGGCCGACGAGCAGGCGCGGGCCGCCCGGGGCGCGGCTCGGTAGCGAGCGCCCCCACGTCGGTACCGTGGGGGCATGACCTCCTCAACTGCTTCGCGTCCGCTCCAGGTGGCCCTGTTCGGGGCCGGGATCATGGGTGCGGCCATGGCCCGCAACCTGCTGAAGGCCGGCCACCGGGTGACCGTGTGGAACCGCACGCCCGAACGGGCGCAGGCGCTGACCGCCGACGGCGCGCGGTTCGCGGCGGACCCGGCCGAGGCCGTCCGCGACGCCGACCTGATCCTGACGATTCTGCTCGACGGCCCCGCGGTGCTGGCCGCCCTGCGGGACGCGGCGCCCGCGCTGCGGCCGGGCACGGTCTGGGCGCAGTGCAGCACGGTCGGCCTGGAGGCGCTGGACGGCCTGGCCGCCTTCGCCGCCGAGCACGGCCTGCTGCTGGTCGACTCCCCGGTGCTGGGCACCCGGCAGCCCGCCGAGGCGGGGCAGTTGACCGTGCTGGCGGCGGGCCCGGCCGAGGCCCGCCCGCTGGCGGACCAGGTGTTCGACGTGATCGGCGGGTCCACCCGCTGGCTCTCCGAGGACGCCGCCGGGGGCGCCGCCAGCCGGCTCAAGCTGGTGCTCAACGGCTGGGTGCTGACCCTGGTCAACGGGACCGCCGAGGCGCTGACCCTGGCCGAGGGCCTGGGCGTGGACCCGCAGGCGTTCCTGGACACGGTGGCCGGCGGCGGGCTCGACGTGCCCTACCTCCAGGCCAAGGGCCGGGCCATGCTCAGCGGCGACTTCACCCCCAGCTTCACCCTGGACGGCGCCCTCAAGGACGCCCGGCTGATCGCCGCCGCCGGCGAGCAGGCCGGGGTCGTCCTGGACCTGGCCCCGGCGGCGGTGACCCGTCTCGCCCGGGCCCAGGCCCAGGGCCACGGCGCCGAGGACATGGCGGCCAGCTGGTTCGCCAGCCGTCCCTCCTGAAGCCGGCTGCCAATCAGTTGACCGAGTCCGGGTCGGGGCCGATCCGTCCGGCGTCGCCCTGGTCGAGGGCGGTGACGGCGGTCATGTCGGCCTCGTCCAGGGTGAAGCCGAAGACGTCGGCGTTCTGCCGGATCCGCTCCGGGGTGACCGACTTGGGGATCACGATGGTGCCCTGCTGCAGGTGCCAGCGCAGGATGACCTGGGCCGGGGTGCGGCCCAGCCGCTGGGCGATGCCGGTGAGCACCGGGTGCTGCAGCAGCGAGCCCTGCGCGAGCGGGCTCCAGGCCTCGGTGGCGATGCCGTGCTCGGCGTGGAAGGCGCGCAGCTCCTGCTGCTGGAGCAGCGGGTGCAGCTCGACCTGGTTGACCGCGGGGACCACGCCGGTCTCGTCGATCAGCCGGCGCAGATGGGCGGGCCTGAAGTTGGACACGCCGATGGCGCGGGCCCGTCCGTCGGCGAGGATCTTGCCCAGCGCGCGCCAGGTGTCGAGGTAGGCGTCCCGCTCCGGGGCCGGCCAGTGGATCAGGTAGAGGTCGACATGGTCCAGGCCGAGCTTCTCCAGGCTGGCGTCGAAGCCGGCCAGGGTCCGGTCCCGGCCCTGGTCGCTGTTCCACAGCTTGGTGGTGACGAACAGCTCCTCCCGGGGCAGCCCGGAGGCGGCGATCGCGGCGCCGGTGCCCCTCTCGTTGCCGTAGATCGCGGCCGTGTCGATGCTGCGGTAGCCGGCCTCCAGAGCGGTGCCGACCGCGGCGGCGGTCTCGGTGTCCGGCACCTGCCAGACGCCGAAGCCCAGCTGGGGGATCTGGACGCCGTTGTTGAGGGTGACTACGGGCTGGTTCACGGAAAGTCCTTCGGTACGACGGTGTGGGGCTCCCTGCAAAAGTAGTTGCAAGCGCTGGCTATTGCAAACTCTCTCTATTGCTGCTTGCGCAGTGCCTGCTGCAGCCCCTCCAGCGCCGCCACCAGGTAGCCGGCGTCCCGGACCACGAGATGGCGCGGGTCGGTGCTCTCCTCGTCGGGGTCGGGCAGCTCCGCCGCCCAGGACTCGTACTGCAGCCGGACCGGGGTCAGGTCGACCGGCTGGTCCAGGCGGACGGCCTCGGCGGCGCGCGCCGTCTCCTCCCGGAGTACCGCCGCGAAGCGCTCGGCGCCGGGGACGGGGTCGGGCCCGGGTGCTGACAGTTCGGATCCGGATCCGCCGGCGAGCGGCGGCAGGTGCGCCTCCAGCAGCAGCGCGGTGCGGCCCAGCCCGGCCATCGCCGAGCGGGCCCCGCTGATCTGCGAGTTGCGCAGGCCCCGGTGCCGTACCGGTTCGTCCGCCGCCTGGGCGCTGGCCGTCAGCAGCTCGGCGCGGGCCTGCCGGTGGTCCAGCAGGGCCTCCCTGACGGCGCGGTAGGAGTCCGCGGAGGGCGCCCCGAACGCGGCCACCGCCGCAGCCGCATAGCGGCCGCCGGCCTCGATGTAGGCGGCGAGGCGGTCCGGCAGCCGTACCGTCTGCCAGGTGGGGAAGACGGCGTAGGCGATCAGCGCCAGGGCCCCGCCGAGCAGGGTCTGGCCGACCCGCTCCTCGGCCGTGCTGACCAGGCCGGTGCTGCCCATCGCCAGCAGGAACACCACGTACGCGGCGATGCAGGTGCTCATCGCCGCGTACCCGGTGAGGATGGTGAGGTAGGCGCCGCCGATGGCGACCACGGCCAGGGCCGTGAGCCCCCAGTCGTTCGGCGCGGCGGCCCGGATCACCAGGGAGGCCAGGACCACGCCGAGGGCGGTGCCCGCGATCCTGGCCACGCCCCTGGAGTAGGTCTGCGAGAAGTCCGGCCGCATCACCATCACCGCGGTCAGCGGCGCCCAGTAGCCGTGCCCGAACGGCAGCAGCATGCCGATGGTCTCGCCCACCGCCGCCACCACCCCCACCCGCACCGCGTGCCGCAGCACCGGGGAGGACCAGCGCCAGTTGCGGCGCACGGCATGGGCGGCGACCGGCAGCAGCTCATGGACCGAGGGGCGGGAGAGGTTGCCCAGCGCGGAGCCGTCCCCGTCGCCGCCGGGCGACTCCAGCGAGTCTGCGGTGTCGGCCAGCAGCCCGATCAGCAGCAGCGCGGACTGCCGGGCTGCGCCGGTGAGGATGGGTCCGGTCGAGCGCACCGCCAGCGATCGGTAGGTGCGCTCGGGGACGCCGACCGGATCGCCGGTGCGGATGGAGTGGGCCATCGCGTCCAACACCTCGGCGGCGGCGCCGAGGATCTCCCGGGCCCGGTCCCGCTCGGGGCCCTCCTCGGCCGCGCCGACTCGGGGGTCGGCGAGCGCCGCCATGGCCGGACGCATCCGCTCCATGGTGTGGCGGCGGCCGCCAAGCTCGGGCGGGCGGTTCCGGGCCTGACGGCGGGTCACCGTGGCCGCGTTCCTGGCCGTCATCAGCGGGTCCGGGTCGAATGCGGCGAAGGGGTCGTGCCGCAGCCGCCGGGCGTAGTCGGCCATCGAGGCGTAGGCGTCGGCCAGGGCGTCGCGCTGCACGCCCCAGCGCCGGATCGGCCACACCACCACCAGCAGCGCCTGGACCAGGCCGCCGACCGCGATCACCCCGGCGTGCCGCAGCGCCTGCGGGATGTTCTCGGTCAGCGCGACCACGACCAGCATGGCCGGGACGGTGTTGGTCGCGACCACGCCCGCGGCCGGCCCGAGCGACCAGGCCAGCCCGCCCATGAACGCCCATACGCCGACCACCAGCACGAACAGCGGCGCCCAGGGCGAGGCGAGATAGCCGACAAAGGTGCTCAGCGACAGCCCGACGGCCGCGGCCAGCGCCAGCAGCGGACGGGGCCGGTAGCTGCGCTGGAAGGTCGCCACCCCGGCGATGAACGCGCCGATCGCGGCCGAGACCGCCAGCTGGGGAGTGCCCAGCAGCAGCGCGCCGAAGGCGCTGATCCCGGCCCCGACCGCACCGCGCAGCGCCCGCAGCGGCTCGTTGTAGGCGCGCTGCAGGGTGAAGCCGGAGCGGGCGGTGCGCTTGAGGGCCGTGATCCAGGGCATGCCGCTGAGCCTAGATGTTCGACCGGATCATGACGATATGTCAGCCGTGGGTGCGCGGGATGCGGCGCTCCCAGCGGCGTTGGAACAGGGTCCTGCCGTCCTCCTCGGCGGTCACCCGGTTGTCGGTCAGGAAGCGGCCGGCGTGCCGGACCGCCCTACGTACGCGGGCGCTCGTTCCAGGCGGCCATGGCGTGCTTGTCGTGCTCGACGCCGAGCCGGCTGATCGTCCCGGTGGCCAGCATGAAGAGGGAGCCGGAGGCGGCGGGCAGCCCCAGGTAGCGGGCCGTCAGCACGCGCAGGAAATGGGCGTGCGCGACCAGGGCGACGTCGCCGCCGCCGGCGGCGCGGAGCTCCTGGTCGACCAGGGCCAGGACCCGGTCGGCGCGGGCGCCGATCTCCCCGGGAGTCTCGCCCGGGTGGCCCTCCGGGCCCGGCGGCACGCCGTCCGTCCAGAGGTCCCAGGTGGGGCGGGTGCGGTGGATCTCGGCGGTGGTGATGCCCTCGTAGCCGCCGTAGTCCCACTCGTGCATGTCCTCGACGATGCGGGGGCTGTCGAGACCGGCCAGCTTGGCCGTGCTCCGGGCCCGGAGCATCGGGCTGCACAGCGTCACCGCGATCGGGTGCTCGGCCAGCATCCCCGCCAGCGCGACTGCCTGCCGCTCGCCGTTCTCCGTCAGCGGACGGTCGGTGTAGCTGGTGTGCCGCCCGGCCTCGCTCCAGTCGGTAGCGCCGTGCCGGACCAGGATCACATCGCCCATGCCGCTCTCACTCCCACGCGTCGAATCACGGTCTGTCCACCTTCATCGATCTTCGCACGCCGCTGTTTCGGTGCGGCGTGCGGCAGCGGTGGGCGGTTTACCCGGCCAGGCGGTTGATCGCGGCCGGGTCGAGGACGTGCGGGGTGTCGGTCGAGTCGGCCGGGCCTGCGGTGGCCACGGCCAGCATGGCGCGGGCGATCTGTTCGGTGCTGGTGATGCGGTTGGGAGCGAGGCGGCGGAGCAGGGGGAGGAGCGGGCCGAACAGGGTGTAGATGATGCGGTAGGAACGCGTCTTCGACACGGCACCGTGCAACGGCTGGATGAACGCCGGGCGGAACATGTAGGCCTGGAAAGGGAGCTTGAGCAGGTCGTTCTCGGTGCGGCCCTTGACCCGCGCCCACATGGCCCGGCCCTTCTCGGAGCTGTCGGTGCCGGCGCCGGAGACGTAGCAGAACACCAGCTCCGGGTTGGCCTCGGCGAGCGGGCGGGCCACGGCGAGGGTGAGGTCGTAGGTGATCGCCCGGTAGGCGTCCTCCGTCATCCCCGCGGCGGAGACGCCCAGGCAGAAGAAGCAGGCGTCGTACTCCGCGAGTTCGGCGGCTACGGCGGAGAGGTCGCTGGGGTCCGCCTGGACCAGTTCCCGCAGCTTGGGGTGCTCGACGCCGATGGCGGTACGGCCGACCACCAGCACCCGTCCCACCCGGTCGTCCAGCAGGCACTCGCGCAGCACGCCCTGGCCGACCATGCCGGAGGCGCCGAAGATGATGACATTCATGGCGCAATCGTAGGGGTCCGGTGACAGCCTCCACCGGGCTCTTTTTGCCTCAGAGGCAAGATGTTTGCCTGCCGCTGGCCTGCGGTGTGACGCTGGGGTCGTGGACATCAACGGCGAGGTACCCGGGCTCGGGGCCCGGCTGCGGGAGCGGCGGCTGCGCAGTCGGCTGACGCTGGAGGCGGCGGCCGCGCGGGTCGGGCTTTCGCCCGCGCACCTCTCCCGGCTGGAGACCTCCAAGCGCCAGCCCTCGCTGCCGGTGCTGCTGGGCCTGTCCCGAGCCTACGGCGTCCCCGTCGAAGTCCTGCTGGGAGAGGAGAGTGAGGCGTCGCCGCTGGTCAGGGCGCCGGTGCTGCGGGCGGGGGAGGGCGAGCCGACCGTGGCCGGGGGCTGGACCTACCGCCCGGCGGGGGTGCCGGGGCGCGCGATGCAGGCCCTGCGCGTGCACATCCCGGTGCGGGTGCAGGACGCGGTGGTCCGGGTCCACCCGGGCGAGGAGTGGCTCTACGTCCTGGAGGGACGCCTGCTGCTCACCCTCGACCGCGAGCAGCACCTCCTCACCCCGGGGGATTCGGCCCACTTCGACTCCATGCGGCCGCACCGGCTGGTGGCCGAGGAGGAGCCCGGCGTGGAGCTGCTCTTCGTCCACACCCTGCTGCAGTCGCCGACCGCCGAGCTCTGCATTCACTGAAACGAAGGGATCATCACCATGGCCAGTACGCAGTTCCCGGTCGAGGACGGCAGCACCCGGACCGAGCGCCGGGTCGGCATCCGGGTCTTCATCTACGTCATCGGCCTGCATGTGTTCGCGGGCTTCGCGATGCTGCTCTACTACGTGGGGCAGCACGGTCGGTGACCTTCCGATCAGGAGTGGTGGTGGTCCATCGCGGAGTGGTCGCCGTGTCCGCTGTGGGGGCCGTCCGGGGAGCCGCCCATCATGCGGAGCATGGCGCGGCCGCCGGTGCGGGCGAAGCGGTAGGTGAGGGCGGCGGCGAGGAGGAGGAAGGCGATGTTGAGCCAGGTGGTGTAGTTCCAGCTGACGCCGTCCATCGGGATCTTCGCCCGGGACTGCTGGGGGATCAGGCCCAGGCCGCCGAAGGCGAGTTCGACCACGTAGCCGGCGACGACCATCGCGGCGTAGAAGGTCGCGGCGAGGAAGGCGGTCATCCGGAGGCCGTAGTACTTCCGGTAGATGTTGAGGATGGGGAGGATCAGCAGGTCGGCGAAGATGAAGGCGACCACGCCGCCGAAGCTGATGCCGCCCTTCCAGAGCACCACCGCCAGCGGGACGTTGCCGATGGAGCAGACGAAGGAGACCATCGCGACCAGTGGGCCGATGAGCGGACCCCATAGCTTCGCGGCGAGAGGGTGCCCGTCGAAGAAGAAGGTGCGCCAGAAGCTGTCGGGGACCCAGGCGGCGATGGCCCCGGCGATGAGCAGGCCGACGACCAGGTCGCGCAGGATCGCCGCCCATTCCATGACGAACACGTGCGCGACCGAGGTCCAGCCCTCGCGGGAGAGCAGCCGCCGGGCGAAGGAGCCCTCGCCGCTGACGGACATGTCCATCGCGGCGTGGCCCTCCATCGAGCCGGCCCGGCCGTGGTCGGCCTGCTCGCGGGCCTCGCGGAGCAGTCGGTCGCGCAGGAAGAGGCGGAACAGGACGGCGAGGACCACGATCATGATCGGTCCGCCGACGAACTCGGCCGCGGTGAACTGCCAGCCCATCAGCAGGGCCAGGATCACGCCGAGTTCGACCACCAGATTGGTCGACGCGATCTCGAAGGCCATCGCCGCGGTGAAGTTCGCGCCCTTGCGGAACAGCGAGCGGGCCAGCGCCACGGCGGCGTAGGAGCACGAGGACGAGGCGGCGCCGAGCAGTGAGGCGAGGGCCAGGGTGCGCGGACGGTCGTCCCCGAGCAGGCGGACGATGGTGGACTTGCGGACCACCGCCTGGACGACGGCCGAGAGGGTGAATCCCAGGATCAGGGCCCAGGTGATCTCCCAGGTCATGGCTTCGGTGATGGAGAGTGCGTGGGTGAGGGCGTGCCAGAGGTCGTTCATGTCGCGCCGTCCGGGGGGTGAGTGGCCGTGAGAGCGTCTGCGTCCTGACGAACGACTATACCCCCCAGGGGTATTCCAGGATGGTTAGACCGCGGGCTCCAGCGTGCTGTCCCGGGAGACCAGGGCCGCGTAGTGGCCGCCCAGGGCGAGGAGCTCGTCGTGGGTGCCGCGTTCGGCGATCCGGCCCTCGTCCAGGACCACGATCTGGTCGGCGTCGCGGACGGTGGAGAGCCGGTGGGCGATGGTGATGGTGGTTCGGCCGGCCGAGAGGGTGTCCAGCGCCTGCTGCACCGCCTGCTCGGTCTGGGTGTCCAGCGCGCTGGTGGCCTCGTCCAGGACCAGCACCGGCGGGTCGCGCAGGATGGTGCGGGCGATGGCCAGCCGCTGCTTCTCGCCGCCGGAGAAGCGGTAGCCGCGTTCGCCGACCATGGTCGCGTAGCCGTCGGGGAGCGCGGCGATGTGGTCGTGGATCTGCGCCGCGCGGGCCGCCTCGTGCAGCTCCTCGTCGGTGGCGTCGGGCTTGGCGAAGCGCAGGTTGTCCGCGACCGAGGCGTGGAAGAGGTAGGTCTCCTGGGAGACCACGCCGACGGTGTCGGCCAGCGACTCGAAGCTGAGGTCGCGGACGTCGGTGCCGTCGATCAGCACCCGGCCCGAGGTCACGTCGTAGAGGCGGGGGACCAGGTAGCTGAGGGTGGTCTTGCCGGATCCGGTCTCGCCGACGACGGCCAGGCTGGTGCCGGCCGGGACGGTGAGGTCGATGTCGTCCAGGGTGGGACGGGTCCCGGCGGCGGGGTCGTAGCTGAAGCCGACGTGGTCGAAGCGGACCTCGCCCGCGCCCGCCCTGCGGGTGACCGGGTCGGGGCGCTCGGTGATGTCGGGGACCAGGTCCAGGTACTCGAAGATCCGCTGGAACAGTGCCAGTGAGACCTGGACGGCGACGCCGACCTGGAGCAACTGCACGGTGGGCCGGAACAGGCTCTGCTGCAGCGAGGTGAAGGCGACCAGAGTGCCGATGGACACCGCGGTGGTGTGGCCGTGGCCGCCGGTCAGGCCGGCCGCCCAGTAGATCACCGCGGGCATCGCGGCCATCACGATCTGGATGGTGGACTGCCGCCAGCGGCCCGCCATGTCGGCGCGGACCTCCAGGTCGGCCAGGGCGTCGGACTCGCGGGCGAACTCGTCGCTGAGGCCGCGGGAACGGCCCATGGTGCGGCCGAGCAGGATGCCGCTGACGGACAGCGACTCCTGCATGATCGAGGAGATCGCCGCGAGCTGCTTCTGGCGCTCGGTGGCGATCTTGCGGCGCTCGTTGCCGACCCGGCGGCTGATCCACACGAACAGCGGGAGCAGCAGCAGCGAGACGATGGTGAGCTTCCAGTCCAGGGCCACCATGGCGACCACGGTGGCGACCACCGTGGTGAGGCTGGAGACCAGCGCGGTCGCGGTGCTGGTCACGGTGGACTGCATGCCGCCGATGTCGTTGGCGATGCGGGACTGCACCTCGCCGGTGCGGGTGCGGGTGAAGAAGGCCAGCGGCATCCGCTGGAGATGGGCGTAGACGCTGGTGCGCAGGTCGTGCATGACCCGCTGGCCGACGCTGGTGCTGAGGTAGGTCTGCAGCACGTTGAAGACCGAGTTGGCGACCGCGACCGCGATCATGCCGAGGGCCAGCAGGCTCAGCAGGCCGGTACGGCCCTGCGGGATGGCGGTGTCGAGGACGGCTCGCAGCAGGAACGGCGAGGCCACCGAGACCAGGGAGGACAGGCCGACGAACATGCCGACGGCGATCAGCTTGCCCCGGTAGGGGCGGAACAGGCGCAGGATGCGGCGCAGCTGCGCGGGTGCCTTGGGTGCGCCCGGCTTGCGGGCGGGTGGAGTCCAGTCGGGACCTGGGGTGCGCATGGGCGGCTCCGGGAAGTAGGGATGACGGGCTTGCTACGTCCCGTCCAACGGAGCATAGCTCATCTTTATTCCGGCTAATAGTGAGTAAGGCTCAGTGATATGTGGGTGCTGAGCGGCGCGGTTGGTCGAAGGGGGTGGAGAGCGCTCTCCGGTTCTGTTATAAACACGGCATGGACGAGCCCCGCAGCGCCGCCGCCGGAACCGCTCCGACCTTGGAGGACGTGGCCAGGGTCGCCGGGGTCTCCCGGGCCACGGTCTCCAGGGTGGTGAATCGCACCCGCAATGTCGACCCCGCGATCCAGGAGGCGGTGCGTCAGGCCGTTGCCGCGGTGGGGTATGTGCCCAACGGCGCGGCACGCTCGCTGATCACCCGCCGGAGCGGGTCGGTCGCGCTGGTGGCCTCCGGTGCGGGGGAGGGGCAGGAGGAGGAGTTCCGGACCCGGTTCTTCACCGACCCCTTCTTCAGCCGGGTGGTGAACGGGGTGATGGGTTTCCTGCGGCCGCGCGGGATGCACCCGGTGCTGATGCTGGCCGAGACCGAGGAGGCCAGGGCGGAGGTCGTCGCCTATCTGCGGCAGCGCAGCGCGGACGGGGCGCTGGTGGTGTCCACCCACGCCGACGACCCGCTGCCGGAGCTGCTGGTGGCGGCGGGGCTGCCCGCGGTGCTCTTCGCCCGGCCGGCCCGTCCGGTACCGATCGGCTTCGTGGACCTGGCGCACCAGAAGGGCGCGCGGCTGGCCGCCGACCGGCTGGTGGGCCAGGGCTGCCGGCGGGTGGCGGTGATCTCCGGGCCGCTGGACATCCGGGCGGCGCGGGAGCGCCAGGACGGTTTCCTGGAGGCGATGGCCCGGCACGGCGAGGCGGTGGTGCCCACCGCGGAGGGGAACTTCACCCAGGCCAGCGGGGAGGCCGCGATGCAGCGGCTGCTGCTGGAACGTCCGGACCTGGACGGGGTGTTCGCCGCCAACGACCTGATGGCGCGGGGGGCGCTGCACATCCTGCGCGAGCACGGGCGACGGGTGCCGGAGCACGTCCGGGTGGTCGGCTTCGACGACAGCAGCGCCGCCGTCGACAGCCGTCCGGCGCTCACCACGGTGCGGCAGCCGGTCGAGGAGATGGCGGCGGAGATGGCGCGGCTGCTGCTGGACCGGATCGAGGGCAGGGCGGACGGGCCGAGGTCGGCGGTGTTCGACCCGGTGCTGGTAGTGCGGCAGTCGGGCTGAGCGGCCCGTCCTTGATTCGGACCCTCCGCTCCGGGCGGGGAGGCACCCCCGCCCGGAGCGTGCTCCTGGGAATGGAGAGCGCTCTCCATTTGACTCAAGGTTCCGCATGCCGGCGCGGTCCGTCAAGGGTGGGGGCGGTTCTCTGATGCCCTGAATATTCGGTAATGAACGTATATATGACATCCATTTAGTACCGGAACCGCGTCTTCTGACAAAACTCTTGACGACCGTGAAACAAGAGCGCAACCATCGCCCGATGGGAGAGCGCTCTCTGGGTGAGCGCTCTCCGAGCCTCAGGCCCACCCCCTGTCAGGAGTCCCCATGGGAGCACCACCCCTTGGTTCCGCGCGCAGTTCCGCGCGCACTCTGCTGAGAACGGCGGCGCTGGCCGCCGTAGCGCTCTCGCTGTTCTTCTACGCCCTGGTCGCCGGGCCGGTCACGGCCCGTGCGGCCGACACCCTGCTCTCCCAGGGCAAGCCGGCCACCTCCTCGTCCACCGAGACGACCGGCGCCGGGCTGGCCGCGGCCAACGCCGTGGACGGCAACACCGGCACCCGCTGGGCCAGCGCCTGGAGCGACCCGCAGTGGCTGCAGGTCGACCTCGGCAGCAGTTACAGCATCGACAAGGTGGTGCTGAACTGGGAGAACTACGCGACGGCGTACCAGATCCAGGTGTCGAACGACGCCGGCAACTGGACCAGCGTCTACTCCACCACCACCGGCGCCGGCGGCACCGAGACCCTGAACGTCAGCGGCACCGGCCGCTATGTGCGGATGTACGGGACGGTGCGCGAGAACGGCTACGGCTACTCGCTGTGGGAGTTCCAGGTGTACGGCCTGGCCTCCTCCGCCACCCCGACGCCCTCCGCCACGCCGACCCCGACGCCCACTGCCACCGGGTCCACCCCGCCCGGCAATTGGACCAGCGTCTGGAGCGACAACTTCTCCGGCGGGTCCGGCAGCGCGCCCTCCTCGGCCAACTGGATCACCGACACCGGCACCCAGTACCAGAACGGCGCCGCCAACTGGGGCACCGGCGAGGTCGAGACCGACACCAACAGCGCCGCCAATGTCGCGGTCGACGGCAGCGGCCACCTCAACCTCACCGCGGTCAGGGACGGCAGCGGCAACTGGACCTCGGGTCGGGTGGAGACCCAGCGCAGCGACTTCGCGGCGCCCGCCGGCGGCCAGCTGATGATCTCCGCCTCCGTCAAGCAGCCCAACCCGGCCAACGGGCTGGGCTACTGGCCCGCCTTCAAGGCGGTCGGCGCCCAGTACCGCAGCGACATGACCACCTGGCCGCAGATGGGTGAGAGCGACATCCTGGAGGACGTCAACGGCCGCAGCCAGCTCTCGGCGACCCTGCACTGCGGGACCGCGCCCAACGGCAACTGCAACGAGTACAACGGCATGACCAGCGGACTGGCCAGCTGCACCGGCTGCCAGACCGGATACCACACCTACACCGAGATCATCGACCGCACCCAGTCCGACGAGCAGATCCGCTACTACCTGGACAACCAGCAGGTGTGGCAGGTCAATGAATCCCAGGTCGGCGTCGCCACCTGGCAGGCGGCCGTGGACCACGGCTTCTACCTGGTCGCGGACCTGGGCATCGGCGGCTCCTACCCCAACGCGGTCTGTGGCTGCACCTCGCCGAGCAGCGCCACCAGTTCGGGCGGCGCGCTGAGCATCGGCGCGGTCACGGTGTCCACCACCACCGGCACCCCGCCCACCCCGCTGACCGACCCGGCGGTGCCGACCGGCGCCAGTACCGTGCACGTCACCGGCGCGCAGGGGAACTGGCAGCTTAGCGTCAACGGGGCGCCGTACCAGGTCAAGGGAGTGACCTGGGGTCCCTCGACGGCCACCGCCATGGCCCATATGCGGGACCTGAAGTCACTGGGCGTCAACACCGTCCGCACCTGGGGCACCGACGGCACCACCCAGCCGCTGCTGGACGCCGCCTCCGCCTTCGGGGTCAAGGTGATCAACGGCTTCTGGCTGAACCAGGGCGCCGACTACGTCAACGACACCGCGTACAGGACCAGCACCCTCAACTCCATCGTGTCCTGGGTCGACGCCTACAAGAACGACCCGGCGGTGCTGATGTGGGACGTCGGCAACGAGGTGATCCTGACCACCCAGGACCACTACACCGGCGCGGCGGTGGAGCAGCAGCGGATCGCCTACGCCCAGTACGTGGAACAGATCGTCCAGGCGATCCACGCGGCCGACCCCAACCACCCGGTGACCTCGACCGACGCCTACACCGGCGCCTGGCCGTACTACAAGCAGTACACCCCGGACCTGGACCTCTACGCCGTCAACTCCTACGGCGCGGTGTGCAATGTGAAGACCGACTGGGTCAACGGCGGTTACACCAAGCCCTACATCGTCACCGAGTCCGGTGACTCCGGGGAGTGGGAGGTCCCCAACGACGCCAACGGCGTGCCCACCCAGCCCACCGACGTCCAGATGCGCGACGGCTACACCAGCGCCTGGAACTGCATCTCCGGTCACACCGGGGTCTCCTTCGGCGGCACCCTGTTCAACTACGGCCAGGAGAACGACTTCGGCGGCATCTGGTTCAACCTGATCCCGGAGGCCTGGAAGCGGCTGTCCTACTACTCGGTGGCCAAGGACTACGGCGGCAGCCCGCAGCAGAACACCCCGCCGGTGATCACCAGCATGACGCTGAGCAACACCACCACCGTTCCGTCCGGCGGCACCTTCAACGTCACCACCGGCACCAGCGACCCCAACGGCGACCTGATCCGCTACAACCTGATGTACAGCAGCAAGTACGTGGACGGCGGCACCGGGCTGCAGCAGGTGACGTTCACCCAGACCGGGGACGGGCAGTTCACCGCCACCGCGCCGAAGACCCTGGGCGTCTGGAAGGTCTACGTCTACGCCTACGACGGGCACGGCAACGTCGGTGTGGAGACCCGCTCGTTCAGGGTGGTCGCCCCGCCGGTGAACGGGACGAACGTGGCCAAGGGCAAACCCACCACGGCGTCTTCCTTCCAGACCGCCAACGGCAACTTCACCCCCGGCCAGGCCACCGACGGTGACTGGACCACCCGTTGGGCCAGCAACTGGGACGACGCCGAGTGGCTGCAGGTCGACCTGGGCCAGACCACCGCGATCCACCACGTCCAACTCGGCTGGGAGGCCGCGTACGGCAAGGCGTACCAGGTCCAGGTGTCCAACGACGGCGCCAACTGGACCACGGTCTACTCCACCACCACGGCGACCGGCGGCGTCGACGACTTCGACGTCACCGGGTCGGGCCGCTATGTGCGGCTGAACCTCACCCAGCGCGGCACCGCCTACGGCTACTCGCTGTACGAGTTCGGCGTCTACGCCTGATGTCGCTGCCGCCGGCAGTCCCGCGGTCCCAACCCACCCACCAGGAGGTCTTCATGAAAGTCCGTCACCGGATTCGGTCCAGTCCCGGGCGGATCCCGCGGCACAGGGCCGCGCTGCCCGTCGTCCTCGCGCTGCTGCTGTCGCTGATCGGCCTCGGCGCCTCGATGGCCGGGGCCAGTGCCGCCACCGGGACGCTGATCTCGCAGTCCCGTCCGGTCGTCGCCTCGTCGCTGGAGAGCGCCAACTTCCCGGCCGGCGCGGTGGTCGACGGCGACCCGACCACGCGGTGGGCCAGCGCCTGGAGCGATCCCCAGTGGATCCAGATCGACCTGGGCGGCAACGCCACCGTCAACCAGGTCGAGCTGGACTGGGAGACCGCGTACGCCAGCGCCTTCCAGATCCAGACCTCGCCGGACGCCAGCACCTGGACGTCGATCTACTCGACGACCACCAGCACCGGCGGCAACCAGGTGCTCGCGGTGAGCGGTACCGGCCGCTACATCAGGATGCTGGCCACCGCGCGCGGCACCCAGTACGGCTACTCGCTCTACGAGTTCAAGGTGTACGGCTCGGTGACGCTCAGCACCAGCGGCTACGTCCTCGCGGATCCGCCGGTCACCGGGGTGACCCCGTCCAGCTATGTGCCGCCGAACGCGTACTTCCACGAGTTCCAGGCGCAGTGCAGTGCCAACCACGTTCTCCCGGACGACCCGATCGTCTTCCCCGGGAAGCCCGGTGCCTCGCATCTGCACACCTTCATGGGCAACACCACCACCGACGCCAACACCACCGCGGCCTCGCTGCAGGCCGGTGGCACCACCTGTATGGCGCCCGGTGACAAGTCCGCCTACTGGATGCCGACGGTGCTCAACGGCACCACCCAGGTGCTACCCGTCGGCACGCAGACCATCTACTACAAGTCAGGAGTCATCGACTACACCAGCGTCCGGCCCTTCCCGACCGGGCTGCGCTTCGTGGTCGGCAGCCCGGCCGCGAGCGCGACCCAGTTCTCCACCGACCCCGGCTGGGTCGCCGGCTGGGAGTGCGGCAACAGCTACGGGAACATCGACATCCCGCCGAGCTGCCCGGCCGGCAGCGACCTGGAGATCCGCTACCAGGCTCCGAGTTGCTGGGACGGGATCCACCTGGACACCCCGGACCACAAGAGCCACATGGCCTACCCGATCAACGGCGTCTGCCCGGTCGACCACCCGGTCGCCGTGCCGATGATCGAGTTCAAGATGGCCTTCCCGGTGAACGGCGACATGTCGCAGGTGCACCTGTCCAGCGGTCGCGGATTCTCCTTCCACTACGACTTCTTCAACGGCTGGGACACCGCCACCCTCGCCGCCCTGGTCACCCACTGCGTGGTCGGTGGCCTGCAGTGCGACGACCGCGGCTACGACCAGAACCAGCCGCAGAAGGGCGCGGTACTGAACGACCAGTACCTGCTGCCTTCCTGACGAACCGACAGCAGGTGTGCCCGCTGCCCCCACCGGGAGGAACCGACATGAACCGACGAACGGGCCACCAGGTGGGGGCTGCCCTGTTGCTGCTCGCCGTCGCGGGGTGCGCCTCGGCGCGCCCCGCGACGGCGGGCACGCAGGGCCCTTCGGGCCCCTCCGCCGCGGCCAGGATGGTCTGCGCGGAGGAGGCCCAGAAGGACATCTCCGGCGCCCTCGGCGCCACGACCACCGAGCCGGTCCGGCCGACCTGGTCGAACCGGCTCTACTCCTGCCGCTACGCGTACCGGGACGGCTCCCTGCTGCTCTCGGTCAAGGACCTGCCGGACGCCGCCGCCACCCAGGCCTGGTTCACCAGCCTGCGGACGGCAGCGCCCGGCACCACCCCGCTCACCGGCCTCGGCGACGCCGCCTTCGCCGAACCGAACGGGACGGTGGTGCTCCGCAAGGACGCCACGGTGCTGACGGTGGACGTCAGCGCGCTCCCGACCAGCTTCGGCAAGCCGGCCCGGTCGCGTGCGTCGGCGGCGCGGACTGTCGCGACGACGGTGCTGCTCTGCTGGAAGGAGGGCTGATGGGATGTCGGCTGCGGGGCGCCACATCGCCCCCGTGCAGAGCACCGACGGAGGTGTGGGTATGCTCCGGCGCGCAGGTGGCGTCACTTGAGAGCGGGGCATGGCGTGACGACGGAGGACGGGGAAGCTTCCCGGGATGCGCACGGAACCATCGTGTTGTCGAGGGCCAAGGGCGGCTACCGCGATGTTTTCCGACGTTACAGAGTGATCATCGATGACACCCAGGTCGGTCTGATCGGCCGGGGGCAGACGCTGCGCTTCGATGTACCGGCCGGGGCCCATCAGCTCCAGCTCAAGATCGACTGGTGTTCCAGTGCGCCGCTGACCGCAGTGGTCGAAGCGGGCGAGGCCGTCTGCTTTGTCTGCGCCCCGGGGGATGAGATGTCCGAGGCACTCAACTCCGTCACCGCGGCCAAGAACGACTACATCATCCTGCAGCCGACAACGGAGCCACCCGACGTAGTCAGTACCCCGCAGAGTCGGGCAGCCCGGTTCCGCCTGGCTACCGCATTCGGCTTCTTCGGCGGATGCCTCACCCTCATCGGGGCCTGGATCTGGCACTTCACAGGCGTGGCGCCCGGCGCGGACAACACAGTCGGCCTCGTGAGCCTGCTGGTCACCCTTGCCTGCATGATCGCATTTCGGACCGGCGGACCCGGGAAGGACGGGCAGCGCCGTCACGAGTGATCATGCATGGTCTGTACCAGGACAGCTCAGAGTCAGCTGGCCAAAGGTGCCCTGAAGGGACGGGTGAGTGCTGTGGACACGGACGACCCCACCGACGCAGAGCTCGTCAGAGCCGCCCGGCACGGCGAGGTGGCGGCTGTGGGGGGTGTTGCTGGAGCGGCATGGGGCGCGGATGCGGGCGGTGGTGGTGGTGAGTGTGCTGGGGCCGGGGGCGGATGCTGAGGACGTGCTGCAGGATGCTGCGGTGATCGCGTTGCGGCGGGTTGGGGAGGTGCGGGATCCCGGGGCGGTCGGGGCCGAGGAACTGCACGCCCTGGTCCCCCGGTCGGAGCTGGTGGTCCTCGAGAGCAGCGGGCACTTCGCGCACATAGAGGAGCCGCAGCGGTTCGCCGGGGTCGTGGAGGGGTTCGTGGCCGCGCCCTGACGGAGGGTCGTTGCGGGCCACCTGCTTGGAGCAGCGTGGGGGAGGGGCTCGCCGAGGCCCTCCCTACCGCTCTGACCTGCTCTTTCGCTGCGTCACGACGGACCTTCGGCGGCGATCTGACCACGCGTTCAAAAGGGCCTCGGGAGAGGTTTGACCGACGGCGTCCACCCGTGCAGCCGATCCTGAGGTTGGGGTTTCGTCGCGACGGACAGCATCCGACTGCCACAGCGGTTGAACGTACCCGGAGGGTGACGCATGGCCCTGAACGGTCTTCCGTTCCTCGTCGCGACCATCGTGTTCGCACTGGTACTGACTCTGCTCACGCTCGCGGTCTGGAACCGGCTCCCCGGTCCGAAGGCGGTGCGGGTCGGCGTGCGGATGATGATGCTGACGGTGACCCAGGGTGCGGCGGTGCTGGTGACGCTGGTGTGCGTGAACAACAGCTACGCCTTCTACGACTCCTGGTCGGACCTGATGGGGACGCAGACCGGAGCGGCGCAGTTCGAGGACGGGACCGCCGGCATACGGCAGAGCTCGCTGAGCGCAGCGGTGCCGGTGCTCGCCAGCTTCCACCAGGGGGCGCAGGGGCTCCAGGTCGCCGACCCGGTCGGAGCCCGGTCGCACATCCACGGTCAGCTGCTGGTCTGGCTGCCGCCCGAGTACGACGACCCCGCGCACGCCGGGGAGCGCTTCCCGGTGGTGATGCTGCTGCCGGGGCAGCCGGGCACCCCGATGTCCTGGTTCGACGCCATGAACGGGCAGGACGAGCTGGCCCGGCTGGTGGAGGCGCACGAGGCCCGGCCGATGATCCTGGTCGCGGCCAAGTCGAACACCCTGGGCACCGAGGACGCCGGCTGCGTCGACCTCCCCGGCGGGCCGAAGACCGACACCTGGCTCGCCAAGGACGTCCCGGCGATCGTCAAGAGCCGGTTCCGGGTCTCCAACGACCCCTACGACTGGTCGGTGATGGGCTATTCGGCCGGCGGCTACTGCGCCACCGACCTGGCCGTGCACCACCCCAATGTGTTCCACTCCGCGGTCAGCATCTCCGGGTACAACGCCCCGGAGGCCGGGGTGGTGCTGCGCCGGCCTGCGCTGCGGGCGGCGAACAACCCGCTGCTGGTGATGAGGCGGGCGGCCCGCCAGCCGGACGTCGCGCTGCTGCTCACCGGCAGCCTGGAGGACGGCGACACGGTGCGGGACGCCCGCGCCCTGGTGAACGCGCTGCGGGCGCCGGCCACCGGCGACGTGGCCACGGTCGCGCGCGGCGGCCACAACATGGACGTCTGGCAGGAGATGCTGCCGACCGCGTTCCAGTGGATCTCCCGGCACCTGCGCTGAACCGGCGGTTCTGACGTACCTTTGCGCGGGGGGCGTGTGGTGTCAGGTGGCGCCAAGGGCTCGGGTGGGAGTGGGAGTTGAATCGTGTCCGGCAGACGGAGGGCGACGGTGTGCGGGTGGCCGGTCGCCCGGCGCACGCGATACTCCCTCCGGCACTGCGCGGGTGGCTCGGGCCGGTCGCGGCTCTCGCCGCGCTGGTGGTCGTCGTGCTCGGGGTCTGCTTCGCCGGACACCACCAGCCCGGCACGGTGGACGGGTGGCTCCGGTCGGCGGTGGTCCGGGTGCGGCCCCCCGGGTGGCAGTCCGTCGCCCTCGACCTGGACGCGATGGGGGAGCCCACCGGCGCGGTGACGCTGGTCGTGACGCTCGTGGTGGGTTGTCTGCTGCTGCGGCGTCCGCGCGCGGCGGTGCTCACCGCGGCCGGGGCCGGCCTGGCCGTGGTGGCGTCGAGTCTGCTCAAGCATGTGGTGGGACGCACCATCCACGGTGAGAACCTGTCCTACCCCAGCGGGCACACCGCTTTCGCCACCGCCCTCGCCCTCGCGGTGGCGCTGCTCGCGGCCGAGCGTCTGGGCCGGCCGGCCGGCTTCCTGCTCGTGCTGACTGCGGCGCTCGTGGCCGGCGCCGCCATGGGCTGGGCGGAGATCGCCCTGGACGCGCACTACCCGACCGACGTCCTCGGCGGCTGGTGCGTGGCACTGGCGGTGGTACCGGCGACCGCGTCGCTGGTCGACTGGACAGCCGACGTCGGTCGCCGGGAGCGCCGCTGAGAGCAGGGCACGTTACTCCGTCTGAACTGGCGGGGTCCGGCCCTGAGACCCCTGCCACCTGGGGTTTGCGTGGGGGCGCGGGGGTCGCCCCCGGAGAATCGGAGTATGTCACGCCAGTCGGCGGAACACGGGCTTCACCGGTCGCCCGCCCACCCAGGGGGTCGGGTCGGCGGCGTCCAGCGCCTTCCGGTACACCGCACAGGCCTGGGCCACCACCTCGACGGTGCGGTCGATGTCGGCGTCGCTGAGAGCGCTGCTCACCACGAACGACGGGGCCAGCACCCCGCCCGCGAGGAGTTCGCGCAGGAACAGGGTGCGGTACGGCTGCGACGGCTGCAGGTTCTCGTCCAGGGTGTTGAAGACCAGGTTGCTGGCCCGGCCCCGGACGACGACGTGTTCGCCGACCCCGTGGCTGGCCGCGGCGTCGCGGACGCCGGCGGCCAGCCGCTCGCCGAGGGCGTGCAGCCGCGCGGTGACGCCCTCCTCCACATAGGTGCTGAGCACGGCCATCGCGGCGGCCAGCGAGTGCGTCTCCGCACCGTGCGTGGTGGACAGCAGGAACACCCGGTCGCCGGAGTGACGCAGCCCGCCCCGCTCCATCACCTCGCGACGCCCGGCCAGCGCGGAGACGGCGAACCCGTTGCCCAGCGCCTTGCCAAAGGTGGAGAGGTCGGGAACGACGCCGTACAGGCCCTGGGCGCCCGCCTCGGACCAGCGCAGGCCGGTGATCATCTCGTCGAAGACGAGCAGGCAGCCGTGGCGGTCGGCCAGCTCCCGGAGGCCGGCCAGGTACCCGGGCGGCGGCTCGGTGCCCGCGGCGGGTTCCAGGATCAGGCAGGCGACCTCGCCCTGGTAGCGGGTGAGCAGTTCCTCCGTGGCGGCGAGGTCGCCGTAGGGGAACGCCACGGTGAGCTCCGTGGTGGCCGCGGGGATGCCGGCGGACATCGGGGTGGTGCCGATGAACCAGTCGTCGACGGAGAAGAACGGGTGGTCGCTGCAGACGGCCACCCGCAGGCGTCCGGTGACGGCGCGGGCGAGGCGCACCGCGGCGGTGGTGACATCGGAGCCGTTCTTCGCGAACTTCACCATCTCCGCGGTCGGCACCGTGGCCAGGAAGCGCTCCGCGGCCTCCACCTCGATGATGGACGGCCGGACGAAGTTGCTGCCGCGGTCGAGTTCCCGCCGCACCGCCTCGATCACGCGTGGGTGGGCGTGGCCGAGGCTGACCGACCGCAGGCCGGAGCCGTACTCGAGATAGCTGTTGCCGTCCACGTCCCACACCCGGGCGCCGTGGCCGTGGCTGATGACCGGGGCCAGACCTTCGGGGTACTGGTCGTCTCCCTTGGAGTAGGTGTGCGCGCCGCCGGGGATCAGGGTGTGCAGCCGCTCGTTCGCCTGACGCGACCGGGGCAGGAGGGATTCATTGCTCAGGTTCATCGAGTGGGTTCCTCCGCCTTACGCCCGCCACCAGCGGGTTTCGTGGGGGTACGGGGGGTCGCTCCCCGGGAAACTGGAGTGGTGTTCAACGCCAACCTCAACTCTCTTTCGGCTCCAGGACCTGGGCGAGGCTCGGCGCCTCCCGGTCCCGCTGGGACATCGAGGTGACCGGCAGCGGCCAGGGGATGGCGAGCTCCGGGTCGTCGAAGGCGATCGTCACGTCCTCGGTCGGATCGTGCGGGCGGTCGATCCGGTAGGAGACGTCGGCGGGTTCCGTCAGCGCCTGGAAGCCGTGCGCGCACCCGGCCGGGATGTAGAGGGTCGCCTGCGTCTCCCCGGACAGTTCGAAGGAGGCCCAGTTGCGGTAGGTCGGCGAGTCCGTGCGCAGGTCCACGACGACGTCGAAGACCCTCCCGTAGGAGCAGCGCACGAGTTTGGCCTCGCCGGCGCCGGAGCGCAGGTGCAGGCCGCGCAGCACGCCCTGGACCGAGCGGGACACGCTGTCCTGGACGAAGGCGTTCGGGTCCAGGCCGACCGCGCGGATCACGTCGGCGTCGAAGGTGCGGCAGAAGTAGCCGCGCTCGTCGGCGTACGCCGTCGGCTCGAACAGGTAGGCGCCGGCGATCGCCGGGACTTCGGTGGCCTTCATTCCTGCCGCTTTCATGAAGCCTCCTGCGAGGCGTTGACGTGTCCGGTCCCCGGGTACAGCACCGCGCTCAGGGCGGTGAACTGGTGCTCGAGCTGCCGGGCGGCGGCCCGGGTCCGCTCGGGGAGCTCACGCCGCAGCTCCGCCGACCGCTGCTCCAGCGCCCGGAACTGCTCCAGCAGCCGGTCGGCGTCGACCTCGCGGGCCGGGTGGCAGAACTCGCCCAGTCCCATCCCCTCCAGCAGCGCCTCGCTCTTGGCCGCGTAGCAGAGCGCGAGCGTCGGCGTGCCGACCTTCAGCGCGCAGATCAGGTTGTGGTAGCGGGTCGCCACCACGGTGTCGACGGCGGCCACCTCCTTCATCAGGTCGGCCAGCGAGGACGTCTCGGCGAGGGTGACCAGCGGCGAGTCCACCGCGTCCAGGACCTCGGCGACCGCCGCCGCGTCCACGTCGTCGCCGGTGATCAGCCGGACCGTCCTGCCGTCCTCGACCATCGTGCGGACGAAGCGGGTCATCCCGTCCAGGTAGCGGCGGTGGATCTGCTCGGCCCGGGCGCGGTCGTCGTTGCCGCCGTAGAAGGCCATGACGCCGACGCCGACCGCGCCACGCGGTTCTGCGGGCGCGCTCGACGGCTGCGACGGCAGCGAGAAGGCGAGGTCCGGGTAGACCTCGTCGTGCGAGGTGTCCACGCCCATCGCCCGCATCGCGTCGCGGGACTGGGCGTCCCGGTAGGACCGGTACGCCGCCAGCCGCCCCGACCAGCTGACCAGCGTGCGGACCGACCGACGGCCGATGGTGGCGGCGCCGACGCTGACCAGCGCGACCCTGGTGCCGAACAGCCGGCCCGAGGCGCAGAGCAGGAACAGCGAGTAGGGGAAGCCCCACGGCCGCAGCGGCAGCGTGGCCTCCAGGACGCCCATGCCCGGCACGATCACCACATCGTGCCGCCGCACCCAGGCGGCGGTGCGGATGATGTCGACCAGTTTGCCCAGGCCCTTCCCGGCGACGGCACCCGCCCGCGACGCGGTCCGGTACTCCCCGGCGTACCAGTGCAGCCGGGTCGCGGGGATCCCGAACCGGGTGGTGACGGCCTCGGGCCCGCCGCACAGCGCGTCCACGACCGCTTCCGGGTGTTCGGCGCGGAGGTAGCCGAGTACGGCTTCGAGGGACCCGTCGTTGCCGAGGTTGCCGGAGCCGAGCAGGCCGAACACCCCGACCCGTACCGGGGTCCCGTTCCTGGGATTCTCCTGAGCCGATGTCATGACTGCCTCCCCTCACGGCCGGCGACGAGGGCGTCGATGGAGACGGTGAGCCGGTCCGGGTCGACCGGGGCGCGGTCCTCGACCCGCTCGCCGGCGCCCGGCCGGACCCGGCTGGCCATCCACGCGGCCAGGTGGCGGTAGCACGCGCGCCGGTCGGCCCGGGACAGCGGCGCCCGTTGGATCGCCGCGACGAAACCCCAGACGTACTCGGCGAGCAGCCGGGGCGTCGGGTGCAGCGGGCCTGCCCGGCGCGGGTCCAGGTTGACGCACCGGGCGCGCATGCCCGGGTTGGCCCGCTCGGCGCGGGTGGGGTGGTCGCGGCGGAAGTACAGCACCTCCGGCACCTGGTGGAAAGGGCCGTGCAGGGTGAGCTCGGCGACGAAGGTGCGGTCCGCGTGGTGGTAGCTGTCCAGCGGCTTCACCCGGCGCAGCACGTCGGCCCGCATCACCCCGTAGAAGTCGTCGCCACCGGGCTCGAACAGCAGACTGCGGAAGCGCTCCGGCGGGTGCGGCGAGTCGGTGGCGAGCCCGTACTCGTACGGGACCTTCACCTTGCTGTCGCCGTCGATGACCGCCTGGCCGGTGTGCGCGAGGAACACCTCCGGGCGCTCGTCCAGCGCCTCCACGCAGCGCCGCAGCAGGTCCCGGGCGTACAGGTCGTCGTGCGAGGCCCACTTGAACAGCTCGCCGCGGGACTCTTCGAAGACACGGTTGTGGTTCGGTGTGGCGCCGATGTTGCGGGGCAGCCGGAGGTACCGGATGCGGGAGTCCTTCTCGGCGTACCGGCGGCAGATCTCCTCGGTCCCGTCGGTCGAGGCGTTGTCGGAGACGATCAGCTCGAAGTCCTCGTAGGTCTGGCCGAGCAGGGCGTCGAACGACTCGGCCAGGTACTCCTCGCCGTTGTACACGGGCAGACCGATGCTCAGCCGGGGCCGAGCCGCCTTGGGCGCGGTCATGTCGTCCTCACTTCGTGGATGGGATGGTGGTCGCGCCCGCGCAGGGCGGACCGCAGCTGCAGCCACCACACGGCCGAGCTGCTGATGGTCGCGGCGGCCACGCCCCAGGCCGAGCCGACGGTGCCGTCCACGACGGCACCGCCGATCCCGCCGACGGCGTAGCAGGCGGAGGCGAACAGCTGGACGCGCAGGCTGAGCCGGGCCGCGCCGAGCGCGCGCAGCCCGGCGGTCGCGCCGATGCCGAGGCTGGCGCCCGCGACGCTGAGCGTGGCCGGCAGGATGAGCGCCGAGGCGGATTGCCAGACGCCGCCGAGCAGCAGCACCCCGACCCGGTCCGGCAGCAGCAGCAGTGCCCCGCCCCAGAGCAGCGCGGCGGCGGCCTGCCCGCCGCTGAGCAGCAGGCAGAACATGCCCAGTCGGTGCGGGGCCTGCCGCAGCACCCGTCCCGCCTCCGCGACGGTGACCAGCGCCAGCCCGGTCAACACGGCGTAGAACGGGCCGAGCAGCAGCTCGGCGCCGCGGACCACGCCCACGGCGCTGACCCCGACGATGGCGCTGAGCCCCCACGCCCGCAGCTGGTAGGCGCCGCTGAGGCTGACGTTCTCGACCAGGTACCGGTAGCCGAGGTCGCGCTGCTCGCGCAGCCACTCACGCGCTCCGGTCAGCCGGGGCCGGATGCCGGACTGGAGGCAGCCGAACCCCGCGGCCACGGCGGCGGACGCGCCCCAGGCGAGCAGGAAGGCGGGCACGCTGCCCACGCGGGCCGCCACCACCATGGCCGGGACCAGCGCGATGTCCCAGACGAGGTCGTTGAGGAACGCCTTCTTCCCGGTGCCGGCGGCGAAGAAGGCGAACCGCCAGGCGTCCTGCAGCAGCAGCGCCGGCAGGATCACGCCGAGACTGGCGTACGCGGAACCCACATGGCCGCCGACAGCCAGCCCGGCCGCCAGGCACACCGCGCCGATGGCGAGACCGACGCCGAGCGCGGTGCCCGAGGACCGGGCCACCGCCGGTCGCCAGGACGCCTCCGGCACGCCGCTGAAGCGCACCACGAGCGGGTCGGTGGCCAGCCCGCGGGAGACGTTGAGCACCACGCCGTAGGTCGCCCAGGCCAGGCTGAACACGCCGAACGCGGTCAGCCCCAGCTCGCGCGCCACATAGATCCCCACCGCGAAGTTGCTCAGGCTGCAGGCCGCCTGGTCGGCCAGCCCCCAGGACAGCCGTCCGGCTATGCCTCGTCCGGCGCTCTTCCGGGCGTGCCGGCCATGGGCCACCGGCGCCGTCACCGTCCCGCTCTCGGTGGTCATCCGCCCCCCGCCTTGATCAGGCCGGCCTCCCGCAGGGCGTCGGCCGCGACGGCGACGGTGTCGAAGGGCAGCGCGGACCGCTCGGCGACGTCCAGCAGACTGTGCTCGCCGTCGGAGAGGCTGAGCACCCAGAGCATGGCCAGCTGGGCCTCCTTGGCGTCGCTGCGGCCGCCGAGCGAGTCGTACAACCCGCGCCGCCCCAACTGCGGTTCGCCGTAGGGGCTGAGGTTGAGGTAACGCCGGTTGCGGTCGAGCACGGCGAACGCCTCGCGGCAGACCGCGAGGGTGTCCTCCATCGCCTCCGGGGTGACGAAGTCCGGGTTGTCCGCCGAGGTGTGGTACTCGGGGTACCCGGCGTACGGGGTCCGGCTGAGCGAGCCCACGCCGAGGTCGAACCCGGGCGAGCAGTACTGCCGCTCGTCGTAGCCATACGGGGTGAACTCGTTGACCCGGTGCGGCCGTTCGGAGACGGTCAGGACATGGCGCAGCACCCGGTCGATCTCCGCGTCGCCGCGTCGGCTCTGCTTGTACGTCAGTTGGCCCGAGTCGCCGGCGCAGGCCAGCACCAGCCCGTGTTTCACCCGCTCCAGCCGCTCCGTGTTGCGGGCCAGCCAGGTGATCGCCCCGATGGTGCCGGGCGCGAAGATGAACCGGTAGGTGTACCACGGCGTCTGCTGGGCCAGCTCCTGGGCCAGCGAGACCGCCACCGCGATGCCGGCCAGGTTGTCGTTGGCGAGCGAAGGGTGGCAGGTGTGGCAGGAGACGATCACCTCGTCGGCGACCTGCCCCGGGACCACGTGCTCGGCGTAGGTGAGGTGGCCGTCGGCGAGGGTGGAGTCGATGCGCACCTCGTACTCGGCTTCCGGCAGCGCGTCCAGGACCTCCTGGGCCAGGCAGAACCCCCACGTCGGCGTGTAGTAGCTGGTGCGGTACGGCACCAGGGAGGGCTGGTCCGGCAGGGTGTGCAGGTGTGCGCGCAGCTCGGCCAGCGGCATGGTCGCCGCCACCGGGACGCTGTAGCCGAGCACATGCAGGTTGGACGCGGCGAAGTCGACGACCCGCCGACCGGCGGGGTCGGCGATGTAGGCGTCCCGGATGTTCCACTCCTGCGGCACCGTCCAGTCGAGCACCGGAGTCCCCGTCGGCACCTCGTGCACCTGCAGCGGGAGGTACTCGCCGACGATGTCCAGGGTGGCCCGCACCCCGTCGCCGGTGATGCTCCGGCAGAGCGGGTACAGCCGCTCCACCAGCGCGTGCATCTGCTCGCCGACCCCGGTCACCGGCGCCACCGCAGGGTGTCGTCGACGGCGCCGGCCTCGGACGCCGCGCGCAGTACGGCGAGCCGGGTGAAGCGGTCCTGGAAGTCCTCGGCGGTCAGCCCGTGTTCGCGGTACGCCTCGGCGAGCTCCAGCGCCCCTCGCTTCACCGACCACTCGCAGTCGAAGCCGGGTATCGCGGCGCGGAAGCGGGAGAAGTCCACCCGGTAGGACCGCGGATCGGCGCCGTTCTCGCCGGTGATCACCACCTTCGATCCCGGCACCGCCTCGGCGACCTGCCCGGCGATCTCGGCGACGGTGACGTTGTTGACCTCGCTGCCGATGTTGAACGCCTGGTCGTGCACGGCATCCTGAGGTGCCGTCAGGGCTGCGGTGAAGGCGCGCGCGATGTCGGCCGCGTGCACCAGCGGACGCCAGGGGGTGCCGTCGGAGAGCACCAGCACCTCGCCGGACAGGTAGGCATGGCCCACCAGGTTGTTCAGCACGATGTCGGCGCGCAGCCGGGGCGAGTAGCCGAAGGCGGTGGCGTTGCGCATGTACACCGGGCTGAAGTCGCCGTCGGCGAGGGCGTGCAGGTCGTCCTCCACCCGCACCTTGGACTCCGCGTACGGCGTCACCGGGCGCAGCGGGGCGTCCTCGGCCACCAGGGCGTCGCCGCCGGAGGCGCCGTACACCGAACAGGTCGACGCGTACAGGAAGCGTCGCACTCCGGCGTCGCGGGCCAGCTCGGCCAGCCGCACGGAGGCGTGGTGGTTGATGTCGTAGGTGAGCTCCGGCGCCAGCGATCCCAGCGGGTCGTTGGAGAGCGCGGCCAGGTGGATCACGGCGTCCACCCCGGCCACGTGTTCGGCGGTGACATCGCGCAGGTCCACCCGCTGTCCCGGCGGGTCGGCCGGCTGCGGGCCCAGCACGCAGTCGGCGAACAGGCCGGCGTCCAGCCCGACGACCTCGTGGCCGGCGGCGGCGAGTACCGGGGCCATCACGGTGCCCAGGTAGCCCTGGTGTCCGGTCAGTAGCACGCGCATGGGTCATTCCCCCAGGTCGAGTATGAGTTTGGTGACGGCGAACGCCTCGGCGTAGCGCTCGTTGCATTCGATGCCGCGGATCCGGGCCAGCCCGAGGAAAGCCTCCCGGTCGTACCAGGACCGGTGCCGCTGGGAAGGGTAGTGCTCCTCCAGGAGCTGCACCTTTCGTTCCGCGATCTCCGGCGACAGCGGCTGGTACGCGACCGGACGGCCGAGGTCGCCGTCCCATTTGACGATCTCGTAGCCGAGCACCAGGTGGTCGCGGAACGCGGTGGTGACCAACTGGGCCAGGCCGCGGTGGTCCTGGTGCGCGTCCTCGGTGCGCGGGGCGAGCACCAGGTCCGGATCGGTCTCCGCGCGCAGGTCCTCGATCGCCTCCTTGGCCTCGGACCAGTGCGCGGGCAGCCTGCCGTCCGGCAGTTTGAGGACGTTGAGCCGCAGGTCGGCGCCGGGGCAGAAGGCGGCCAGCGCGGCCTGCTCCTCCTGCTCCCGCTCGCTGCCGCCGCCGGAGAGCACCAGCGCGTCGACGCGGATGCCGGGTTGGGCGAGGCAGAGCGTCAGCAGTGTGCCGCCGGCGCCGATGGCGAGGTCGTCGCAGTGCGCGGCCAGTGCGACGATCCGGTTGCGGCGCCCGGCCCCGAGCCGGATCATGCGGTCTCCATGGCGGCCTGGCAGTCCCGTTCCCACACGGCCCACGGACGGTCGCCCCGGGCGTAGGCGGCGTCGAGTGCCGCCCGCTCCTTCACGGTGTCGGTCGGCTTCCAGAAGCCGCGGTGCTGGTAGGCCAGCAGGCGGCCGCGCTTGGCCAGTTCGGCGCATCCGTCGGCGACCAGGTCCCCGTTCTCCGGTATGTGGTCGAAGACCTCCTGGCGGAGCACGAAGTAGCCGCCGTTCTCCCACAGCGGCAGTTCGCTCACCGCGGTGATGCCCCCCACCAGGCCGTCCTCGCCCAGGTCCACGCAGTGGAACGAGGACTGCGGCGGCACCACCATCATCTGCGCACCGGCGTCGCTCCGGGCGAACCGGTCGATCATCTCCGGCAGCGGGGCGTCGGTGAGCACGTCGGCGTAGTTGGCGAGGAACATCTCGTCGCCGTCCAGGTGGTGCCGCACCCGGCGCAGCCGCTCCCCGATCGGTGACTCGGTGCCGGTCTGCGCGAAGGTGATGGTCCAGTCGGCGATGTCGGTGGAGAGCAGCTCGGGCCGCCCGTTGCGCAGCACGAAGTCGTTGGACGTCGTCTCCTCGTAGTTGAGGAAGAAGTCCTTGATGTGATGGGCCCCGTAGCCGAGGCAGAGGATGAACTCCTTGTGCCCGTAGTGCGCGTAGTAGCGCATGACGTGCCAGATCAGCGGCCGGGGGCCGACCATCGCCATCGGTTTGGGCGTGTCGTCGGCGGTGCCGTTGCGCATGCGCAGCCCGTATCCGCCGCAGAAGAGTACGACCTTCACGATTCCACCTCGACAATGCTGAGTTCGGGGATGGGGAAGACCAGTCGGCCGCCCCAGGCGTGTACGAAGGACAACTGCTCGGTCAGTTCGGCCCGCAGGTTCCAGGGCAGGACGAGCACATAGTCGGGTCGGTCGATGCTGATCTGCTCGGGCGGCAGGATCGGGATGCGGGTGCCCGGGGTGAACCTGCCGTGCTTGTAGGGGTTGCGGTCGACCGTGTAGGCGAGCAGGTCCGGCCGGACGCCGCAGTGGTTGAGCAGGGTGTTGCCCTTGCCGGGGGCGCCGTAGCCGACGACCGTCTCGCCGCGTTCGGCCGCATCGATGAGGAACCGCAGCAGGTCCCGGCGGACCTTGGCCACCCGGGCGGAGAACTCGGTGTACCCGGAGAGCTCCTGCAGTCCGGCGGCCTTCTCCCGGGACAGGACGTCCGCCACGCGCTGACTCGGCTCACCGGCGGCCTCGGCGGGGCGGGCCCACAGCCGGATGGATCCGCCGTGCGTGGGCAGCAGTTCGACGTCCACCAGGGCGAGTCCGCCGCTCGCCAGCGCCCGGATCGCGGACGCGACCGTGTAGTACTGGAAGTGCTCGTGGTAGATCGTGTCGTACTGGTTCTCCTCGATCAGGGTCAGCAGGTGCTGCACCTCGATGGAGACCCAGCCGTCGTCGGCGACCAGGGCGCGCAGCCCCTGGGTGAAGCCGACCACGTCGGGGATGTGCGCGTACACGTTGTTGGCCACGACCAGGTCGGCCGGGCCGTGCTCGGCTCGGACGGCGGCGCCGACCTCGGGGCCCAGGAACTCGGTGAGCGTGGGCACCCCCGCCTCCCGCGCCGCCGCGCCCACGTTCACCGACGGCTCGATGCCCAAGCAGCGGATCCCGCGGTCCACCATGTGCCGGAGCAGGTACCCGTCGTTGCTCGCGACCTCGACCGCGAAGGCGTCGGGGCCGAGGCCCAGCCGCTCCACGGCGCCGGCGACAAAGGTGCGCGCGTGCTCCACCCAGGAGGTCGAGTAGGAGGAGAAGTACGCGTACTGCGTGAACGTCTCCTCCGGCGTGATCAGCGGCGGGATCTGCGCCAGCCAGCAGTCGGTGCAGACCCGCAGGTGCAGCGGGTAGGTCGGCTCCGGTCCGTCCAACTGCTCCGCGGCGAGAAAGCTCTCGCACGGTGGCGTCGCCCCCAGATCGACGACGCTCTCCAGCGCCGCCGAGCCGCAGAGTCGGCATCCTGTCATCGCTTGCTCCCACTCATACTTGCGCGGGTGTCCCCGCCGCCGGACCGGGCCGCGATCGCCGCCCGGTACCCCTCCTCCAGACGCTCCAGCCCGACAGCCGGACTGAAGCCCTGCTCATAGCGGCGCCGGGCCGCCCGGCCCAGCTCCCGACCGCCGTCGGCGTCCGCCGTGATCCGGCGCAGGCACTGGGCGAGTGACGCGGCGTCACCCGGCTGGTGCAGCAGCCCGGTCACCCCGTCCTCGACGAGTTCGACGAAGGCGCCGTGGCCGGCGGCGACGGTCGGGACCCCGGCCGCCATCGCCTCCACGACCACCAGGCCGAACGCCTCCAGCCAGGTCGAGGGCGCCACCACCGCGACCGACCGCGCGATGACCCGGCGGCTCTCTGCCGGGTCGCACAGGCCGATGAACCGCACGTCCTCCCGGCCCGCCGCCCAGGCGGCCACCTCGGGCTCCAGCGGCCCGGCGCCGGCGACCACCAGCGGCACACCGACACCGCCCTGCGCAGCGACTTCGTCCCACGCGGCCATCAGCAGCCGCACCCCCTTGGCCTCCGCGAGCCGGCCCAGGTAGAGCAGATGCTCGCCGGGCCCCTCGCGTACGGCACCCGGTTCCGGCACGAAGTTGTGCTTCACCGTCAGCCGCTCCGGCGGCATGCCGGAGCGCACCAGGACGTCGCGCTGCGCCGCGGAGATGCAGAAGAAGCGGTCCACGCCGGACCACCACCGCCGCCGGTTGACCGCCAGACTGACCGCCAGCGGCACCGTTGCCAGCCGGGAGTTCCGGTAGCAGCCGTGCCGGACGGCGGGCAGCGGGACCGCCGACCCGACGCATTCGGTGCACGGCAGGCCGTCCCGCTGCAGCGTGCCGGGCGGGCAGACCTGGGTGTAGTTGTGCAGCGTGGCGACGACCGGCACGTCGGCGTCGGCGCAGGCGGCCAGCACCGCGGGTGACAGCAGCGGGAAGACGTTGTGGACGTGCACCACGTCCGGCCGCTCGGCCCGCAGCCGGGCGGCGAGCTCGGAGCGGACCGCCGGGTTCCACGGCACCAGCAGCGGCAGCGCGGCCTTGCCCGGCAGGGACCGGGCGGCGATGTCGTCGCTGCGCCGCTCGAACAGCTCCACCCGGTGGCCGGCCCAGCGCAGCAGCTCCACCTCCTGGTCGACGACGTTGTTCTCCCCGCTCGGCTGCGCCGAGGAGTAGCGGTTGTGCACCACGAGCACATGCATGGTCAGGCCACCTCCAGTTCCGGTCGCTGGGCTGCGGTACGCCGGGCCTCCCGGGGGCGCGACAGCGAGAGCCGGCGCCGACGGTCCTGGGGCGCGGGTAGGGGCACCGCCTCGGTGGGCGCCGCCAGCAGTGAGGCGGCCACGGCCAGATGCAGCAGGTACGGCGAGGCGTCGCCCAGTCCGACCTCGGTGTACGAGGCGATCACGCAGTAGCTGATCAGGAAGATGGCACAGGCCCTCGGCAGCGACGGCGGCCGCAGCAGCGCGATGCCGCCCAGCACGACGACGATCGCCGCCACCAGGGTGACGCCGAGCAGGCCCTGCTCGTGGAAGACGGCCAGCCAGCTGTCGTCGATCGGCAGCCCACCGTAGGACTTGTCGCCCAGGCCCACGCCGAAGATGTCCTGCGAGACGGTCCGGGGGGCGCTCAGCAGGGCGTTCCAGACCTTCGCCCGGCCGGTGAGGCTGGCGAAGTTCTCCTGGCTCTGTCCGCGCAGGAACCAGGTCTGCAGCGCGGAGCTGAACCCGATCGCGGCCACCAGTGAGCCCAGCACCACCCAGGTGAAGAACCGGCGGGCGGCGGCGCTGGTCAGGATGAGCGAGCTGATCGCCAGCGCCAGCCCGACGAGCATGCCGAGGGTGGCGGTCCGGGTATGGGTCAGTGCCAGCAGGACGAACGACGGCACGATGACCACCGCCGCACCGGTCCAGCTGGTCCGGCGGCCCACGGCGAGCAGCACGGTGAGCCCGATGATCACTGCCGCGTACTGTCCGATCTGCGGCGGGGTCAGCGGCCACAGATCGCCGACCAGCCGCCCGCCGTAGAGGCCGGGCATGGCCGCCCCCGGTGAGACGAACAGACCGGCCGCCACCGGCACCAGCACCAGGAAGTACATCCGGATGTGGTGCACTACAAAGGTCAGGCTGCCGTCCCACCAACGGCTCAGCAGCCACAGCGAGCTGACGAAGAGCAGCAGCCGGAAGCAGCGGAACAGCGATCCGTACCCGGACTCCAGGCGCGCGCTGGAGATCACGCTCGCCACCAGCAGCAGGGTGAGCAGGAACATGTAGGCGCTGGGGCGGATGCGCAGCCGCAGATTGAGCGTCAGCGCCAGCACGAACGCGGTGACCAGCGCGCCCATGGTGACCAGCTGGATGAAGGAGCGGGGCAGCGGGATGATGGTCCTCGCTCCGGCCGAGCCGAGCGTGTTGAGGATCAGCAGACCCCAGGCCGTCCCGACGAGCTTCGGCGGATCGGCAGGGCGCAGCTCGGTGCCGGACTGCTGGCCTGTCGCGTCCGGCCCCTGCGGCGTCTCGCCGCGCATCAGGTCCCCGACCATCTCAACCACCGGCCTGCGGGCCGAAGGTGCTGCCGGAGTCCTGCCGGTACGGCGCTCCCTGCCACTGCTTGACATCGAGCACCAGGCCCTGGTCGTGGGCGACGAAGCTCCACGGTCCGACGTAGACGTTGTCGTACCAGCGGTTCTGCTGGGTGAAGGTGATCGCCTGCGCCACCCGGTCGCCCTTGTACGGTGACCAGTCCGGATAGCTGCCGTAGTTGGACAGCACCGCCATCCGGCCGCACTGTCCCGCGCATCCGGCGGTGGACGCGCCCTGGACGAAGCGGTTGCCGTGGATGTCCACCCGCTGGGTCTTCCACCGGCAGTCAGAGGAGAGCGGAGCCTTGGCGATGGCCGGCTGCGCGCAGCGCTTGACGTCCGGCACCAGCAGCGTGCAGTCACCCGACGAGGTGTTGGCCGGGCTGTTGCAGAACCGGTCGGCGTTCTCCCACAGGGTGATCCCGGACCAGTTGTCCTCCAGCACATTGCCGTAGACGTCGATCCTGTCCGTACGGGCCCGGATCCGCGGTTCGCCGCCGGACTCGGACAGGTAGACGGTCCCGTACGGGAAGTCGTCGCCGGTGGCGGCGGCCGTGCGGCCCTCGACCAGGTTGTTCCGCCGGATGGTGTTGTACCGGATGACCGCGTTGTAGCTGGCCTCATAGATCAGCGCGGCACCGTCGTTGGCCTCGATGACGTTGTCCTCGATAAGGAAGTCGTTGTTGTTGGTGTCCGCCCACAGCCCGGTGCCACGGTTGTCGTGCACCCAGTTGCCGCGGACGTCGGAGCCGTTGACGGCCCAGAACTTGATGCCCCCGCTGCAGCCGCAGCCCGGCTGCCGCCGCTCCCAGTCGCCGGTGTTGTTGCCGGTGATCTCATTGCCCTGGACCACCAGGCCGGTGAGGGCGCCGTCGCCCTTGTACGCGTTCATGCCGTACTGGCCGTTGCGGCGCAGGCAGTCGGAGCGGACCTGCTGGCGGGCGCCGGCCATCAGACCGGCGCCGGAGTTGTCCTGCACCGTCGTGTGCTCGATCACCCACCCGTCGGCGGAGTCGTGGTTGACCACGCCCTCGTCCTGCGGGGCGGCGAAGTGCTGCACCGTCAGATGGCTGATGGTGACGTCCACGGCGCTGCCGGCGAACGCGGACTGGTTGACCTTCTGGCCGTCGAGCACCGCCCCCGGCGCGCCCAGGTAGACGTCCCCGTCCTTGGGGACGACCTGGTCGTAGGGGCCCGACCCGATCCTGTGCGTGCCCGGTCGAAGCCAGAACGTGGTGTGCGGGGGGCTGTTCAGGGTCTTCGCGGCCAGGTCGCCGACCACCGCGGGGTCGACCGTCACCGCGCCCGCCGGCGCCTCGGCCGGCCCGGCGGGGATCCGGTCGCAGACCGGGGTCACGGAGGCCGGCGCTGCGCCGGTCGGCTCGGCGGTGGGCACGCCGGAGGGCGCGGCGGACGTTCCGGCGGACGGCACGCCGGTCGGCCCCGCCTGACCGTCCGGCGTTCCCCCGCAGCCGGCGATCGTCAGCAGGGCCGTCGCCGACAACGCCGTCGACCACGCTCCGTGCCGCAACTTCCCCCCCACGTGCCCGTCTCCCTAGCTGTGTGCGAACAACCGGCCTAACAGCGGAACTTGAGCAGCGAAGTTAACCCCTCCCCGCCGTCCACGGAACCGCTGCCGACGAGCGTGGTGGCGGGCTGCTTGCGACCGAAGCCGGCGGAGTACCAGCCCAGCGGTGGGTCGGTCTTGCCGCGATGCGCCTGCCAGTCCAGTTGCCCGGGCAGATCGAGGACCGCGGAGCGGTCCTCGCCGTCCACGGCCCAGGTGAGTTGGACCCGGTTTCCCACCAGCTCCGCGGCGATCGCAGGGCCGAGGTGGAACGCCAGGCGCACCTCCTGGCGCGGGCCGCGCACCTCGTCGACGATCAGCAACTCCCGGCTCGCGGCGGTCAGTTGCACCTGGCGACGGTGCACGGAGCCCCGGTAGCCGTCGTGTTCGGCACTCCAGCGGCCGACGCCCCCGCCCGAGGTGTCCGCGGTCAGGACCCGGCTGCGGGCGTGCCGGGTCCACAGGAACGGGCCGCCGGAGCCGGACTGGTCAACGCCGCCCAGCTGGAGGGTGTTGTGGCCCAGGGTCGACCGGAAGTACTGCCGCCACTCGGGCTGCCCGTGGTAGCAGAACGTCCCCGGGTCGGCGAGCACGTCGACCCCGTCGTGCCGGACCTCCACGGACAGCGCGTCGGCGTGGGCGTGCGCGGCGATGGACAGGAAGCCGTGCGGACCGCCGTCGCAGCGGCACCAGATCTCCTCCGGACCGCGCAGCACGGTCAGGCCCGCGTCGGCGAAATGGGCCGGCCGCTGGGCCGGGCGGATCGCCGCCGGTGCGGTTCTGTCCGACGAGGTGCTCCGGATGAGCGCGGCCAGCAGTGGGGTGCGCACATCGGTGCCGGTCACGGCCGGCCACCAGTCGCGCCGGCCGAACACGGCGTCGCCGGTGGACAGCAGCGAACCCCAGCGGTCGGTGCCCGCGCCGTCCACGACCAATCCGTGTCCGTCGTCGGCGTCGCCCTGGCGCGGCGGACGCAGGCGGTTGTCCACGACGGCCGCCAGTGCGTCGGTCATCCGCAGCAGTACCAGCCGGACCGACGCGGGGACCGGCACCTCGGCGGCATCCGCCTCGGCCACCGCGGCCAAGCCGAGTTCCAGCACCAGTCCGTGGTACTCGGTGGCCAGCTCGCGGTTGAGTCCCGAGTCGAAGGTGTTGCTGTGCAGGTGCCGCTCCAGCGAGCGCAGCGCGTCGGCCCGCCAGCGCGCCGATTCGGGGAACCAGTCGAACGCGCAGGCCCCGGCGAACTGTCCGGCGGCCTCGGCGATGATGTGGTTGTTCGCCGAGGACCCCCGGCTGGGGAAGGCGGACAGCCAGCGCTGGTGGTGCCAGATCTGCTGCAGCGCCACCGGGTTGCCCTCGAACAGCGCGGACGCACCCGCCCATCCTTCGAGCAGCCGGCGGACCCACACCCAGGACAGCAGCCGGATGCCCAGCTCGATGCCGCTGACCCAGTGGACCCCCCGCAGCGGCGGGTTGGCCTCCCACCACGACGTCAGGTGCTCGGCCACGCGCTCGGCGTAACGGTTCTCCCCGGTGAGCGCATAGGCGGCGGCGAGCACGGTCAGGTGGTGGTGCCGGGACAGCTCCCAGATCTGCTTGACGTCCCCGACCGCGTCCTCGTCGCGGTACGGCACGTTGAAGGCGTAGCCCGCCGGAGCGCGGCGCCCGGTCTTCGGGTCGTACCACCAGTCCGGGGCGACGAGGTCGTCGCGGGGCACGCCGAAGTACTCGGCGTGACCCTCCATCAGCCGGTCCGCCTCGGCGACCAGACGCTTGGCGGCGTCCGGCGGCACGTCGGCGAGGGTCCCGGCGGGCAGCACGGCGGTGAACCGGGCGCCGGTCACGCTCGGGGCGTCGGGCAGCGCGGACCGCCACCGACGCCTGCGCACCGTGTCGGCCACCCGGCCGCCGACCTCCCGCGGACCCATCCGGGACAGCCGCCGCAGGTACCAGCCTGCGGTCGTACCCGCGGTCATCGAGTCCGCTCCAACGTCACCGGCGCGCCGGCGGCCAGGCTGGCCCGGACGGCGAAGGTGGCGGCCGTGGTGGCGGCCAGCGACTCCAGCGGCACCGGCATCGGACCTCCGGTCCGCACGGCCTCCAGGAACGCGTCCAGCTCGGCGCGCTGGCCCTTGTCCCTGGCCTTGGGCAGCCGCGAACTGACCCACCGCTTACTGCCATGGACCGAGGCGCGGACGAAGTCGTCGAGCCGTAGCACTTGGCCGTCCGAAATCAGGTCCAGCGTCTCCTTGGGGAAGCCGGGCGCGCCGTTGGAGACGTAGCTGATGGTCGCGGTGGACCCGCCCGGGTAGCGCAGCAGAACCTGCAGGTCCTCGTTGCCGGGCGTGGTGACCGCGTACACCGAGACCGGGTCGGCCCCCAGCAGCCAGCTCGCCGTGTCGATGAAGTGCCCGCCCTCGCCCTCGAACCGCGAGCCCTCGGTGTCCTGCTTGAGGTACCAGCTGCCGTGCTCCAGCTTGCCCGCGTTGACCAGGTAGCGCAGGCTCGCTGGGCCGGTCGGGGTGCCGAACCGGCCCCTCGCCTCCTGCAGCAGCGGCGCGAACCGCCGGTTGAAGCCCACCTGCAGCCGGTCGTTCCCGGACTCCTCCACGGCCGCGAGCACACCGGCCAGTTCGTCCCCGGTGAGCGCCAGCGGCTTCTCCACGAACACGGTCTTCCCGGCCCGCAGCGCCCGTTCGGTCAGTGCGGCGTGCGAACTGTGCCGGGTGGCCACGAACACCGCGTCGACGGACGGGTCGCCGAGCACGGTGTCGAGGTCGGTGGTCGCCTCGGCGAAGCCGAACTTGCGCTGCGCGTTGGCCGCGGACAGCGCCGTCGTGGTGACCACGGTGGCCAGCTCGACGCCCTCGCGCCGGGCCAGGTGCGGCAGCAGCATCGACGTCGCGTAGTTCCCCGCGCCGATGAACGCCAGCCGCACGGTCGCCTTGGCAGGCCGGGCCGGGGCCGGGCGCGCGGCCACCGCGGGCACGTCCACCGCTGCGGACACCGCCTCAACCGCAGCTTCGGGATACTGGAACAGCACCGCCACGGCCTTCAGGCCGCCGTCCTTCAGCAGTTGGTACGTCTCCACGGCGTCGTCGAAGTCGGCGACCTTGGAGACCAGGGGCTCCACGTCGACGCTGCCCCGGGCCAGCAGGTCGAGGAAGCAGGCCAGGTTGCGGCGCTCGGTCCAGCGCACATAGCCGATCGGGTAGTCCCGGCCCTCCAGTTCGTACGCCGGGTCGTAGCGCCCGGGGCCGTACGAGCGGGAGAACCGGACGTCCAACTCCTTCTCGTAGTACGCGTTCCAGGGAAGGTCCAGACGGCACTTGCCGATGTCGACGATCCGGCCGCGGTCCCGGCTCAACTGCGCGGCCAGCTCGACCGGCTGGTTGCTGCTGCCTCCGGCGGCCAGGTACACCTGGTCCACGCCGTGACCGCCGGTGAGCTCGGCGACGGCGGCCGCCACGCCGGCGGACGCGGGATCGCCGCAGGCCGTGGCGCCCAGGCGCTCGGCGAGCTCGCAGCGCGTCGGGTCGGGGTCCACGCCGACCACGCGCACTCCCGAGGCGGCCAGCAGCTGCACCACCAGCTGCCCGATCAGGCCCAGGCCGATGACCAGCGCCACCTCGCCGAGCTGCGGCTCACCCTGGCGGACGCCCTGCATCGCGATCGACCCGACGGTGCCGAAGGCGGCGTGCCGCGGCGCGAGGCCGTCCGGCACCCGGGCGTAGAGGTTCTGCGGCACCCAGTTCAGCTCGGCGTGCAGCGCGAACTCATTGCCGGCGCAGGCCACCAGGTCGCCGACCGCCACATCGTCGACGCCGGCGCCGACCTGCTCGACCACCCCGCACAGCGAGTAGCCCAGCGGCGTGTAGGAGTCCAGCTTGTTCATCACCTTGCGGTAGGTGGCGCCGACTCCATTGGTGGCCACGCTCTGCATGACCTTGGCCACCTGGTCCGGACGGGAGCGGGCCTTGCCCACCATCGACATGCCGGCCTCGGAGACCTTCATCATCTCGGTGCCGGTGGATATCAGCGAGTAGAGGCTCCGGACCAGCACACCGCCCGGTTTGCACCCCGGCACCGGCACGTCGAGCAGCGCCAGCTCACCGCTCTTGTAGTTCTGCACAACCTGCTTCACGCCAGCTCCTTGTTGTCCATCGCGCCGCGGTACCAGTACTCGAGGGTCAGCACATGCCACAGATGCTTGGAGTAGTCCTGCTGCCCGGCGGCGTCCGCGGCGACCATCCGGGCCAGCGCGTCGCGGCGCAGGATTCCGGAGCGGACCAGCTCGCCGTCGTTCACCACCTCGCGCACCAGCGGCGCCAGATCCCGGCTCATCCAGGCCCGCAGCGGGGCGCTGAACAGGCCCTTGGGCCGGTGGACGATCTCGCGCGGCAGGATCGAGAGGGCCGCTTCCTTGAGCACGGCCTTGCTCTGCCGTCCGACGATCTTGCGGTCGCCGGGCACCGCGAACGCCGCCCTGACCACCTCGACGTCCACGTACGGCACCCGCACCTCGGTCGACGCGGCCATGCTGGACCGGTCCGTGTAGGCGAGGTTGAGGCCCGGCAGGAACATCCGGGAGTCGGCCAGGCACATCCGGTTGACGAAGTCGTCGAGCTCGTTGTCCTGGTAGACGTCCCGGTGCTCGGTCAGCACGTCCTCGACCGTCCAGGCCAGGTCCGGATTGACCAGGGCCAGCAACTCGTCCTGGTCGTACATGGTGTAGCTGCGCCGGAACGCGGTCTCCTCGGGCAGGTCGGCGAAGGAGAGGAACCGCTTCGCGAAGCGCACCGACCGGTACCCCCGGTTGGCCGTGGCGACCGGCAGCCGGTTCACCGTCGCGGACACCCCGCGCCGCAGCGGCCCCGGGATGCGCTGGTAGCGCAGCGCGAGCTGGTTGGCCAGGTGCTTGCGGTAGCCGGCGAACAGCTCGTCGGCGCCCATGCCCGAGAGCATCACCTTGACCCCGGCCTCCCTGGCGGCCTGGCAGATCAGGAAGGTGTTGATCGCGGCGGGGTCGCCGATCGGCTCGTCCAGGTGGTACGCCATCTTCGGCAGCAGGTCCAGGACCTGCGGTGCGATCTCGATCTCGTGCAGGTCGACGCCGAACTGCTCGGCCACCTGCCGGGCGTAGCGCAGATCGTCCGGCATCGCCTCGAACCTGGCGTCCTCGGCCCGGAACCCGATCGTGTAGGCGGAGATGCCGGACTGGTGGCGGGCCGCCAGCGCGGTCAGGTAGCTGGAGTCGAGACCGCCGGAGAGGAAGGTCGCCACTGGTACGTCGGACAGCAGATGACGCCGGGTCGAGTCCTCGACGATGGCGGCCAGGTCCGGGAGTTCGCCGCTGAGGGCGCGCTCCCGCCCCTCGGCGGCGACGTCCTTCAGGTTCCAGAACCGGCCACGCTGCACGCTGCCGTCGGGCCGGCACCGCAGCCAGCTCCCCGGCGGCAGCTTCTCCGCCTCGCGGAAGGCACAGCGCGAGTCCGGCACCCAGTAGTACAGCAGTGAGGCCACCAGCGCCGCCTGGTCCACCTCCAGTGACCCGCCGCTCACGGCGGCGAGCGCCTTGAGCTCGGAGGCGAACACCAGGCCGGTGCCGCGCCGGAGCAGGAACAGCGGCTTGATGCCGAGCTGGTCGCGGGCGAGCACCAGCTCACCGGTGCGCTCGTCGAAGACCGCGAACGCGAACATGCCGCGCAGCCGGGGCAGGCAGTCCGTGCCCCAGCGCCGCCAGGCCTCCAGCAGCACCTCGGTGTCGGAGCTGCCCCGGAAGCGCACCCCGGCGGCGGCCAGCTCGGCACGCAGCTCGGGTGCGTTGTACAGCTCGCCGTTGTAGGAGAGGGAGAGGCCGTCCGAGACCATCGGCTGGGCGCCGGTCTCGGACAGGTCGATGATGGCCAGCCGACGGTGCCCCAGGTGCACCTCGCTGTCACCGACGGCGTGGCTGTACCGGCCCTCCCCGTCCGGACCGCGGTGGGCGAGGATGTCGGTGAGCCGGTCGGTGACGGCCTTCCCGTCCGGCCATCGGTAAGCGCCTGCTATGCCGCACATGTCTACCGCGTCTCCTGCTCGTTGTCCGGGACCCGCACGGGCCATGACGGCCGCCTCATCTGCAAGGTGGTCGTCCCGTCCGTCCGGCCCGTTCCGTCCGGCCTGCTGGTCCCGTCCGGCCTGGCCGTCGCAGCCAGCCGTGCCGACCACTCGTTCCCGACCCGCAGCGCGGTCTGCGCGCCGTCCCACAGGGTTCCGTCGGTGCGGTCGCGCGGATCGGGGTCGATCAGCACCACGCCGGCCACCGCGATGCGCAGGTCCGCGAGCTGCCGTGCCACGGTGTGCAGCCAGGCGGCGCTGCCGTGCCCGGCGCGGACCACGAGCACGGTACGGGTGCCGAGGTACTGGAGGTCGGTCCAGGCCGTGCCGGGCGCGACCGAGCCGACGCCGATCCGGTCGCTCTGGGGCGCCCTGGCCGCGACGTACTCGCCGCGGACCACGACCGGGTCTCCCGGCGCCCGGTGGCCGGGGAAGCGCCCGTCGGGCAGACCGTCGACGACCACCAGCGGCTCCTCCTGCGCCAGCGCCCTGGCCAGGTCCATGGCGATCACGGCCGTGCTGGGCGCGCAGCCGAGTTCCAGCAGCGACACCGGTTCGGTCGAGCTGAGCAGGGTGCGGACCAGGGTCCTGGTGAGCTGCTGGTGCGCGTCCTTGGTGCTTCGGCGCTGCCACAGCCTGAGCGGCCGGCGGGGTGCGGGGCGCAGCTCGGCGATGACCGAGGCCCCCAGGTTCGCGGCGATGTCGCGGCGCAGCACCGGACGGTCCGCCACCACCGTGCCGATCGCGGCCAGCGCGATCCCGAGGACGAGCCCCAGGACGGACCCGATCCCGGCGTCGGTGACCCCGGTCTTGGCCAAGGAGTGCTTCACCAGGTGCGGAACGTCCACGACCTGCGTGCCGGAGATGAGTTGCGGTGTGCCCACCCGCGCCTCCTGGGCGCGCTGGTCGAAGTCGGCGATCTGCGAGGTGAGCGCGGCCCGGCGGGTGTAGAGCGACTCGAGGGTCGCCGCCGAGCCCGGGTCCTTCGTCGAAGACCCGTTGCCGATCGACTTGTTGACCTGGGCGAGTTCGCTCCGCAGGCTGTTGCCCTGCTGGAGCAGGGCGTCGGCCTGGGCGTTCGCGTCCGCGTTCAGCCGCGCCACATGGTCCGCGACGAAGGCGTCCGCCAGCGCCTTGGCCTTGGCCAGCGCGTCCGCGGGGCTGGTGCCCTTCACGGTGATCTGCAGCACGTTGTTGGTCAGGCCGATGCCCTGGTAGTCCGCGAGGAAGGCCTCCGGGGTCTCCGGGGTCCCCGAGGACTTGAGGGTCGCCAGGGCCTTGCCGGCGATCCGGGTGGTCTTCAGCAGCGCCACGTCCGTTTTGATCAGCGTTCCGGGATCGTTGGGCTGGTCCTGCGCATGCGCGACCAGGACCTCGGTCGCCGCGGTCGGGGCTGCCGGCAGCAGCACCGCGATCGCCCCGCCGAGCAACAACCCCAACAGCGCCAGCGTGCCCCAGAGCCGGCGGCGTCGGCGCACCGCCACCACCAGCGCGCCCACGTCCACCAGCGGAGTGGCGGACGGCGGTTCCCCGGGCAGGTTCGTCATGGACGGGTTCGTCGTCACGCCGAACCTCCCCTCAGGTCCGCGCCCACCGTGACCGCCGGTGCGGCATTGTCCGCGGGACGGTCGGCGGAGCGCATCGGACGAGTACGGACCGTCGTGGCCACGACATAGCCGACGACCTCGTGCCGGGCGTCCTCACAGGCCTCGGCGATGCCGCCGAGCTCCCCTCCGCTCAGGCTGCCCGCGCTGAGCAGGACCAGGGCGCCGGACTCGGTGACGCGGTCCGGCACCACCGGCCGGGAGGCCGAGACCCGTACCACCCGCAGCGCGGGATCGCTTCCGGACTCGGCGACGAGCCGGGCGGCGGCGCGCCCGGCGCTCTCGTCGTCCTCCGGGACGACGACCAGCAGCCGCCGGGGGGCCGGCAGTTGCTCCCTGAGTCGGATGCCCACCCGCCGGTAGCGGATCTGCCGGCTGGCCTCGTCACCCGAGGTCCGCGCGGTCGGCAGGTCCCACCGGGTGTCGACGCCCAGCAGCCATCGGATCCAGCCGATCGCGCCGCGGCCCCGCGGCCCGCGCGCCCGCCCTTCACCGGGTACGTCGACGGTGCCCAGCAGCACCGACCCCAGCGCGGCGCTGATCTCCCGCTCGGTGCGCGCCCGGCGGCCGGACCGTGCGGCGGTGAGATGGCCGATGACGGTGAGCAGGAGGAACAGCAGTGCCCCGCCGCCGACGAGCTCCGCCCTGGTCGGCGGTGCCTCACTGGTCGGCAGGGCCGCCGACCCCACCACGACCATGCTGCCCTGGTTGGACGCCGGGGCGGTCTGGTCCAGTTTGGTGACGGCCTCCTCCAGTGCGGTGCGCAGCTGTTCGAGCTCGGTGCGGGCCTGGACGCCCTCCACGGTCTGCCCCGGACTGACCCCCTCGGACAGGGCGGTGATCCGGCTGCTGGTCTGCGTCACCAGCTTCTGCAGCGCCGCCGTCTGCGTCGCCGAGGCGGAGTCGGCATTGGTGTTGGCGATCTGCGAGGCGAAGGCGACGTACTGCTGGGCCAGCTGGTCGGCGAGCTGCTGAGCGTGGCCCGGTGTGTCGGCGCTGGACGAGATCTTGATGATGTTCCCGTCCGTGACCGCGGCGCTGACCTCGTCCTTCAGCGTGATGCCGGTGACACCGCGCCACTGCAGCGCGGTCGCCGAGCGGTCGAGCACCACCGAGCTGGTCGCGAGCTGCGCCTGGGTCAGCAGGGCGCGGTCGTCCCACGTCCCTGACAGCACCACCGAGATGGAGGTCGCGTAGCGCGGCGGGAACAGCAGTGAGGCGCCGTAGCCGACGAGGGCGCCCACCAGGGCGAGGACGACGAGGAGCCGCCAGCGCCGACGGAGGATCCGGCCGACCACGGCCAGGCGAATGGTGTCGTCGTTCACCGCCGCGACCTCTTCCCCGTGCTGTTCCCCGTGCTTTCTCCCGTGCTTCCCTGGGCGCGGGCGTAGGCGTCGAGCAGTGCCTGCTGTGAGTTCCGCCAGGAGAGCGGCCCGCCGACCCGCTCCTGCCCGATCTTGCCCATCCGGGCCCGCTCCTCCGGATCGTCCAGCAACTGTGCGACCAGCCCGGCGAATTCGGCCTCGTCGTTGGCGGCCGCGTAGACGGCGGCGTCACCGGCCGACACCCGCGCCTCCCGGAGGTCGAACGAGACGATCGGCCGGCTCATCGCCATGTACTCCAGGACCTTGTTCATGGTCGACACGTCGTTGAGCGGATTGCGCGGGTCGGGGGAGAGGCACACGTCCGCGGTGGACAGGTAACCCGCCAGGTCGGCGTCCGGGATGCGCCCGGTGAACTGGACCTGGTCCGAGAGCCCGAGCTGCCCGGCCAGCTCCACCATCGCGTCGAAGGCGTCGCCGGAGCCGATGAACACCGCGTGCCAGTCCGTCCGCCCGAGCTCGTCGCGCAGCTTCGCCAGGGCCCGCAGCGCGTAGTCGACGCCGTCCTGCGGGCCCATGACGCCCAGGTAGCAGAGCAGATGGGGCTTGCCGCGCTTGAGCTCCGGCTCGGCCGGGACCGGCCGGAACCGGTCCACGTCGGGTGCGCTGCGCACCACGAAGACATCAGCGGGCTGCTTGCCGCCACGGCGCAGCGCGACCTCCCGGTAGCTCTCGTTGGTGGCGATCACCACGTCGGCATGACGGTAGGTCAGCCGCTCCATCGCGCAGACGGCGCGGTAGAGCAGGTCCTCGCCGCGGTCGAACCGGGAGAGGTACAGCTCGGGCACCAGGTCGTGCTGGTCGAAGACGAACCGCGCGCCGCGCCGCTTCAGCCACAGCGCCGGCAGGAACAGCAGGTCGGGCGGGTTGCAGGCGTGGACGACGTCGACCGGGCCGACCTTGCGGGCCAGCCTGAGCGTGTGCAGCAACGCCGAACCGTACTCCCGCAGATAGCCGACCGGCCCACCGGTGGCCGCGCGCAACGGGTAGCGGTGGATCCGCACCCCGTCGATCTCGGCCTCCCGCTCCGTGTCCCGCTTGCTCCCCTGCGGGCAGATGACCTCCACCTGCCAGCCCGCGTCGCGCAGCGTCGTGCACTCCTGCCACACCCGCCGGTCGAACGGGACGGACAGGTTCTCCACCAGGATCAGCGCGCGCCGGGCCGTCCCGTCGCTGCTGGTCTCTTTACCAAGCAAGGCCGTGGTACCCCGATTCGGCCCGGCGCGCATCGGCGTCGGGGAGGTGGATGAGATCGATGAGCAGCCGGCCGTCGCCGGGCGGTAGCGCGGACAGCACCGCCGGATCCCTGGTCCCGACCACGCAGACCTCGGCGTGGTCGAGCACCTCGTCGACCGAGCCGGTCAGCAGTTGGGCGAGGTGCGGCAGCCGGGTCTCGATGAACTCGCGGTTGGCGCCCAGCAGTCGGGAGATGTTCACATTGGCGTCGTAGATCCGCAGGTCGTAGCCCTTGCCGTGGAGCCGCTCCGCCAGCTCGACGAGCGGGCTCTCGCGGAGGTCGTCGGTGCCGGGCTTGAAGGACAGCCCGAACAGGCCCACCCGGCGCTTGCCGGTGCGCTCGACCAGCTCCACCGCGCGCTGCAGGTGGTCGGAGTTGGAGGACAGCACATGGGCCAGGATGGGCACCGATACGTCGGCCCGCTGGGCCGCGTGGACCAGGCCGCGCAGGTCCTTGGGCAGGCAGGAGCCGCCGAAGGCGAAGCCGGGCCGCAGGTAGGCGGGGCTGATGTTCAGCTTGCGGTCGGCCAGGAACACGTCCATCACCTGGTGCGAGTCCACCCCGAGCGCCTGCAGGACCGCGCCCAGCTCGTTGGCGAAGCCGATCTTGAGGCCGTGGAACGCGTTGTCCGCGTACTTGATCGCCTCGGCCGTAGGGATCGGCACCCGGAACACCTCGCCGGGCAGGCCGTCGTACAGCTCCGCCACCACGGCGCCGCTGGCCGGGTCGAGCTCGCCGATGACGGTCTTGGGCGGGTCGAAGAAGTCCCGCACGCTCGTGCCCTCGCGCAGGAACTCCGGGTTGACCGCGACTCCGAAGTCCACCCCCGCCGTGCCGCCGGTGCTCTTCTCCAGGATCGGCACCAGCAGGTTCAGGCAGGTGCCGGGGAGCATGGTGCTGCGGAACACGACGGTGTGCCACTCGCCCCGCTCGGCTATCGCGGCGCCGATCTGCTCGGCGACCCGCTCCAGGTATGTGGTGCTCAGACTTCCGTTGGGCTCCGATGGCGTCCCCACGCAGACCAGCGACACCTCGCTGCCCATGACCGCCTCGCGCACGTCAGTGGTCGCCCGCAGGGCTCCTGACTGCACGACCCCGGCGGTGAGTTCGCCGATCCGCTCCTCGACCACGGTCGCCCTGCCGGCGTTCACCAGGTCGACCTTGGCGGGGTTCACGTCCACGCCGATGACCTCGTGCCCCCGGCCGGCCAGGCAGGCGGCGGACACACTGCCCACATAGCCGAGCCCGAATACGCTGATCCTCATACCCATTCCCTCCCGTCCCTCCCGCGCATCAGTAGGCCCCCTGCCCGTAGAGCACCGCACGCAGGGTCTTCCACAAGATCACCGTGTCCAGGGCGAGCGACCAGTCCTCCACGTACCGCAGGTCCAGTCGGACCGCCTCCTCCCAGGAGAGGTCGCTGCGTCCGCTGATCTGCCACAGGCCGGTGAGCCCGGGCTTGACCAGCAGCCGCCGCCGGATGTCCGGGCCGTACGCGGCGGACTCCTCCGGCAGCGGGGGTCGCGGGCCGACCAGCGACATCGAGCCGGTGAGCACGTTGAACAGCTGCGGGAGCTCGTCGAGCGAGTACCGGCGCAACGCGGTTCCCACCCGGGTCACCCGCGGGTCCCGGCGGAGCTTGAACAGCAGGCCGGCGCCCTCGTTGCGGTCGGTCAGCCCGGTACGCGCCCCGTGCGCCCCGACGACCATGGTGCGGAACTTCCAGATGGTGAACTCGCGGCCGTCCTTGCCGACCCGGCGCTGGCGGTAGAGCGCCCCACCGGGACTGTCCACCAGCACGAGCAGCCCGACGAGCAGCATCAGCGGCGCGAGCAGCACCAGCAGGACCACCGCCCCGGTCCGGTCGACGACCCCCTTGACCATCCGGCGGCCCCCGCTGAAGGTCGGCATGCTGACCCGCAGCAGCGGGATCCCCAGCACCGCGTCGACGTGCAGCCGCGGGCCGGCCACCTCCATCAGCACCGGGGCCACGACCATCTCGGCCTCGCTGCCTTCCAGGTTCCACGCCAGCCGCTGCAGCTGGTCCGGTGACCAGTGCGGGTCCGCGGTGACCGCGACGACCCGGTAGCCGTCGCGGCGGACATGGCCGGCGACATCGGTCAGCCGGCCGACGACCGGCACTCCGTCCAGCTGGTCACCGCCGTCGAGCCCGAGGCCGTCCGCCGTGCAGATCGCCTCCACCCGCCAGCCGAGGTGCGGCAACTTGCGGGTCCGGGTGATCAGGTCGCGCACGGTGGCCAGGTTCCCGGCAGCGAGCACCGGTCGCAGGCAGCGCCCTGCCTTCCGCTGCTTGTGCAGCCAGAGGCGCAGCAGATAGCGCTCGGTCATGGTGGCGAGCGCGATCGTCGGAATCGCGACGAAGACCCAGAGTTTGATGTTGTGCGAGGTGACGGCTATCCCGGCGAGCGCCAGGACGACGGCCGCCATGAACAGCGAGCGGCCGAGCCGGTGGAACTCCTCGGCGCCCTGGCCGAGCACGGCAGGAGCCCACGACCGGCTCACCGCCAGCGCGCCCAGCACCAGCATCTCGGTGCCGACAGCGAGAATTCCCCACTTCTCGCCCCAGTTGGAGGCGTGCCGGGCCCCGAAGAGGCCGCCGATCGTGGCCGCCACGAAGCCGGTGGCGATGATGTCGCTGATGATCACGGCAAAGCGGTACCGCTGCTCCCAGTAGACCGGATACTGGCCGATCGCTCCGTTCGCCGGGCGCTCGCGCGCCGCTGGATAGGGGTTGACGAACTCCATCCGCTGCACGGTCCCCCCCGGGTTTTCAGTGAGTTCGACGTGCTCGCCCAACACTGTCCCTCCCCCCGGGATGCCCCCGTCCTCGCGAAGGGCATCCGGCTGCTTCGGTACTACGTAGACAACCCACTCAGGCAAGAGTGGACATGCCTGTTCGACCAGGCCTTCGACGTGCAGAGGAGCCCGTCAGACCCTCGGGTTTTCCCCCAACCCAAGGCCCCCCGGGCATGGTTGGGGGACGGGCAGCACAAAATTGACGGTGCTTCATCTCCAAGCGGCTCCACCATGGTCAATCTAGAGGATGAGGGACGATCTGCAGAGGAGTTGTGCGAAAATCGTGCTTACTCTTCAAATGTTCACCATCACCTCAAGCCGTCCGGGTGGGCGCTACGGCGTCGGGAACTGGGCCGGCGGGACGTTGCTGGTGCTGGCCGTGCCGCCGGGGATCGCGTAGAGGCTGAGGGTGTAGGTCGTGTACTCGACCTGCGTGGATGTGTATGTGGTGGTGAACTTCAGGGTCTGGTCGAACTTCTGGTAGGCGCACCCCGAGGTGAACCCCTTGCGGCCGGAGTCCCAGTCGGAGCCGGTGGTGAAGTAGACGGTGTAGGTGCCGTCGCGTACGCCCTTGACCGTGTAGCTGCCGTTCTTGCGGAGGTAGACCGCGAAGGAGCGCGTGCTGCTCCGGGTGAGGGTGATCACCGCGTCGCCGTCGCCGCCGTTCTCGATGGTCAGCTGGCCGTTGCCGCTGCGGTCGGTGTCCCGCAGGTAGGTGCCGGTGGCGAGGGAACGCTTCTGCTGAGCGGGGAACGTGGGCAGGGTGATCCCGGCCGGGCGGCCGGCCGCGGCCATCGCCTTCAGCAGGGTGGCCAGCGCGGCCAGGCTGTCCGTCCTCCCGGCCTGCACGGCCGGGGAGGCGGCGGCGCAGACGGCGTTGCCGTTGCCGTCCTGCCCCTTGGCGAGCGACTGCAGATCGCCGGCCAGCGCCTTCAGTTTCGCCGACAGATCCACAGTGTCCTGGGCGGCCGCCGCCGGCGCGGCCATTCCGTCCAACAGGCCCGCCGCGTTCTCCAGCGCCGTCGCCGCGGCGTCGAGCCGGGCTGTGGAACCGCTTGCGGCCAACGCCGACAGCGCGGTCGAGACCGGCTTGTCGATGGCGCCGACCGCGGCGACGTACTGACCGGTCGTCATCTCCGTCGGCGTCGGCGACACACTCGGTACGGCGGAGCCGCCCCCGGCCGCCGTGTTCCGACCCGACGCCGCCCCCGAGCCCCCGCAGCCGGCCAGCAGCACCACCGCCGATGCCGTCGCGGCGACTCCCAGCAGCCGACTGCGGACACCAGTGATCATCATGGCCCCCCCTTGCCCCCGTGCCCCTAGCCCCGGGCCAGTATGGAAGCGTACGCACAACGCGGTCAACCGGTTACAGCGCGTGCGCAGGGGGTCGGGCGCAGCGTCAGAACCGGACGGTGTCGCCCGGCCGGATCCGGCCTGGTCGGAGCACCCGGGCGTAGATCCCGGCACAGGGTTCCGGGTTCAGGCCCGGGAGAGCGGGGTGGCGGTTGTGTTCGGCGAGGGTCCGGAGGGCGGCGGTGTCGCGGGGGAGGAGGCCGTGGGCGAGGGTGGGGACGGCGCAGCGCGGGGTGTTGGCGATCACGCGCAGGGTGAGCCGGTCGCCGATCCGCAGCCCCCGATCGAACCAGTCGTGTTCGACGAAGCCGGGGGCCGTGGTGTCGACCACGATGTTGGGACGGTAGCGGCGCAGCTCGGAGACCCCGTCGGGGTGCAGCTCGGCGATCCGGCGCAGGGTCGAGGTGCTGATCAGATGGAGCGGCGCATAGTCGAAGAACGACCCGGCGGGGGCGGCGGAGCCGAACTGGACGATGTCGGCCTCCACCGCCGCGTCCAGGCCCTGGCTCAGCACCTGGTCCGGCTTGGACCGCTCCAGCGTCGCCTGCTCGGGCGGACGGTGGGCCAGGGTGACCGGTCGACCGACGATCGCTGACAGTGCCTCATCGATGTCGGCGTCGGTGCTCCACAGGCTCTTGCCGTCGGGGGCGGCGATCCGCACCTCCTTGCCCTCGCCGGTCGCGGTGCAGCCGAGCAACCGGCGCCAGAGCCGCGGGGTCTTGGCGCTGGCGACCCGTCCGGTCTCCCGGTCGACCAGGGCGAGCCTGCGGTCCCCGTCCACGCCGTGCGCGGTCACCTCCGCGGCGGGCAGCTGCTCGCCGAGCATGGACTTGACCGGGTAGCGCCACAGCGCTCCGACCGCCCCGACCACTGCATTCGCCATCCGACGCCCCCGTCCCGTCCCTCCAGATGTCAGTCGGAGCCTAGCGAAATCCGATCGCGTGGTCGCCCGCGTTCCTGTTAGCGTGCCGCCATGAACAAGCGCGCTGCTGTGAACACGACGACGCCGGAGAGTGTCCCGGCGTGCTGACAGCTGTTCTGTCCGAAGCCCCGGGGCGAGTGCCCCGGGGCTTCGCCGTGCGGTCACTCGCCTCATCGACAGCGAGGAGACCGCGATGCAGGCCCAGCAGGAGAACCGACACGACCACCGCAGGCTCGGCCGCGAGCTGGACCTGTTCGACACCGACCCGCTGATGGGCGCCGGGCTGCCGTACTGGCTGCCCGACGGCGCGGCGGTGCGGCACGCGCTGGAGGAGTACATCCGCGGCGCCGAGCGCCGGGCCGGCTACCAGCACGTCTACTCCCCGGTGCTGGGCAAGCGGGAGCTCTACGAGATCTCCGGGCACTGGTCCCACTACAGCGAGGACATGTTCCCGCCGATGGACCTCGGCGGAGAGCAGGTGGTGCTGCGGCCCAGCCTGTGTCCGCACCATGCTCTGATCTATCGCTCGCGTGCCCACAGCTACCGCGAACTTCCGCTGCGCATGGCCGAGTTGGGCGGGATGTACCGGTCCGAGCTGTCCGGGGTGCTGGGCGGGCTGACCCGGGTGCGGGCGATCCAGCTGAACGACGCCCATGTCTTCTGCACCCTGGACCGGGTCGCCGAGGAGGCGTGCTCGGCCCTGGAGCTGATCCGCCATGCCTACGCGGACCTGGGCATCCGCCCGTCCCGCTTCCGGCTCTCGCTCCCCGGCCTCGGCGGGAAGTACGTCGCCGCACCGGAGATGTGGCGGCGGGCCACCGCCCTGCTGACCGAGGTGCTGGACAGCTCCGGGGTGGAGTACGAGGCAGCGGAGGGCGAGGCCGCGTTCTACGGCCCGAAGATCGACGTGCAGATCATCGACAGTGTGGGCCGGGAGGCCACACTCTCGACCGTCCAGGTCGACTTCCACCAGCCCGAGCAGTTCGATCTGCACTACATCGGACCCGACGGTGCCAAACACCGCCCCGTCATGGTCCACCGCAGCATCATCGGCAGCGTGGAGCGGGCCGTCGCCCATCTCATCGAAACCCACAGCGGCGCCTTCCCCGCCTGGCTGGCCCCTACCCAACTGGAGATCCTGCCGGTCTCCGACGCCGAACTGTCCGTCGCAGCAGCCCTGTTGCGCCGCTGCCTCGACCTGGGCCTGCGTGCCCGACTCGCCGCCCCGGACCAGGGCACCCTGGCCGCCCGCGTCCGAGCCGCCCGCCTGGTCCCCTACCAGGCGGTGATCGGCCCCCGCGAGGCAGCAGCAGACCTGCTCGCCCTCCGCCTCCGCGACGGCAGCCGCCCCGACCCACTCCCCACCGCCGACGCCCTGGCCCGCATCGCTGCTCGGATCGAGGCCCGCAGCAATGAGCTCTGAGCAGCCGACCGGGCAAGGGGAGGGGTACTCTCGACGGCGTCCTGGCGAGGCTGCTTGGGGGTAAGGACATGGGAGTGGACGACGACGGGCCGGAGCCGCAGCGGAGCCTGCTGATGGACCCGAGGCTGGCCGGGGCCGGCGGCATGCTGCTCGCGGCCGCCGCCCTGGCCTGGATCCTCACCCACGGCGTCCACGGCGGCGGCAGTTCGGATCCCGGAGCGTCGCCGACGCCCGCTCGGGTCGGCTCAGCGGCGCCCACGGTGACCCAACGCTGAAGTCTGTTGTCAGTCACCGCGGTCCTTCCCTACGCTCCCCGCATGCGATGTGGCGTGTGCGGATCGGAGCGGCTGGGTCCGCTGGGCGAGTTGACGTCGGGGAACCGGGTGGGGGACCAGCGGTTCCTGCGGCTGCGCTTCCCGAGGCGGGGCGTGTTCAAGCCGCGTCCCGAGTACGACGCGACCTATGCGCGGGCCTGCCGGGACTGCGGTGCGCTCATCCCGTTCCTCGGCGCCGAGGCACTGCGGCGGTTCGACGCCGAGGCGGACGAGGTCGAGGCCCTGGGCGGCGAGTCGTACCGGTGACGGGGGCCGGCGGTCAGCCGAGTTCCGAACGCTTCCCCAGGCCGCCGTAGACCAGCAGCGTGTTGGGTGTCGACGGCTCGGGGACCGCCTCCTCGGGGCGCCAGCTGACGACCGGGACGACGCCGGGGTCGACCAGTTCCAGGCCGTCGAAGAACCCCTCGATCTCCTTGGGGCTGCGCATCCGTCCGCTGCCCATCATCTGCTGGAAGGCCTGCTCCAGGGCGCGGGCCTCCGGGCTGGCGTCGCTGAAGTGGCTGAGCAGCAGGTAGCTGCCGGCCGGGAGCCGGTCCACGTACGTCCGGACCAGGGCAGCCGGGTCCTCCGCGTCCGCGATGTGGTGCACCACGCCCACCAGAAGCAGCCCGATCGGGCGGCTCCAGTCCAGGAACTCCTGGACGGTCGCGCTGTCCAGGATGTCGTGCGGCGAGCGGAAGTCGCCGAGCATCACCCGGGTGTCCGGGGTCTCGGTGAGCAGCGCCCTCGAGTGGGCCAGCACGATCGCGTCGTGGTCGACGTAGACCACCCGGGCGCCGGGGGCGACCGACTGGGCGACCTGGTGGGTGTTCTGCGAGGTGGGCAGCCCGGAGCCGATGTCCAGGAACTGGGTGATCCCCTCCCGCGCCATGTGGGCGACGCCCCTGGCGAGGAACCCGCGGCTGATCCGGGCGCCCTGGCCGCCGTCGGGGATGAGCTCCAGGCGCTTGGCGGCCACCGCCCGGTCGACGGCGAAGTTGTCCTTGCCGCCGAGAATCGCGTCGTAGACGCGCGCCACACTCGGCTTGGAGGTGTCGACGCCGAGCCTCTCCCACTCGGAGACCGATTCCTGCTCCGCCATCCCGCCCCGCCCCACTCCATTCACGGTCACTGCTCGGGGATAGTAACGCACAGCAGTTCCACCGGTGTTGGGACCGTATACATTCCGGCCCCGCCTCCGTGCCCGCCACAGTGCGTGCACGGAGGCCGGGCCGTGCCGGTCACCAGATCCGGACGCGGTCCACGGGGTCCAGCCAGAGTTCGTCGCCCTCGGCGGTACCGAAGGCGTGGTGGAACTCGTCGAGGTTGCGGACGATGTTCGCCCGGAACTCCGGGGGCGAGTGCGGGTCGATGGTGAGGTACTGCTCCTCCTGCTCCTTGCGGCGCTTGGTGCGCCAGCAGTAGGCCCAGTTCATGAACAGGGTCTGCGAATTGGACGAGGTCCCGCTGCTCTCACCGCTCTCGCCGTCGAGCGAGATCAGGTAGGCCTTGTGAGCGATCGTCAGACCGCCCAGGTCGCCGATGTTCTCACCCACCGTCAGCGCGCCGTTGACGGTCTGACCGGGCAGGGAGCGCGGCGAGAAGCCGTTGTACTGGGTGATCAGCGCCTTGGACTTGACCTCAAACGCCGCCTTGTCGGCCGCCGTCCACCAGTCGTTGAGGTTGCCGGCGCCGTCGTACTGCGCGCCCTGGTCGTCGAAGCCGTGGCCGATCTCGTGGCCGATCACCGCGCCGATGCCGCCGTAGTTCTCGGCGGCCTCGCCCTCGGGGGAGAAGAACGGCTCCTGCAGGATGCCCGCCGGGAAGCAGATCTCGTTGGTCCCCGGGTTGTAGTAGGCGTTGACCGTCTGCGGCAGCATGAACCACTCGTCGCGGTCGACCGGGCCGCCGATCTTGGCCAGCTCGCGGTCGCTCTCGAAGGCGGCGGCCGCATGGGCGTTGGTCAGCAGGTCGCCCTCGCTCACCTGAAGCGCGGAGTAGTCGCGGAACCGGTCCGGGTAGCCGATCTTCGGACGGAACGTGGCCAGCTTCTCGTAGGCGCGCTTCTTGGTCTCCTCGGTCATCCACTCCAGCTGGGAGATCGACTCCCGGTAGGCCTGGAGCAGGTTGGCGACCAGCGCGTCCATCATCGCCTTGGAGGTCGGCGGGAAGTGCCGCGCGACGTACTCCTCGCCGACCGCCTCGCCCATCGCGCGCTCGACGAAGGAAACCGCGCGCTTCCAGCGAGCGCGCAGCTCCGGGGTGCCGTTCAGGGCGTGGCCGTAGAACTCGAAGTCGGCGCGGACGAACTCGTCGGTCAGGTACGGCGAGGCGGCGCGCAGCACCCGCGCCGTGGCCCAGTGCCGCCACTGCTCGATCGGCACCTCGGCCAGCACGGTGGAGAGGTGGGCCAGGTAGGACGGCTGGCGGACCACGGTCTCGGCGATGGTCAGGTCCGAGCCGCCCAGCGCCGCGGCATGGCCGCTCCAGTCGAACTCGGGCGCGAGCGCCTTGAGTTCGTCCAGGGTGGTGAGGTTGTAGGTCTTCTGCACGTCACGCGTCTCGGCGCGCTCCCAGTGGCCTGCGGCCAGCCTGGTCTCGATCGCCAGCACCGCTTCCGCCGCGGCGGCCGGGTCCGGGTACTCGGCGAAGGTGAAGAGCTGGGTCAGGTAGTCGACGTACTTGGTCCGGATCTCGGCGAACTTCTCGTCGCGGTAGTACGACTCGTCGGGCAGTCCGAGGCCGCCCTGGACGATGTTGACCAGGTAGCGGTCGGAGTCCCGGTCGTCGGTGTTGACGTAGAGGCCGAAGAGGCCCGAGCCGCCGGTGCGCTCGAAGCCGCCGAGGAACGCCGCCAACTCCCGGGTGTCGCGCAGCTCGGCGACGGCCCGCAGCTGCGGCTGCACCGGGTCGGCGCCGCGCTCGGCGGCGGCCGCCTCGTCCATGAAGGAGGTGTAGAGCGCGGCGATCTTCCGGGCGTTGTCACCGGCCTCGGCAGGCGCCGCCGCGACACCCGCAGCGAGCTCCTGGATGATCTGTTTGACCTGCTCCTCGGCCGTGTCGGCGAGTTGCACGAAGGGACCCCAGCTCGACCGGTCGGCCGGGATCTCCACGGTCTGCAGCCACTGGTCGTTGACATGGCCGAACAGGTCGTCCTGCGGTCGGATGTCGGGGTTCATGCCCGCGCGGGCGCCATCAAGAATGCTCATCCGTGCAGCTTATGCGAGCGCCGGGCCGGACGGCCGGGGCTCGCGCTGACACGTGACCGGTGATGGATCTGGTGATGCATGCGGCACGGGAGTATTCAGGACGCAGCGGGCCCGCGCAGCCTGCGGGAGACCTCGCCGAGGCCGGCGGCCAGGTTGTCGAGCTGCTCGGGGGTGAGCACGTCGATCAGCGCCTCGCGGACGGCGGCCACATGGCCGGGCGCGGCCTCGCGCAGCACCTCCATGCCCCGGTCGGTGAGCTGGGCGATCACGCCGCGGACGTCGCTGGGACAGGTGCGGCGGGCCACCAGGCCGGCCCGCTCCAGCTGGGTGACCTGGTAGGTCAGCCCGCTCTTGGAGGTGACCAGCCGGTCCGCGAGCTCGGTCATCCGCAGCGAGTGCCCCGGCTCGGCGGAGAGCTGGACCAGCACCTCGTACTGGGTATGGGAGAGCGCCGCATCGTCCTTGAGCTGCTGCTCCAGCTTGCGCGCGACCAGGTTGGTGGCCGAGAGGAAGCCGACCCAGGCGGCCCTCTCCCGATCGTCCAGCCATCGAGGTTCTTCCATGGGAACACTCTACCCCTGTTGTTCAAATTTGAATCGGGGTGTACCGTCGGCCGGGTCCGCTTGGTTCAAATTGGAACCAAGCCTGTTGTGAGTGGAGCAGCGCATGCCGGAGAACCTTCCTGTCGCCACTGTGCGCACCCGGGTCCGGGTCCCGTTGCGTTTCGGCGACGGCTACACGGTCGACGCCGAGCTGGTCACCTTCCACGGCCTGACGGACGGGCTGGAGCACCTGGCCGTCCGGCTCGGCGACCCGGACCGGGCCGCCGTCCCGCTGGTCCGGCTGCACTCGGAGTGCCTCACCGGGGACGTCTTCGGCTCGGCCCGCTGCGACTGCGGTCCGCAGCTGCGCGAGGCCGTCGAGCGCATCGCCGGGACCGGCGGCTACCTGCTCTACCTGCGCCAGGAGGGCCGGGGGATCGGCCTCTACAACAAGCTGGACGCTTACGCCCTGCAGGACGGCGGACTCGACACCTACGAGGCCAACGCCGCCCTCGGCCTCCCCGAGGACAGCCGCGACTACACCGCCGCCGCCCAGATGCTCGCGGCGCTCGGCGTGGACACACTGGACCTGCTGTCCAACAACCCGGACAAGGCCGCGCAACTGCTCGACCTGGGCGTGCCGGTCCGCGACCGCGTTCCCACCGGCGTCTTCGCGACCGGCCACAACCTGCGCTACCTGCGCGCCAAGGTCGAGCACACCAACCACACCATCGCCCTCACCCAGCTCGCCGGCTGAGGCGGAAGGAGCTCCGGTCATGACCACCGCCACCCCCGGGCGCATGCCCGCCCTCTACCTCAGCCACGGCGCCCCGCCGCTGGCCGACGACCCGCTGTGGCCGGGGCAGCTGGCGGCCTGGTCGGCGGAGCTGCCGCGCCCGACCGCGATCCTGATGGTCTCCGCCCACTGGGAGGAGGCGCCGCTGGCGCTGGGCGCGACCAACACCGTCCCGCTGGTCTACGACTTCTGGGGCTTCCCGCAGCACTACTACGAGGTGACCTATGCCGCGCCGGGCGCCCCGGCGCTGGCCGAGAGCGTACGCAAGCTGCTGCGCGCCCCGGGCATGCCCGTCCAGGACATCCCCAACCGGGGGCTGGACCACGGCGCGTACGTCCCGCTGGTGGAGATGTTCCCGGGAGCCGACGTCCCGGTGCTGCAGGTTTCGATGCCCACCCTGGACCCGAAGCAGCTGCTGGAGATCGGCCGCCGGCTGGCCCCGCTGCGGGACGAGGGCGTGCTGATCGTCGGCAGCGGCTTCTTCACCCACAACCTGCGGGCGCTCAGTCAGGACGGACGGGTCACCTCGGTGATGGCCGAGTTCGACGACTGGGGCCACCGCGCGCTGGAGGCCCAGGACCTGGACGCGCTGCTCGACTTCGAGCGCAAGGCCCCGGCCGGACGGCTGGCGCACCCGCGCACCGAGCACTTCGCCCCCCTGTTCGTCACCCTCGGCGCCGCGCACGAGGAACTCGGCTCCCAGCGCAGCGTCATCGACGGCTTCTGGATGGGCCTGGCCAAGCGCTCCGTCCAGTTCGGCTGACCCGGGCCCACCCAGGCCGGCCGAGCCGGCGCCCCGGACACCTGTCCGGTTTGCGGGAGGGGCACAGAAGCCGCGAGAGTACGCGCATGGGAATCATCGCTGGAATCCTGGTGGCTGCGGTCGCCCTGCTGCACGCCTACATCCTGGTCCTGGAGATGTTCCTCTGGCAGGGGCCCAAGGGACGTGAACTCTCCGGCTTCGACGCCACCATGGCCAAGGACACCGCCGCGCTGGCCGCCAACCAGGGCCTCTACAACGGGTTCCTCGCGGCGGGGCTGATCTGGGGGCTGATCGCCTCCGACCCGGTCGGGCACGACGCGCAGATCTTCTTCACCAGCTGCGTCGTGGTCGCCGGGATCTACGGCGGCGCGACCGCGAATCGCCGGATCCTGCTGGTCCAGGCCCTGCCCGGGGCACTGGCGCTGGCGGCGGTGCTGATCGCCGGCTGACCGGCCGCTGTTGCGTATGTATCGCAGCTGCTCAGAGCCGTTAGGTGGCGAGTGGCTGCAACGCGTTCCAGCTGTCACGGTGGGTCCATGGAGGGTACACCGCAGCACGAGCACGATCACGATCACGGCCACACCCACACCCACCAGCACGGTGTCAGCAGCCGATGGGCCAGGGCCCGGCACCGGCTCGCCCATCTGGCCAAGCCGCACAGTCACGAGGCGATGGACCGGGTCGACCCGGCCATGGAGACCTCGCGGGACGGAATGCGCACGCTCTGGCTCTCGCTGCTGATCCTGGGGCTGACCGCGCTGCTCCAGGCCCTGGTGGTGGTCTGGTCGGGCTCGGTGGCGCTGCTGGGCGACACCATCCACAACGCGGCGGACGCACTCACCGCACTGCCGCTCGGGGTCGCATTCCTGGTCAGCCGCAGGGCGGCGAACCGTCGCTACACCTACGGCTACGGCCGGGCCGAGGACCTGGCCGGCATCGCGATCGTGCTGACCATCACCGCCTCCTGCGCCCTGGCCGGCTACCAGGCCCTGGACCGGCTGGTGCACCCCAGGGACGTCAACCACCTCTGGGCGGTGGCGGCCGCAGCGGTGGTGGGCTTCGTTGGCAACGAGTGGGTGGCCCGCTACCGCATCCGCACCGGCCGCAGGATCGGATCGGCCGCCCTGGTCGCCGACGGACTGCACGCGCGTACCGACGGCTTCACCTCGCTGGCCGTCCTGCTGGGCGCCGGCGGTGCGGCCCTGGGCTGGCGGGCCGCCGACCCGGTCGTGGGCCTGCTGATCACCGCAGCCCTGCTGCTGGTGCTCAGGGACGCGGCCCGCGAGGTCTACCGCCGCCTGATGGACGCGGTGGACCCCGCGCAGGTGGCCGCCGCCGAACACGCCCTACGTGCGGTCGAAGGCGTGCACGACGTCGGCCAGGTGCGGCTCCGCTGGATCGGCCACACCCTGCGCGCCGAGGCGGACATCGTCGTGGACCCGCAACTGACGGTGGGTCAGGCCCACGACCTGGCCGTCTCGGCCGAACACGCGCTGATCCACGCCGTCCCGCGACTCACCGCCGCCACGGTCCACACCGACCCGCTCACCCAGGGCGCCGACCCGCACGCCCGACTGGCTCATCACGTCGGCCACGTCTGAGCGTTCTCAGGGCGTGACGGTCAGGACTGGACGTCGAACGGCCGCATCATCTCGTTGTCCTCGTGGTCGAGGATGTGGCAGTGGTAGACGTACCGGCCGGCGATGTCGAACCTGGCCTTGAGGCGGGTGGTCTCGCCGGGGTAGGCGAGGACCGTGTCCTTGAAGCCAGTCTCCCAGGCCTCGGGGCCGCGTACGGTTCCGTCGGCGGCGGTGCGGCTGACGACCTGGAACTGGGTCTGGTGGATGTGGATCGGGTGTCCGTCCACGGTGAGGTTGACCAGGTCCCACTCGCCGACCGCGCCGACGGTCGGCTTCACGGAGACCGGGTCGTCCCACATCTCCATCGCGCCGGTTCCGTCGGCGTTGAGGGAGCCGAGGGCCCCGATGATCGGGGCACCGGCGAAGACGGTGGAGTCGCCTTCGTTGAGCGAGACGGTGAAGGTCTGGCGCGCGCTGCCGAGCGCCGTGACGGACGGCAGTTGCAGCTGCGCGGGCGGGACGCTGGTGTCGATCGCCGCGCCGCCGACGACGATCTGCATGACCTGCCCGCTGGTCCAGTGGTCGGCGGCGGCGAAGTCGGTGTCCGGTACGCCGCCGTGGTACGGCACGTCAGGGCCCTCGTTGATGAGGTAGAGCGTGGTGCCCGAGGGCACCGCGGAGAAGTCGAGGATCAGGTCCGCCCGTTCCGCGGGGGCGATCAGCGCCTGGCTGAGCTGGGCGGCCGCGGGCAGGAACCCGCCGTCCGAGCCGATCTGCCAGATCGGCAGCGCGGCGGTGGCCGGGCGGTCCGCCAGCGGGTCGGTGACGACCTTGAGCACCAGGGTGCGGGCGTTGCATGAGTTGAGCGCCCGCAGCCGGTAGCGCTTGCGCGACGCGTGCCAGACCGGCCAGCTGGCGCCGTTGACGACGATGGTGTTGCCGAACGACTCCGGATTCCAGTACGGGGGAACGTCGGTGACGGGCAGCCAGGGGCCTCCGGCGGTCGTGTCGCCGAAGAAGGTCCGGCTGGTCGGAAAGAAGAGCGAGCCGTCGCTGTTGAAGCACCGGTCCTGGATCACCAGCGCGATCTCTGAGGCACCGGAGGGCAGCACCCCGGGGGCGAGGTCGGCGCTGCCGCCGCGGAGCAGGTACATCCCGGCCAGGCCCGCCTGGACGTTGAGCCGGGTCATCCCGAGGACGTGGTCGTGGTACCAGAGTGCGGCCGCGCGTTGGTCGTTCTGGTACTGGTAGGTCGAGGAGCCCGGCTGCCACTGTGCGCCGAAGCGGGCCGCCGCCTGCGCCTTGTAGGCGTCGTAGTAGCTGCCGGTGGCGGCGTAGCCGGCCGGAAGGTTCCCCGCCGCGGGCAGGGTCCAGGCCTCGGGATAGCCGTCGCTCTCCTGGGTGACGTGGGCTCCGTGCAGATGGGTGACCAGCGGTACCGGTCCGGTGTACGGAGCGGGGGTCGAGGTGAAGGTCGGGCGGGTGTCCCGACCACTGGTGCCGCCACCGGGGTTGGCCCAGTGCAGCGTGGGGTCGACGGTGAACAGGTGCGGCAGCCAGTTGCCGCCGCCGTCGACCAGGCCGTTGGTCCAGGTCACCCGGACCGGGCCGCCGACCCGCGCCTCGATCGTGTGCCCCGGGGCGTTGAAGCTCCCCGCGAGACCGGGGACGCCGTAACCCCACACCGTGGTCCTCGGGTACGAACTGGGCAGGATCTGCTGGCTGAACTGCCGGGCCGCGATCGAGTACACGTTCACCAGGGCCCCGCCGGAGACAGCTGCGCCGATGGACGGCATGACCGGCAGCCTCGGCAGTTCGGTCCGGTACTTGGGCACCGACAGCGGATCCAGGGTGCCACCGGGCAACGGGTTCGCCGAGGTGACCGCAGTGACGAGGCTCACCGCGGCCGGTCGGGCCCCGCCCGACCCCGCGCGGGCGACCCCGACCGCAGCCACCACCCCGCCTGCCGCGGCGGCACGGATCACCGCCCGCCTGGTGACCTCTGAACCGGGAATGTCGGAATTGGATGAGTTGGGCATGCCGATGCTCCAATGCTCACGATATGGCCATGGCAATCCACACTGAGATTTGCGTATGCGAACTTACTGGTCGCCACTGCCCCTACGGAAGGGTGGGGGAGTGCGCGACTGTTCGCTGCCGACGTGCCTCGGCTGACACCAAGGTCGTTGGCCCACAGCAGAGTTGATGAGCCCGCACCTTCGGGGGCCTGGCGCAAGGCTGGACTCTAGTGCATGGCCATGGATATGAGTGGAAGCGGCGATGATAATTTCTTGTTTCCGGATGCTATTAATGTACCGTGTGGTAACCGTGTGTATAGGCCCACAATTGGCATATGCATACGCTCTATTCCGGAATCGGCCAGAACTCCTGGGCGTCGGTCGAGCCAACGAACAGGGCCTCGCCCATCGCGAGAACGGTGGCCCGCCCCTCGACCTGGACGGCCCAGTCCCCGGGCAGGGCTGCCAGGCCGTGCGCGGCACCCAGGAGATTGCCGCAGACGGCGCCGGTCGAGTCGCTGTCGCCGGAGTGGGTCACCGACAGGGTCAGCGCACGGCGCAGGTCCTCGTCGGTCGCCTCGGGTCCGGGAGCTGCGGCGAGCAGGCAGTGGACGGCGATGGCCAGGCATTCTTCGGCGATCCAGCCGAGGCCGACCTGCTCCACCAGGTCGAAGCCCGGGGTGCTGCTCGCGGCCAGGCGCACCGCGCGTTCCAGCGCGGTGACGGTCTCCCCGCTGCCGGGCTGCGCGGCGGTCTGGGCGATGGTCTGCCGCACCGCCTCGGCCGGCTCGACCCCGGCGACCAGTCGGTCGACCAGGGCGGCGAACGCCCCGGCCGCCAGGTAGCCGGTGGGGTGACCATGGGTCAGCTGCGCGCAGTCCGCGGCGAGCCGGAACGCCTGCTCGGGTCCGGCACCGATCAGACCGAACGGAGCCGAACGCATCACCGTGCCGCACCCCTTCGAGTCGGGATTGACGACGCCGGTCTGACCTACCGTCACAATGCTTGGCAACTGCGGGTTGTCGACCACACCGGAGATGCATGCGTTCCCGGGTGCCCGGGAGGCGTAGAGCCAGGGCTCACGCAGTAGGGTGCCCTCCGCCTTGAGGATGTCGGCCGCTACGGGCGCGGACAGACGCTGCGTCAGAAACCATCGCTGGTAGGCGGCATGGACCGCGCTGACGACCTCGTCCGGGCTGCTGTCCTTCGCGAGCAGCAGGCCCTCGGCGGTGAACAGCGTCATCTGGGTGTCGTCGGTGACCTCGGCCAGACCCCCGCTCCGCAGCACGAGCCGGGTCACGCCGTCGGGACCGTGTTGGGCGAGGATCGGGTCCAGCCGCTGGAACTCCACCGGCCACCCGAGTGCGTCGCCGATGGCTCCGCCGAGCAGGCAGCCCCGGATCCGGTCGAGCCGCTGGTCCTCCGTCATGTCGTCCTCCCGTAGTCGTCAGCCCGCGTACGGACTGGGTGGGACCGTATCGGTTGGAGCGACCTCGGGGAGAGCGGATTTCCCGGATGACGGTCGGCGGTTCGCCTCGCCGGACGGGGCGGAGCTGGTGGCGCAGGTGGGTTGGCTGGCCCGACGTCGTTCTGCGCACGGCACTTGACATTGCATGGTCACCGGGCCACATTCCTGACGCAGCGTCAGATCTGAGGCGATCCGATCCAGACCGATGGAGGCCCGTCCATGTCAGAGAGCGCGGAATCCGCCCACGACCCTGCGAGCCACCGCCCTTCCCGCCGCCAGGTGCTGCGCGGCGCCGGTGCCGGAGCGGGCGTGCTGCTGGCGTCCGGCCTCGGGTTCGGACTGCTGGAGCCCACCGCCGCCTACGCGGATGTGCCGGTCCTGGGGGAGTACGACGTCGTGGTGATCGGCTCCGGGGCGTCCGGGATGACCGCCGCGCTGACGGCGGCCAAGCGGGGGCTCTCCTGCGTGGTGGTCGAGAAGGCGCCCACCTTCGGCGGCTCGGCGGCCCGGTCGGGGGCGGGCATCTGGATTCCCAACAACGAGGTGATCCTCGCCGCCGGCGTCCCGGACACCCCCGCCCTGGCCGCGGAGTACCTGGCCGCGGTGGTCGGCAGTGACACTCCGCTGGCCCGGCAGCAGTCCTTCTTGCAGCACGGGCCCGCCATGATCTCGTTCGTCATGGCCAACAGCCCGCTGCGGTTCCGCTGGATGGAGGGCTACAGCGACTACTACCCGGAGCTGCCCGGCGGGATGCCCAACGGCCGCTCCATGGAGCCGGACCAGATCGACGGCCACATCCTCGGCGCGGAACTGGCGAATCTGAACCCGCCCTATCTGGCCACCCCGGCCGGCCTGGTGGTCTTCAGCGCCGACTACAAGTGGCTGGCCCTGTCCCTGGTCAATGCCAAGGGCGCGGCCGTCGCCGCCGAATGCCTCGCCCGCGGGACCGCGGCCGCGCTGCTCGGCCAGAAGCCGCTCACCATGGGCCAGGCGCTGGCGGCCGGACTGCGCGCCGGGCTGCTGTCCGCGAACGTGCCGGTCTGGCTGAACACCCCGCTGGTCGACCTCAACATCGTGTCCGGCGCCGTCACCGGCGCACTGGTTACCCAGAACGGCGCCCAGGGGCTGGTCAAGGCGCGGTACGGGGTGATCGTCGGCTCCGGCGGCTTCGAGCACAACGCGGCCATGCGGGCCCAGTACCAGCAGCAGCCCATCGGCACCAGCTGGACCGTCGGTGCCAAGGAGAACACCGGCGACGGCATCCAGGCCGGTCAGCGGGCCGGTGCCGCACTGGCCCTGATGGACGACGCCTGGTGGGGACCGGCCGTCCCGCTGCCCGATCAGGCCTACTTCTGCCTCTCGGAGCGCACCCTGCCCGGCAGCCTGATCATCAACGCGGGCGGCTCACGGTTCGTCAACGAGGGCGCCCCCTACAGCGACGTGGTGCATGTGATGTACCAGAAGAACGCCGCCGCGCCGGACATCCCAGCCTGGATGATCGTCGACCAGAACTACCGCAACCGCTACCTGTTCCGGGACGTCGCACCCGTCCTGCCCTTCCCCGACGCCTGGTACACGGCGGGCGCGGTCTACAAGGCCGCGACCATCGACTTGCTGGCTGGTCAGATCGGCGTCCCCGCAGCGGCCCTGCGCTCCACGGTGAGCCGTTTCAACGGCTTCGCGCTGACCGGCAACGACACCGACTTCCACCGCGGCGTCAGCTTCTACGACCACTACTACACCGACCCCGCGGTGGTGCCCAACTCCTGCCTGGCCCCACTGTGGGAGCCGCCCTTCTACGCCCTCAAGATCGTCCCCGGCGACCTCGGCACCAAGGGCGGCATGGTCACCGACGCCCGCGCCCGCGTCCTCAAGGCCGACGGCACAGCCATCCCCGGCCTCTACGCCGCCGGCAACGCCAGCGCCGCCGTCATGGGCCACAGCTACGCCGGCTCCGGCTCCACCATCGGCCCCGCCATGACCTTCGGCTACGTCGCCGCCAACGACATCGCCGACCTGGCGGGGGTGTGAGCGGCGGGGTTATCCGAACGTGGTGGTGGCGCACATCGCGGCGTGACCACCACACGGCCCATGCGGCGTCGCCGCACTTTTGCTGTGTGCCCACGAACAGCGCTGGCTTCGACTGACAGTGACGTGCGTTACGGTGTCGCGGTGACTGAACTCCCTGCGGGTCTGTACGAGCACATCGTGACGAACTCTCTTGACGAGCGGCTGGCCATCGCAGCGGAGTTGGGCCGAGTCCTTCGTGAGCCGATCGATCCGGACGACGCCCCGGAGTTGCTGGGGCGCTACGTCGGGGCGCTGACCCGGCAGGCGTTGCGCGCCCATAGCAAGGCCGGCGGCAAGGACACTGCAGCGCAGCTCGGACAGCAGATCGCTACGGTCAATCGGATGGTCGGCGCGCTCGGCGAGCTGCTGCCCGGTGGTGTCGGCGACGCCGACACCGTCGCCGCCTCCAAGGAGTTGCTGTTGGCGGTCGCGCATGGTGCCGCGCTGCCGGGGGAGCAGCAGTTTCCCGGGCGCCCGGTGGTTCCCCTGTCGGCGAGCGCCCTCTTCGCCAACCGCGGCCGGGAACGGATCGGACACGCGCTGCTCAGCGAGTTGGAGTCCGCCGACAGGGTGGACCTGATCTGTGCGTTCATCAAGTGGTCAGGTCTGCGGCTGTTGCGCGACCGCCTGGCCGAGGTGGTGGCTCGCGGCGGCGAGCTGAGAGTGGTCACCACCACGTATATGGGTGCCTCGGATCTCCGGGCAGTGGACGAGTTGGTGCGCATCGGCGCCAGGGTGAAGGTCTCCTACGAGACCCAGGCAACTCGGCTGCACGCCAAGGCCTGGCACTTCCACCGCCGTTCCGGGACCTCGACCGCCTACGTCGGTTCCTCGAACATGTCGATGCCCGCACTCACGGACGGCGTGGAGTGGAATGTCCGCTTCTCCGAGGTGGAGCAGGGCAATCTGCTGCTCTCCTTCGCCGACAACTTCGAGTCCTACTGGGAGGACCCGGAGTTCGAACTCTACGACCCACAGGACCAGCAACAGCAGGACCGCCTGCGGAGGGCGCTGGAGACGGAGCGTTCAGGCCCCAGACCCCTGTCCCTCGAACTGGCCCCGTTCGACATCACCCCGCACCCGCACCAACGACAGGTGTTGGACGAGCTCACCGCCGAGCGCGAACTGCACCAACGCCACCGGAATCTGGTGGTCATGGCCACCGGTACCGGAAAGACCATGGTCGCAGCCATGGACTACCGGCGCCTGCGCGAGCAGGGCAAGGTCGACAGCCTTCTGTTCGTGGCGCACCGTCAGGAGATCCTGGGACAGGCACAGTCGACGTTCCGGCATGTGCTCAAGGAGAGCGATTTCGGCGAGCAGTACGTCGGCGGCAGACGCCCTGAGACGTGGAAGCACGTCTTTGCTTCGGTGCAGTCGCTGGCCGGTGTCGATCTGGACCGGCAACTGCATCCGGAGCGCTTCGACATGGTCATCGTGGACGAGTTCCACCACGCCACCGCCCGCACCTATGCGCGATTGCTGGACCATCTGAATCCCACCTACCTACTCGGCCTGACCGCCACCCCCGAGCGCTCCGACGAGGGCGACATCACCCGCTGGTTCGACGGGCACACAGCCGTCGACCTGCGACTGTGGGAGGCGATCGACCGCGGCCTGCTCGTGCCCTTCCACTACTTCGGCGTCAACGACGAGACGGACTTGCAGCGGCTGCGCTTCACTCGTAGCAGTGGCTATGACGTTCAGCAGCTCACGGCCCTCTACACCGGCGATGACGCCCGAGTTCGGCTGATCCTCGGTGAAGTACGACTGCGAGTGCTGGACCCGGCCCGGATGCGGGCGATCGGCTTCTGCGTGTCCATCAGCCACGCCCAGTTCATGGCTGCCAGGTTCAACGCCGCCGGTGTCCCGGCCCTTGCGGTGACATCGAAGTCGACCGCCGCCGAACGCGACGACGCCATCGCGGCACTGAAGAAGCGTCAGGTCAATGTCCTGTTCACGGTGGATCTGTTCAACGAGGGCGTGGACATTCCGCAGATCGACACCGTGCTGTTCCTGAGGCCCACCCAGAGCGCCACGGTCTTTCTGCAACAACTCGGCCGAGGGCTGCGTCGAGCGGAGGCCAAGGAGAGCCTGACCGTCCTGGACTTCATCGGGGCACAGCACGCAGACTTCCGCTTCGAGCCCAAGATCCGCGCCCTCAGCGGCGGCACTCTCAGACAGGCGGTCCAAGCGGTCGAACAGGGCTTCCCGGCCCTGCCCTCCGGCTGCGCCGTGCAACTGGACCAGGTCGCACGGCAGACCGTGCTGGCGAATCTGCGCTCCACTCTCAGCCCGCGCTGGGTCAGGACCGTCGCCGAACTGCGTGCACTCGGCGACGTCCCGCTCGGTTCGTTCCTGGACGAGACCGGGTTGCGACCGGAGGATGTCTACCGCCCCAAGGACGGCACCTGGACCGGGTTGCGCAGCGCAGCCGGCTTGCCCGTCGGCCCGGCGGGGCCCAGCGACGGCGTTCTGGAGCGGGCGCTGTGTCGCATCCTGCACATCGACGATCCGGAGCGCCTGGACTACCTCACCGCGCTCGCCGAGGGACGCGTTCCGGCAGGGTCTCGGCCCAGCGAGCGTCTGGCCGCCATGGCGAACAGCGTGCTCTGGGGCGACGCCCACCTCGACAGCCCGCTGGAACAGGCGCTACGACTCCTGCTGGCAGAACCACGACGCAGCGAGGAACTGCTCCAGCTCGTCCCGGTACTGCGAGCCCGGATGCGACGCCTGACCTGGCCTGTCTCGGCTGAGGGCGCACTGCCGCTGCATGTCCACGCGCGCTACACCCGGGCGGAGGCGGTCGCTGCCTTCGGTAAGGAGTACAAGGGGCAGCCGACCGGCGTCGAATGGTTCCCCGAGTCCCAGGCCGACGCCTTCTTCGTCACTTTGGTGAAGTCCGAGCACCAGTTCTCGGAGTCCACCCGCTATGAGGACCGGGTGATCACGCCGACCCTGTTCCAATGGGAGACTCAGGGCAAGGTCGCCGAGGACTCCGCCGAGGGCCAGCGCTACATCCACCACGCCGAGCGAGGATCATCCCTGCACCTCTTCGTCCGCGCGACCAAGCGCGCCGACGGCAGGCTCGGTGCGCCACCGTTCCTCTACCTCGGCCCGGCATCGTACGAGTCCCACGTCAACGACCGTCCGATGCGCATCAAGCTCCGCCTCGCCCACGCGCTACCCCTCGACGTCTTCACCGAGTGGTCCCAGCTGGGCGCTTGATCCGGAGTCTTGACTTGTTCGTTGGTCTGGATCTGGCCGAATTGCGGTAGTTACCCTTGACGGCTCCGCCCGCCTCGGGAAGCCGAGTGTGCGGCGGTCGAGATCCCAGGACACGCCGTTGGGATCCCCGACGGGGAGGCGGTGATCCGGATTCCCTTCCGAATGGCACAGATGATCAGAGAGGCATGCGACGTTGCCGAGCGAGCCAAGCTTTGAGGATCTGCTGAGCGCGGCGGAGCACAGCGCCTGCCACCTGGAGCTTCGGGACTCCTACGCCGTCTCCTACGAGGCCGAGGACTTCAAGGCCTGGCAGAAGACCGGACGATGGGAGAATCCGGTCTACTGGCAGCCGTGGATCGACCTTGTGGGAGCGGCAGTTGAGCGCGGGGTGGTCTTGCGGCGGCTCCACGTCGTATCGCTGCCGCTGAGCGAATCGGCCAGATTCGAGCACGCCGGGACGGTCAACAACCTGGCGGCCGGCGAAGACGTGCGGTGGCTGCCCCGACGGCTGGCCGCAGACCTGGCGCTGCCCGGAAGACTTGGCCTGGCTGGCCTCGACCTGGATCGGACCCGCGGGGAAGGCGGTGCCGGGCGGTCGCATCGGTTAGCGTCGTCGGCGACGGACGATCAAGGACAGGAGCAGGTCACGGCTGGCTTCTCCGGGTATACGGCTTGCGCTCTCGCACGGCTCAACCGGGGACGCTCGTCCTGGACCGTGAGGGACGGGCCAAGGCAGTGTTCAGGGAGCGCGATGCGGTGGGCTGGGCTCGCACTGACCCGCGCCGATGATCTGCGTGTCGTCACCAGCGGCGACACTGGCCCACAATCAGTACGGAAAACCCGTACGACACTGGTACCATAATCCCGTACGAGATGATGTGGAGAGGAGTGCCTCGATGACGATAAGTGCCAGTGAGGCTCGGCAGCGCCTGTTCCCCTTGATCGAGGAGGTGAACAATGATCACACCGTCAAGCGGATCTCTTCCAAGGCGGGTGATGCGGTGCTCATGTCTGCCCAGGACTACGACTCGTGGCAGGAGACGGTCTACCTGCTGCGCAGCCCGGCGAACGCCGCTCGTCTGATGGCCGCCGTGGCGCGGGACAGGGAGGGCGCTCCCACTGTGGTTAAGGACCTGCAGGAGTTGTCCGCCATGGCGGAGGGCGACGAGTGAGGGAGGTGCATTTCGACCCGGATGGCTGGGAGGACTTCCTGTCCTGGGCCGCTGACCGCAAGACCTTTCGCCGTCTGGTCCGCATGATCGGCGAGATCCAGCGAAGTCCTTTCGAGGGGATCGGCAAGCCTGAACCCCTCAAGGGTGACCTGTCCGGCTACTGGTCTCGTCGCATCGACGACGAGCACCGCCTGGTCTACCGGGCCGACGACAAGACGGTGAAGATCCTCAAGGCGCGTTACCACTACAGCCACTGATCCGTCCGGCGAAAAGCCCAGTGTTGTCGGCTGACCGGCCCAGAGGCCGCCTGATCGGGTCAGCCCGACAGGATGCCGTGCAGGAGCAGGTCGATGAGTCTGCTGGCCAGGTCGCGCTGGTCCTCGTTGGCGGTCATGAGGCTGATTCCGCCGAGGGCCATGAGTACGTCCTGGGCGTTGACCTCCGGCCGTGCCGCTGACTGACCCTCGCCGGGGGCGAGCAGGTGGTCGATGGCCTTGGCGAGCATGGTCCGGGTCTGGACCCTCTCGCTGTCGTCGATCAGTACCGCGCGCAGCGCGTCGGCCATGCCGTGCTTGGCGGCCATGAAGTCGATGAAGAGTTCCATCCAGGCCCGCAGCGCGTCCGCCGGTGGCTGCGTGGCCGCGAGGTGCGGTGCCGCCTCGCAGAGGCTCTCCACCTCGTTCCGGTAGACCGCCTCGATCAGCAGCCCCTTGGACGGGAACCGGCGGTAGAGCGTGCCGACGCCGACGCCGGCCTCGCGGGCGATGTCCTTGACCGCGGCGTCCGCCCCCTCGCGGGCGAAGGCTGCTGCTGCGGCTTTCAGCAGTCGGTCCTCGTTGCGTTGCGCGTCGGCGCGCAGGACCCTGCGGGGACGTGCTGCGTCCACTTCGTTGTCGGCCATGCCCGACCCCCTCTCACCGCCCGCTTGCAAACGGAACTAGTTCCGCTTAGCGTTGAAGTCGAAGCGGAACCAGTTCCGTATACGAGAGTACGACGGTCCGTGCCTGAGCACCACCAGGGTGTCTCGCGGGTGCGACCGTTCGATCGATGACTGCGTGGAGGCTGACGACATGACTGGACGACTGCAGGGCACGGTGGCGCTGGTGACCGGCGCGAGCAGCGGCATCGGCGAGGCGACCGCGCGCGGCCTCGCTGCGGAGGGCGCGGCCGTCGCCGTCCTCGGGCGGCGACGGGACAGGCTGGAGGAGCTCGCGGACAAGGTCCGGGCCGACGGCGGAACCGCCTTCGTCGTCGTTGCCGACATCACCGACCAGCAGCAGGCCGCAGCGGCCGTGGAGAGTGTGGTGGCCGAGCTCGGACGCGTGGACACGCTGGTCAACAACGCCGGCTTCATGGGCGTCGGACCGGTTCTGGACTCTCCGCTCGAGGAGTGGGAGCGCATGATTGAGGTCAACGTCCAGGGGCTGCTCTTCATCACCCACGCCGCCCTGCCGCACCTCCTCCGCGCCGCGGAGGACTCCCCGCGGCGGGTGGCGGACCTGGTCAACATCAGCTCGACCGCAGGCCGGGTCGCCCGCCCCGGGACGGCCGTTTACAACCTGACGAAGTTCGGCGTCAACGGGTTCACCGAGGCCCTGCGGCAGGAGGTCATGCAGAAGCACCTCCGGGTGAGCGTCGTCGAGCCCGGCACCGTGGCCACCGAGCTGAGCTCGCACCTCCGCGACGGCGTACGGCAGGCGATCGAGCGCCAGATCGAGGACATCGAGCTGCTGCACCCCGAGGACATCGCCGACGCGGTCACCTACATCGTCACCCGGCACCGCCGCGTAGCCGTCAACGAGATCCTGGTGCGCGCCAGCGAGCAGTCCTGGTAGTAGTGGCTGGCTGCGCCGGAACCCGTCCTGGACGGCAATCGACGTACGACACAGTGGCCGTCTCTGCCCGATCGCAGCGATCGGCGGCTTGCGGTGTCAGGCGTAAAGGTCGGCTGCGCCCACCACGACGATGGTCGGATCGATGGTGGCGCGGTCGTGTAGTTCAGGGGTGAATCCGGCGGCACTGAAGCAGGCGAGGCGGGCATCAGCGGCGCCGTGGCGGCCTTGGGCAGTGAGCAGGGCACGGATGCGGGTTAGCCGCTCGAGGTGGCCGAGACCTATGGTCTCACCCCACTTGACCTCGCCGATGGCCAGCAGGGGGGAGCGGTTGTCGTCGTCCAGGTCGAAGGCGACGACGTCGAGTTTGTGGGTGGTGCGGTTGGCGGGGTCGTTGACGGTGCCGGAGCCGACGCGATTGGGATGGTCGCCGAAAAGCTGATCGGGAGCGAAGCGCTGGGTCCAGTGGCGGCACAGGTGTTCGAGGTGGGGGCCCAGGACGTTGCCGGTGAAGCGCCGTTGGGCCCGTTCCCACAGCCTTCGGGCGTCACGGGTGTGCTCCAGGTCGACCACACCGGGCGCATGACGGCGTTGTAGAAGGTGACCAGGGGGCTCGGCGATGCGAAAGCTGGTGCGGTTGTCCTTGAAGACGTCGGGGTCACGGGTGATCAGGCCGCAGTCCTCCAGCACGGTAAGCGGGTGGGCGAGGTCGCTGGATTTGCGGCCGAGGAAGTTGGCGATGCCGCCGCGGTTGGAGTTGCCTGCGGCGATGGCAGCCAGGACGGAGTGGTACATCGCGGCGTCGCACAGGTCCGGTTCGTCGGCCAGCAGATAGCGTGCTTCGCGGAAGAGGGGGCTGGCCGGGGAGAGGACAGTGCGCAGGACCCAGGGATCGAAGTCGTCAGGTCCAGTGGGAGTGTCGTCCCGAGCGAACCCGCGGCGGTAGGCAGGGGTGCCGCCGACGATGGCGTTGACCTTGAGTGCGGACAGCGGGTCGGTGACGCCCCAGAATTGGGCGGCGAGTCGGTGGTCCAGGGTTGGCACGACGAGTTCGAGGCCGGCGCGTCCACGTAGGGGCGCGTTGCCGCTCAGGAGGCGTCCCATGAAGGACATAGGATGGAGGGCAGGCGCGGGTTGGCGCGAGCGAGGTAGGGGAATTCGTCGATTACCACCGGAATCGCACGGTCGCGCCCGAGAGCGAGCAGGGCATCGACGACTTGGTGCCAGTCATCGAAGGCCAATGGTGCGGGTGAGTTGAGGTGGGCCGCGATCTGGGCGCCGATCTGACGCAGGGACTCGCCGTCGGTGGCTTCGTCGGCGGCGAAGTAGAAGCCTCCAGTGGCCTGGCACAGGGCCCGGAGCAGGAAGGTCTTGCCCTGGCGACGGCGCCCGGAGACGACGCCGAGGGTGGCGCCGGCGCCAGGATCGGTGGCGAATGCAGCGAGAGCGCGCCATTCGTACTCGCGGTCGAACATCTCCACCGGGCGGGGCAGCATGGTCATCCCGTGCCTCTCTGCAGAATCCCGAAGACCTCGACATCCCCGTCGGACCGGTGGACCGGCCGTTGGACGAGATCGACCACCCACTGATCGCCAAGGCCCAGGAGCAGTTCGCCGACCCGTGCACACCCCACGAGCGCATCGCAGCCGTGGACGACCAGGTCCTCTTCAAGGTGAAAGTCGGTCGGTGGTGCGGCGCGGTCTGGCTCGGCCCTCCTCGGCCGAGGACCCCTCATGGACTCCACGGCCGCAGCGAAGCTCCTCAACGAGGAGAGCTGATCGCTGACGGTGTGCAACGTGCGCCGTCAAACGCCTGAGTCGCGTTGCGAGGATTGCCGCTGCGGATTGCCATGCACAGCGGGCACGCTCGGGGAAATGATCCTCCGGTGCGGCTTGCCTCGCCGAATCAGTGCGGGTCAATGGAGGCGAGGATGTCCTCCAACAGCAACTGGGCGCGAGCGGGGACAGGTTCGTCGGGAAACACCTCAGTGCAGACAGCCAGGACCTCGTCAACGGTCGCCAACTCAAGCGCCTTGATGAGGAAGGCGATGTCATCGCTGTCGCGGCGGCGTGCGGCCTGTACCTTCATGGCCAGCAGATGGCGAGGTGACGCTGCGGACAGCCGTAGACCCGGATGGTCGAAGATTCGGGCGGCCTCCGGGTCGCCGCCCGAGGCTACGTACACGCTCCCTTGCTCGTTCAGCCACCAGGGCGGGAGGCCCAGTCGATCGGCTACCTCCTTCGCCTCCTCCAGGACGATTCCGTGCGGCGAGAAGACGGCGTCAATGTCGCGCGTAGAGCGCCGGGCGTCATATGCCAGAGCCATGGCGGCACCCCCGAAGACATAGATGTCGGCGATGACTCCGCGCTTTGCGAGGCGCTCGCCCAACATCCGCAGCGCTGCTTCGATCTCGGCGCGGTCAAGCATCGGCCCCGGCCCGCCCCCGCTCACGCGACCTCCAGCTCAGCTGCCGTCACGAAGACCCCACGCCTGCGGAAGGCCGCTGGGGCGTGGACGAACGCGTCGACTCGCGCTGCCGAGGTGTTGAACGGGAACCAGAACCGCGGAAGGATGCGCGTCTCGCACCAGGCGGGACCAGAACGGTTCTCCTTCGCGGCGAGGTGTTCGGCCAGGCCGGCGAGAAAGGCGTCCCAGTTCTCATCACCCGTGGTGGGCGGTTCCTCCTGGAGGAGCGCAAGGCGTTCTCCCGGAGGCTCATGGCGAAACTCCTCAAGGAACTCGGCCACCATGCGCCACTGCTCGCGGTGATCGGCTGCCCGGATCCAGCCCGACAGGTCAGCCAAGGTGCC